>JALHOU010000171.1 GCA_022842825.1 Rubrivivax sp.
CGCCGCGTTCGCGCAGGGCACCGTGGCACCGGCCGCCACGGCGCCGGCCTCGCCGACGCCCGCGACGGGCGCCCCGTCGGCCGAGTGGAAGATCGACAGCGCCGTGCTCTTCTACAACGAGGCCGGCGGGCGCATCCGCGCCATCGAGCCGGTCATCAGCGCCAGGCGCACCGACGGCAACGAGGTCGGCATGGGCCTGAAGCTCACGCTCGACTCGCTGACCGGCGCTTCGCCCAACGGCGCGGTGCCGCAGCCGGTGCCGCAGACGTTTACTTCGCCGTCGGGCAACAGCACCTACACCATTGCACCCGGGGCACCGCCGCTGGACACGAGCTTCCACGACCGGCGCGTGGCCCTCGCGGCCTCGATGGAGCGGCCGTTCGGCGATGCGCAACGCCTGTCGCTGGTGGCCAACGTGTCGTCGGAGTACGACTTCCAGTCGCTCGGCCTCAGTGCCGCGCTGGCGCGCGACTTCAATGACAAGAACACGACGCTCACCGTCGGCCTGGCGCTGGAGGGCAACCGCAGCAAGCCCGTGGGCGGAACGCCCGTGGGGCTGCGCCCGGCCTATGGCGCGCTCGCCGAGCGCAAGCCCGACGAGACGCGCAACGTGCTCGACCTGCTGTTCGGCGTGACGCAGGTGGTCAACCGGCAATGGCTGATGCAGCTCAACCTCGGCCTCGGGCGTGGCAGCGGCTATCACAACGACCCCTACAAGGTGCTGTCGGTCATCGACGGCAGCACGGGCCTGCTCGCCGGCGACCGCTACGTCGCCGAGCAGCGCCCCGAGTCACGCACCCGCGTCAGCCTGTACTGGCAGAACAAGGTGCACCTCGCGCGCGACGTGCTCGACGTCTCCTACCGCTACTACCAGGACAACTGGGGCGTGCGCGCGCACACGCTCGACACCCGCTACCGCTTCGAGTTGCCGGGCGTGGCCAAGGGCCTGCACGTCGAGCCGCGCTGGCGCCTGTACCGCCAGGGCGCGGCCGACTTCTGGCGCGGCTGGCTGGTGGAGGGCGGCGAGTGGTCCAGTGCCACGCACCGCGCGACACTCGATGCGGCCTCGGCCGACCCGCGCCTGGGGGCGTTCAAGGCGAACACGCTGGGCGTGAAGATGGGCCTGGCGACGAGCGCCGTCTCGGAGTGGAGCCTCCGCCTGGAGAGCTACCGCCAGCAGCCGGACAGGCCGGGCAACGCACCCGGCGCGCTGCAGTCGCTCGACCTGGCGCCGACGGTGAAGGCAACCCTCGTGCTGCTGGGCTACAGCACGAGCTTCTGATTCGTGCACGCGGCTGGGCCTCACGGCACTGAGTGGGCCGACATTCGGTCCGACACTCAGGCCGACGCCGGCGCGAGCTGCGAAGCCGCTGCCGTGGCGAACGACACCCTTGTCGCCACCGCCGGGGGCTGGTGCGGCCGCTTCCAGGCCATGGCGAGCCCTTGTGGAGTACTGGTCGAGGGCGTGGGCCGCGAGGTGGCCGCCAGTCTGCTGGCGCTCGCCCGCGAGGAGGCTCTGCGCATCGAACACAAGTTCAGTCGCTACCGCGCCGACAGCGTCGTCGCCCGGCTGCACGCCAGCAGCGGCCGGCCAGTGGCCGTGGACGACGAGACCGCGCACCTGCTCGACTTCGCTGCGCACTGCCACGCCGCCAGCGGCGGGCTCTTCGATGTGACGAGCGGCGTGCTGCGCGCCGCCTGGCGATTCGACGGCGGCAGCACCCTGCCCGACCCGGCGCTCGTCGAGCGCTTGTGCCAGCGTGTCGGCTGGCCGCGCGTGCAGTGGCGGCGGCCGCTGCTGACGCTGCCCGAGGGCATGGAGCTCGATCTCGGCGGCATCGGCAAGGAGTACGCGGTCGACCGCGTGCTCGCGCTGCTGCGCACGCGGTCGGCTGCGCCCCTGCTCGTCAACTTCGGCGGCGACCTGGCGGTGAGCGGGCCGCGCGGCGACGGGCGCGCATGGTCTGTCGGCGTCGAGCAGCCGGTGGCGGATGCCGCTGGCGACCGGCCTTTCGGCTCGACGCATGCCGCAGTGGCGGCCGGAGTGATCGCCCTCGCCGCTGGTGGCCTGGCCACCAGCGGCGATGCGCGCCGCTTCCTCTTCAGGAACGGCGTGCGCTACGGACACATCCTCGACCCGCGCACCGGCTGGCCCGTGCGCGGCGCGCCGCGCTCCGTGACCGTGGCCGCGCCCACCTGCATCGAGGCCGGCGTGCTCGCCACGCTGGCCATGCTGCAGGGGCCTGAAGCGCGCACCTGGCTCGCCGCGCAGGGTGCACCGCACTGGATCGTCGACGGGTGAAGGGCATCGGCCCGTGAACCAAGACGCCTACACCCTCAATCCACCCGACCCAACCCATGCCCCGCATCCTCAAGACGATCACCTTGCCCGCCCAGGCCGGGCGCGACCTCCATCAGCGAGCGCTGCGCCGACGCGCCATTTGCCTGGGTACCCTCGCCGGCTTCATCGCGCCCCCGGCCCTCGCCATCGATGCCGGGCAGCGTGCGCCCGCGTTCGCCCTGCCCGGCCTGGATGGGCCCGTGCAGCTCGAGGCGTTGCGCGGCAAGGTCGTGTTGCTGGACTTCTGGGCTTCGTGGTGCGGGCCGTGCAAGCTGTCGTTCCCGTGGCTGTCGGCGATGCAGGCGCGCCATGGCGCGGCGGGCCTGCGCGTCGTGGCGGTCAACGTCGACCGCGAACGCAGCGCCGCCGATGCCTTCCTGCGCGCGCTGCAGCCGCAGATGGCGACGCCGCTGACGATCGCTTTCGACAGTGCTGGCCAGACACCCGTCAGCTACGGCGCCAAGGCGATGCCGACCTCGGTGCTCGTCGGCCCCGACGGCTTGGTGCTACTGCAGCATGCCGGCTTCCGCGATGCCGACAAGCCGGCGCTGGAAGCGGCGCTGGCCGCCGCGTTGGGAGCCCAGGGCCGCGCTTCGAAGTGAGCTGAGGCCCGAGGCACCCTGGGCGCGCCGCGGTCTGCAGCCCGAGGCGGCAGGGCCGCCGGGCGAAGCGCCGGTGCGTCGGCATGGAGCGGGGCATGCGCTCGCGACGAGCCCACAGGCGGCCTACACTGAATCGGATGGTCGATTCGCGCCCTGATCCCGCACAGAGCGGCCTGCCCGTGGACAGGCCGTCGTGTGCCGACGTTGCGCGCCGGCGCTGGATCGCGCGGGGCCTGCATGGGCTTGCACTCGCGGTGGCGCTGCCCGTGCTCCCGGCTTGCAGCAGCCGCAAGCCCATCCGCGGCCAGCCGGTCGCGCCCGGGTCCACCGTGCTGGCGCTCGGCGATTCGCTCACCTACGGCACCGGCGCGGGCGGTGTCCAGGCCAGCTATCCGGCCGTGCTGGCGCAGCTCACGGGCTGGCAGGTGGTGAATGCCGGCGTGCCGGGCGACACGGCGGCGCAGGCCCTGGCGCGCACACCGCCGCTGCTGGACGAGCACCGGCCAGCGCTCGTGCTGCTGGGTATCGGCGGCAACGACTTCCTGCGCCGCCTGGACGAGGCCGCGACGCGCGCCTACGTGCAACGCATCTGCGAGCTGGCGCGGGCCGCCGGCGCGCAGCTGTTGCTCATCGCCGTGCCGCGGCCGACGCTCGCCGCCAAGTTCACAGGCTCGCTCACCGACCACCCGATGTACGGCGAGCTGGCCGAGGCCCTGCGCATCCCGCTGCACCGCCAGGGCTGGGCCGAGGTGCTGGGCGACGAGCGAATGAGGAGCGACGCCATCCACGCCAATGCCGCCGGGTACGAGGCGTTCGCGCGGGGGTTGGTGGCCACGGCGCGGGCAGCGGGGTTGCTGGTCGGGTGAGCTGGCGTGGCCGTGCGGGTGGCTTGGCTACTACTGCCAGTCGTCGCCCTGCATGATGCGCTTCATGAACTCGTCGAACAGCGGCACCGTGAAGGCTGTGTCGCCATGGTTGGGGCTCCACACCATGCCCTTGTCGATGAGCTGCGCACGTGTGGGGCCGAGCGAGGTGACCTTTTTGCCCAACTTATCTGCGATGTCGCCGCTGCGGTGCGGGCCCGGCCCAAGCTCGGCCATGGCGCGCAGATAGCGCTTTTCGGCAGGCGTCAGCCGGTCGAAGCGCACGCGGAAGAAGCTGTCATCCAGCGCCGCGATGGCCGTCTTTCTTGCCGCAGCCACATCGGTGTCGAGGATGGGCGAGCTTGAGGCGTGGTCCCAGGCGTGCTTGCCCCACTCCTGGAGAAAGTACGGGTAGCCCTGCGTCTGCAACACCACGGCATCGACGGCCTTGTCAGAGAAGTCGACGCCCTGCTCCCTGGCCGGCTTGATGATGGCCAACTTGGCGGCGACGGCATTCAGCGGCCCAACCTGCGGAAAGTCGAACAGCCGCTCGGCGTAGGACTTGGCGCGGCCCATGCGGCCCGGCAGCTGCGGCAGGCCGGCGCCCACCAGCGTGACGGGCAGGCGTCGCTGCGCGCAGCGGTGCAGGGCGGTGATGAGCGCGGCGAGCTCCTCCTCCTTCACGTATTGCAGCTCGTCGATGAACATCACGAGCGCCGTGCCGGCACCCTTGGCCGCCTCGCCGGCCGCCTCCAGCAGCGCCTGCAGGTCGTGTTCGAGGTCGCCGTTGTCGGCCAGTCCCGGTTCGGGCTCGAGGTCGATGCCAACCTCGATGTCGGCGTACTTCAGCTTCAGCGACTTCGCAAAGCCGGCCAGCGCCCGCAGCGCCCGCTGCGCCAGCGCCTTCGCCGCCTGCTGCCGGCTCAGGCGCAGCAGCGCCTGCCGCAGCTGGGGCGCCAGCAGCGCGGGCAGCGAGCGGCCCTCAGGAGCCTCCATGCGCAGGGTGTGGATGCCCGCGGCCTCGGCGTCGTCGCGCATGCGGTCCAGCAGCACGGTCTTGCCGACCCCACGCAGGCCCACCATGAGCACACTCTTGGCTTGCAGCCCCAGGCGCAGGCGTTCGATGCCCACGCGCACCTGTTCTCGCAGGTCGTCGCGCCCGGCCAGCTCGGGTGGCGGTGTACCCGCGCCAGGGGCGTAGGGGTTGCGCACGGGGTCCATGGGCGCAGTTTATAAGAAGTTTTGGGAAATTATCTAGTCAGACTAAACTCCCAAAACTCGATCAAATCCAGCCCCGGCAAGACGGCCGAGAGCCGGACGAATCGAGGCTCGCCCACGCCCACGGAACTAGCGCGGCCCGGCCTTCAGCGCCTCTACCAGCGCCACCGTCTCCACGCTCACCCGCACCACGCGCGCCAGCAGGTCGATCACGCGCTCCTTGTGGTCGGCGAAGCGGTAGGTGTCGAACTTCTCGCGGATGGTGGGGTCCTTCGGCTTCTTCTCCTTGTGCTGGTCGAGCACCCAGTCGATGGCGCTGCGGTTGCCGAGCTTGTAGTGCGAGGCTTCGGCCGGCACGCCGGCCAGCACGGTCTCGCTGTCGATGACGATGCGGCCCGGCTGGCCCGGCGCCGCGCCCGGCTCGCTCTTCAGGATGCACTTGGGCGATTGCTTCGCCTCGCGCGCCTTCGCGTCGGGAGTGTCGGTGCGAGTGAGTGGCCAGGGCTCCACGCCCTCGTAGCCGATGTGCAGCGCCATGAGCTTCGAGCCCCAGCCAGTCCAGGCCTCAAAGTCGGCGACGCTGCTGCCGTACAGCGGGATGCGCGGAAACTCGCGCTTCAGGTTCAGCGCGTATTCCTCGCGGTAGACCGGGTCGTGCAGAACGGCGTAGACATAGTGGAAGATGGCTTCTTTCGTCAGCGCCGCCGGCTTGCGGCCTTTGCCGGGGTGGTAGTGCTGCTGGAACTGCTTGAGGACCCAGTCGGTGACGTTGTCGTGGCGGGTGCCCGCGGAGTCGAATCGGTGGAGCGGGAAGTAGCTGGCTCCGGAGCCAGCGCCAAGCACATGAAGATCGACTGGATCGCGAGCGGCAAGGATGGAGAACGGCTTCGGCGTCGCCACGCCGATCATCGCAATCAGAAGATTGCTGGCTTCACGCCCCGGAAAGAACTCGTCGATCCCAGATCTCCGGTCGATCAGGACTGCGGAGTCGAAGAGGGTTTGCCTGACAAACGGGCGATAGACCACTTGCCGCGTTCGCAGCGGACTCCATGCTTCGGTCTTGCCGCTTGCGCGCCGGAGCTTGGTGGCTTCGGACCACTTGATCGAATCGGAGAACTCCTTCGACGACGGGCTATGAGCGTTGAATGCCTCGATCAGAAACCTGACCTGTGGCTCGATGCTTTCCACCGTCGGGCCGTACAGCCACTCGTCGCGTGCTGTGTTCACCCCGAGCGCGTACGACTTGAACAATGCTGCCTCCCGTCGTGGCGAAGTGGAGGATCGCACCTCGTCACTCGCCAGCTCGACCAGCGAGTTGAACGCGCTTGATCCCAGATTGATCCAGTTGTGATCACTGTCCGGGCGCAGCTCTTCGTAGTCTGAGCCTGAGGCGGAGCCTGCCCCCAGCCACGCCAACTTCTCTTCCGCCGTCTCCATCTCCGGCCGCCGCGCATAGAAGATGCGGGCACCCTTCTTGTTTGCCGCACCCGCCTTCTTCACGAAGAAGCTGATCGCCACGCCGGTCTGGATGCCGAAGACGTTGTGCCGCGTGCCGCTGAGCTTGGGGTTGGCGCGCACGTCGCCGCCCAGGTCGACGATGCGGATCTCGGCGAACTCGGCCGCCACCGTCTTGCGAAACCCGTCGAACGTGCGGCTGTCGATGAAGCTGCGGTTCGTCACGAAGGCCAGCACCCCGTTCGCATCCAGCCGGTCGCTCGCCCAGCGGAAGAAGCGCGCATACATGTCGTAGAGCTTGGTCTTTTGCGCGGTGCTCTCGGCGATGTAGGTCTTCTTGATGCGCTCGTCGATGGCCGGGTATTCGCGGTTCTTGTTGTTGTCGTTCTCGTTGGCCTGGTTGGCGTTGTAGGGCGGGTTGCCGATGACCACGCTGATGCGGCGGCCGTTCTGGCGCTTGATGCGCGCCACGTTCTCCTCGCTCACGCTGCCGAAGAGGTCGGCCGTGGTGCCGTGCGCCGCGGTGTGCAGGCCCACGTTGTCGAGCGTGTCGACGAAGCACAGGTTGGGGAAGTCTTCGTAGCGGCCGGTGATGGCGGCGTAGGTGGCCTCGATGTTCAGGTTGGCCACGTAGTACGGGAGGATGGCCACCTCGTTGGCGTGCAGCTCCTCCCGGTATTTGCGCTCGAGCTTCTTGTCCTGCCCGCGGAAGTGCTCGAGCAGTTCGCAGATGAAGGTGCCGGTGCCCGTGGCCGGGTCGAGGATCTCCACATCGCGGTCGATCAGGCTCTTGCCGAAATGCTGCTCGCACAACCAGTCGGCGCCCTCGATCATGAAACGCACGATCTCGTTTGGCGTGTAGACCACGCCCAGCCGGTCGGCCGCCTTCTTGTTGTAGACCTTGTAGAAGTTCTCGTAGATGACCTTCAGGAAGGTCTGTTTCTCGTGGTGGCTGCCGATCTGCGCCGCCGCGCTCCGAATGGCGGCGTAGTAGGGCTCCAGCGCCTTCAGCGTGCTCTTCTTGAGGCCGCCCTTGAAGAAGGTGTCTTCGAGCTCGTAGAGCTTCTTCGCGACGTTGTTCTGGCGGTGGTAGTCGCTGTCGTCGAAGACCTTGGCGAAGATCTCCTCGGTGAGGATGTGCTGGATGAGCATCTCGCGCACGTCGGCCTCGACGAGCGCCGGGTTGATGGCTTCGCGGGCATGCTCCAGGAAAGTGGCGGCGGCCTTCCGGAAGGCTGGATTGCTGCTCAGCTGGGCCTCAATGAGTTCGCGCAACCCCTTGAGCACGGCCGGCAGGTCGTCCTTGAACTGCTCCACCGCCTTGCGGAAGCCGGCGATCTCGGGGCGCTCGAAGGCAAAGAAGCGCTTGAGCAGCTTTTCAAGGCCGGCGGTGTCCAGTACCGGGCAGCGCAGCACCTCCTGCCCCGCCTGCCAGAGCACGGCGGTCACATCGTCGGTGAAGATGATGTTGTCGCGCGGGTAGCCCTTCTTGAACTTGGCCTCGACCTCGCGATCGAGGTCGTCGCGCGCGTCCTTGGCCTCCCAGTAGCCGAGGGCTGTGCGGATGCTGTGCAGCACGGCACCGTCTACAGCGATGTTGTCCTGGGCGGCCGTCTTGAGCGGGTACTCGGCCAGGAACACGAGGTCCTGCTGCCGCGCCCAGCCCTTCAGAAGGTCCTTGAACGCCTCCCGGACCACCGTCTCGCGATGGGTGCCGCCGACCTTCTTGAGCCGGTCGAGCTCGGCGAGGTACTGGGTGATGAGGACCTGGCTCATCCTGGGGTTCTCCCTGGGCGAAGAGGGTGGTTGAGGCCAAGCCCCTTGGAAGCATAGCCCCGGCAGCGCCACCCAATGAAAAGGGGCCCCGAAGGGCCCCTGTGCTCTTCAGCGCAGCCTGATCACTTCAGGTGGCCGCTGATCGCCTTGGTCATCTCGAACATCGAGACCTGCGCCTTGCCCAGCACTTCCTTCAGCTTGGCGTCGGCGTTGATCATGGTCTTCTTGACCTTGTCCTGCAGGCCGTTCTTCTTGATGTACTCCCAGACCTTCTTCGTGACCTCGGTGCGCGGCAGGGCCTTGTCGCCGATCACGGCGGCCAGCGCGGCACTCGGGGTCATGGGCTTCATGAAGGCGGCACTGGGGGTGCGCTTCTTGGCCGGGGCCTTGGGCTTGGCGCCCTTCTTCGCTGCGGCCTTCTTGGCCGGGGCCTTCTTGGCCGGCGCGGCCTTCTTGGTGGCGGCCTTCTTGGCGGGCGCCTTCTTCGTCGCGGCCTTCTTGGCCGGCGCCTTCTTGGTGGCGGCTTTCTTCGCCGGGGCCTTCTTCGCAGCTTTCTTCGCAGTTGCCATGTGAGTGATCTCCGTCAGTGGTTGAGTCGGATGCCGGAGCCTGCTTTCTTGGGCCTCTGCGGGCCTGGTGCGGGGTTCCCCTTGCAGGATCGCGGGGCATCGCTTTTCACTCTGCTTCGCTCTCCTGCGAGGGGCCTCGTTCGGTACGGGGCTTCCGGGCAGGCGCGATGGTAATGCGCTTCATAGGTGATGAGAAGCGTTTTTCCTAGGTAAGAGATGCTTTCTTGCCACGCTATGCTCCTCGCATGAAGACTCTCGTGCGTTGGCTGCTGCTCGCCGCGGCCCTGCTGCTGGTGGCCCACCTGTACTCCGGCGTGTCGGTGGCGAGCTTCGGTTCGGCCCTGCTGGCGGCCCTCGTCATCGGGCTGTTCAACACCCTCGTGAGGCCGCTGCTGGTGCTGCTGACGCTGCCGGTGACGCTGCTCACGCTGGGCCTCTTCCTCTTCGTGATCAACGCGCTCATGTTCTGGGCCGCGGCCTCCCTGCTCGACGGGTTCAACGTCGCGGGCTTCACGGCCGCGCTCATCGGATCGTTGCTGTACAGCGTGTGCGGCGTCGTCATCGACGCCGCTGTCGAGCGCGTCTTCAGCCCGGGCGCGGTGTAGGCGCGGCGGCCGCCGGTGCCGCGCCGCCGGGGTTGCGGGGCGCGAGGGAGCCGCCCTGGGGAACGGTGGCGGCGCTTGCGGCTTCTGCGCGATGGACCACGCCGGCGCCGGCTCGCCCTGTCGGGGCCGTGCGGGCGGGCAGGGTCCGCACCTCGAACTCGATGCGGTCGCTGGCCGAGGCGTCGCGGCGCTCGAGCACGTGGCGGCCCGGGCGCGGCAGCCACTCCAGGCGCGCGCCGGTACCAAGCGGCCGCCCGTCCAGCCACCACTGCCCAGGCGCGCCGCGCAGCACCACGCGCTGGGCGGCCGGAGGGATCTCGGGGTCGAGCGCGATCACCGTGCCGGCGCGCGGCGATTCGATGCCGAAGGCGCCGGCACGGCCGGCCTCGAAGGAGAGCCGCGCGCCGGCGCCGGCCTGCAGCGCAGCAGGCTCGGTGCCGGCGAGATACCACTCGCCGGCCGCGGCCAAGAGGCCCGCCGGGGGCGCCGGCGCGCGCGAGGGGCCGAGCGCCATCACCACCTCGCGCCATACCGGAGCCGCGCCGCTGACGCCGCTCACCGCGTGCATCGGCCGGCCGCTGGCGTTGCCGACCCACACCCCGATCGTGTAGCGCTCGGTACTGCCGATGCACCAGTTGTCGCGCATGTCCTTGCTGGTGCCGGTCTTCACGGCCGCATGGCCGCGTGTCACGAGCGGGCTGTCGAGGCCGAAGCCGGCGGCACGCGCGGCCGGGTCGGCGAGGATGTGCGAGACGAGCCAGGCGGCCTCGGGCGCGAAGACGTGCCGCGGGGCCGGCGTGGCCGCGGTGGAGCGGCCGGCCCCCCGCGTCGTCGCCGCGGCATCGAGGTGCCAGCGCACCGGCGACCACTGCCCGCCGCGCGCCAGCATGCGGTAGGCGTTGGTGAGGTCGAGCAGCGCCACGTCGGCGCTGCCCAGGGCCAGCGAATGGCCGTGGTGGCCGGCGTTGTGGGCCAGCCGCAGCCCGGCGGCATTGAGGCGGTCGAACAGCACCTCGGGCTCCAGCATGGCGGCCACGCGCACCGCCGGCACGTTGACGCTGCTGGCCAGCGCCTCGCGCACCGTGATGCCGCCGCGGTAGGCGTGGTCATAGTTGCGCGGCGCGTACAGACTGGCCGCGCCCGACGTGCCTGTCGTGCCGATCGCCACCTGCAGCGGCGAGTCGTCGATGCGGCTGGCGGCGGTGACGAGGCGGCGCTCCAGTGCCAGCGCGTAGACGAAGGGCTTGATCGTCGAGCCCGGCTGCCGGCGCGCGAGCACCGCGTCGACCTCGGCTGCGCCCGAGCCGCCACCGGCCGAGCCGACCCACGCAAGCACCTCGCCGCTGGCGTTGTCGAGCACGAGCACGGCGCCGTCCTCGACCTCGCGGCCGCGCAGCTCGGCAAGCTGGCGGCGCAGCGCCTCGCGGGCGATGCGCTGCACCTGCGCGTCGAGCGTGCTGCGCAAAGCGCGGGGTGGCGGCGATGGCGGCGCGGCCTTGGCACGCGCGGACCAGGCTGACGTGCCCGCCGCTGCCCCCGCCGCTGCCATCGACTCGCGCCACATCAGGCGCGCGAGGTGGGGTGCGAGCGCCTCGCCCAGCATCGCGCCCGGGCGGCGGGCGAGCGCCTGCGCCGCCACCGTGGCGACACCAGCGCAGGGGTCCACCGTGCCTCCGGCGGCGATGCCGCCAGCGGCAGCGGCC
>JALHOU010000172.1 GCA_022842825.1 Rubrivivax sp.
CGGCGCGGGTGGCGAGGTTGCCCTGGCCGGCGCGCTGGGTGTCGTCGGCCGCGCCGCCGGGCGCGGCGGCGCGGGCGCGAAGGGGTCGACGACGAACTCGCCGTGCGGAATGTCGGGCAGCGTGTCCGCTGCGGGTTCGCGCATGTCCAGGCGACCGTGCAGCGACGGCGAGGGCGCCAAGGCCGAGGGCGTGGTGTCCCCTGCCGAAGCATCACCCGGCTGCTGCCACCGCGAGGGCCGCGCAGCGCCGGTGGCCACGTCGACCAGGTTCTCCGAGGCGTTGAAGACCTCGGCGCAGCGGCCGCATCGAACCCAGCCGGCCGACACGCGCAGTTGGTCGGGCACGACGCGGAAGACGGTCTTGCACGCCGGGCAGCGTGAGGCGAGGCTGGTCGCGGGCAGCGTCACGACCGCGCGCCCCCCGAGATGCTGTCGCGCGGGCCGCCCAACAGCACCCAGCCCTCGTCGCTGTCGAGAACCTCGAGGGCGAGATGGGGCCGATAGGCGGCGCGCAGCTCCTCGGCCTGGCGTTCGAGGATGCCGGCCATCACGAGCCAGCCGCCCGGGGCGAGGTGACCGGTCAACAGGGGGGCCAGGAGCTTCAGCGGCGTGGCCAGGATGTTGGCCAGTACGAGCGGGTACGGGCCCGATGCGCCGTCAGGCAGGGTGGCGCGCAGCGCCACGCCGTTGCGCGCGGCGTTGTCGGCGGTCGAGCGCACCGCGGCGGGGTCGATATCGACGGCGTCGACACCGCGCGCGCCCAGTTTCGATGCCGCGATGGCGAGGATGCCGGAGCCGCAGCCGTAGTCGAGCACGCGGTGCCATCGGGCCGCCGCCCTGGGCGCCTGCCGGGCCAGCCAGCGCAGGCACATGCGCGTCGTGGGGTGGGTGCCGGTGCCGAAGGCGAGGCCCGGATCCAGCCGCAGCACCAGATGCGCATCGGCCGGCGGCTCGTGCCAGCTCGGCACGATCCAGAAGCCCGGCGTGATGGGCACCGGCGCGAACTGCGATTGCGTCAGCCGCACCCAGTCCTGCTCGGGCACGGGCTGCAGCGCCTGCACGAAAGCCTGCGCCGGCGCGGCATGCCCGCCGGCAGTGGGTGCCTTCATCCAGGGTTGGGTCAGCAGCACGGCCGCGGCCGCCTCGGCGGCCCGCTCGGTCTCGAAGAGGGCGCGAATCGTCGAGCGTTCCCACCCGGCGGCCGGCGCGGGCAGGCCGGGCTCGCCGAAGAGTGCGCGCTCGCCTTCGGTGCCGGCGTCGGCGTCCTCGACTGTCACCGAGAGGGCCTCGAGTTCGTCGACCAGCGCGTCGGAAAGGGTCTCCACGAGGGCTTCGGGGGCGCGCAGGACCAACTCGAACATGGCTGCGATGCTACCGGTGCCGGTGACCGTCCTCGGCGCGTCGTGAGATCTGCACTTTGCCATCCCATACCCGCACGAATGAGTGATGGCGACGCCGAGGCAGACCTGAACAAATCGTTGCATTCCGCCTTGGGAGGCGGAGCGGCCGGCCCTTCGCGGGCGGCCATGTTTGGGCCATTGGGGGGTTCTTGCATGCTGGATTCGATCTTTCGCACCAACGGCGAACGTCGCGCCGTGGAGTCCGAGTTGCGCGACTTGCTCGCTGAGGTGCGCGAGGAGCGCGAGGCCGTCCGCGAGGAGCGGGAGTCGGCGCGCGAGGAGCGCGAGGCCGTTCGCGCCGAACGCGAGGCGTTCAACGCCCAGGTCGCCAAGGCCTCGGGGGCGCTGGCCAAGCTCGTGCGCACCAACAAGGCGCTGGACGAGGTGAGTGCCAAGGCCGAAGGCGTTGTGCGCAGGGTCGAAGGCCTGGCCGGCAAGGCCAGTGGCTACGAGGACCGCATCGTCCGCGTCGAGAAGCTCGACGACCGCATCGCCGACCTGACGACGCAGATGGCCGAGGCCGAGCAGTCGGCGAAGGCGCTGCTCGAGCCGGACGGGCACATCCACGCGCACCGCAAGGCGCTCGACGAACTCGGGGCGCAGGCGCGCGACGTGCGCGCCGGGCTGGCAGGGTTGCGCCAGGAGCACGACGATCTCGAGAAGGCGCAGGGCCAGCTTCGCAAGGCGGGCGAGACGCTGCAGCAGTCGATGCAGGATGTGCGGGCGCTGCAGACCGAGCTCGCCAACCTGCGCCAGGTCGAGGCCGACCTGCGCGACGAGGTGCGCAAGGTGCGCGAGATCGCGCACGATGCACGCACCGACACCGAGAGTTCGGTGGCGGCTGCGAAGGAGGTCGAATCCCGCTTCGAATCGCTGGCCCAGTTGCAGGAGCTGAGCAAGGACACCGAGAAGCGCATCACCTCGTTGCACGCGCTGGCCGAGCACGTGGCGCTCAAGACCAAGTCGCTGGAGACGCAACGGCACGCCGTCGACCACGCCGTGGCCGAGACGTCGCGACTGAGCCAGCTGGTCTGGGCGATGGACGCCCAGGTCGCCAAGCTCGCCGAAGGGCGGGAGCAGATGCAGCGGGCCGAAGAGGCAGTGGCTCGCATCGAAGGCATGGCTCGCAGCGCAACGGAGGATCTGGCCGCCGCATCGGCCGCGCGCGAGGAGTTCGTGCGCGACTCCGCGCGCCTGGAGAGCCACAGCCGCGCGTTGCTGGAGGCCCTGCGGGCCGCCTCCGAACGGCTGGCCGTCGGCAAGGAGGAGTTCGGCGTCTTCGACGAGCGGTTGAACTCGCTTTCGGCAGCGTTGGCCGACACCGAGGCGCGCATGCAGACGGTGCTGTCCAAGGACGACGCGCTGGCCACCATGCAGCACCGGGCCGAAGGTCTCGACAAGGTCTTCGCCGGTCTGCGCACCGAAGCCGAAGACCTGGCACGCAAGCAGGGCGCGCTCGACGAGCTGACAGAGCAGCTCGGCCTGGTCGAGGCGCTTGGCCGCCGTACCGCAACCCAGCATGACAGCCTGTTGAAGGCCCAGGGCGACCTGGAAGCCATGCGCACGGACCTCGACGAGCTGCTGAAGGCCTGCGGCGAGGTGGCGCGGCAACGCGACAAGCTGGCCCAGGACCGCACCGCCTTCGAGGCCTTTGCCGAGCGCGCCGCGGGGATGATCGGCCGCACGCCGGAGATCGAGGCGCGGCTGGATGCCGTGCTCGCCAAGATGACGCTGGTCGAGGAGGGCAACGAGAGCACCAGGCGCCTCGGTGAGGCGATGGCGGGGCTCGATGCGGAGGTGTCGCGCATCCACGGCCGCATGCAGCTCGTCGAGAAGGTGGAGTCGCGCGTCAACGAGCTGTTCGCACTCACCACCGATGTCGAGCGGCGCATGGCCGAGCAGGTGACGCGCCGCACCGAGATCGAGGCCCTGGCCCACCAATGCGACAGCCTGGTCACGCGCATGGGCATGGCGCAGCAGCAGCTCGAGGGCCTGACGGCGCAGCAGGCGCGGCTCTCGCCCTTGAACGAGGAGGTCGCGCGTCTCGGTGAGGAGCTGCGCGGCTCACGACGTGCGCTCGAGCTCATGAAGTCGGCCGAGGCCACCGCGCGGGAGCAGCAGGCGCGCCTGACCGGCCTCATCGAGCACGGGCTGCGCCAGGCGGCCGAGACCTCGGACCGGCTGCGGCAGGTGCAGGCGCTGAGCCAGGACCTGGCCCAGGTGACGACGCGCAGCGACGAGGTGATGACGCAGCTGACGCAGGTGCAGTCCCGCCAGCGCGACGTGCTGTCGCAGGTGACATTGACCGAGGCCCAGATGCAGCGGGCCGAGGCCATGTCGCGGCAGCTCGACCATCGTCGCTCACTTCTCGTGCACACGGAGAAGGCGCTGGCAAGCTTCGAGTCGAGGCTGGCGGACCTCGACCGCCACGCCGGTGGCCTGGAGCTCAAGATGAAGTCGCTCGCCGACCGAGAGGCGCTGGTGCACGCGGTCAAGGCCGAGGTCGATGGCATCCGCCAGATCAGCAGCCACAGCAAGGCCGATCTGCTCTACGTGGCCGAGCACCGCAAGGACGTGTCGGAGATCCGCTTCAAGGTCGAAGACCTGCTCGGCCGCATCGGCAACACCGACGAGAAGATCGGGCTCATCGAGTCGTGGCGCCGCAATGTGGAGGACGCGCGTGCCAGCGCGGCGGCGGTCACGTCGATGTTCAGCGAGATGCAGGGCACGCTGGAGAGCCTGAGCGAGCAGCGCGTCGTGATCGACGACGTGGGCGAGAAGCTGGCCCGCCTGGACTTCACCGTCCAGGAGGCTCAGAACACGCTGTCGCGCCTCGACTCCTCGGCACAGGACGCGCAGAACACGCTGCGCACGCTGCAGCGCGAGCGCGAGGTGGCCGAGCGCGTGGAGAAGAGCATCAAGGCCGTGCGCGCCGGCAGCAGCCGGCCGGCTGCGACCTGAAGCCGCGGCGCGGCGTTTCCACCCGGATGGCATCGGGTGGGCGCGCTGCGCCGCCGAGGGAAGGCCGCGCTAACGGCGGTGCTGCCCGAGCCAGCCCTCGAGGTAGTGGATGCTGGTGCCGCCTTCGACGAACTTGGCGTCCACCATCAGCTCGCGGTGCAGCGGGATGTTGGTGAGGATGCCCTCAACCACCGTCTCCGACAGTGCTGTGCGCATGCGCGCGAGCGCTTGGTCGCGGGTGTCGCCGTGCACGATGATCTTGCCGATCATGGAGTCATAGTTGGGCGGCACGTAGTAGTTCGTGTAGGCGTGCGAGTCGACGCGCACACCTGGCCCGCCCGGGGCGTGCCACAGCGTGATGCGCCCCGGCGAGGGCGTGAAGACGTAGGGATCCTCGGCGTTGATGCGGCACTCGATGGCATGGCCGCGCATCTCGATGTTGCGCTGCGTGAAGGGCAGCTTCTCGTTGGCGGCGACGCGGATCTGCATCTGCACGATGTCGATGCCGGTGACGAGTTCGGTCACCGGGTGCTCGACTTGGACACGCGTGTTCATCTCGATGAAGAAGAACTCGCCGTTCTCGTACAGGAACTCGAACGTGCCGGCGCCGCGGTAGCCGATGCGCTTGCAGGCGGCCGAACAACGCTCGCCCACCTTCTCGATGACGCGGCGCGGGATGCCGGGCGCCGGCGCCTCCTCGATGATCTTCTGGTGCCGGCGCTGCATCGAGCAGTCGCGCTCGCCCAGCCAGACGGCGTTCTTGTGCTGGTCGGCCAGCACCTGGATCTCCACATGGCGCGGGTTCTCGAGGAACTTTTCCATGTAGACGGCGCTGTTGCCGAAGGCGGCGCCGGCTTCGGCGCGGGTGGTCTGCACGGCGTGGATGAGCGCGGCCTCGGTATGCACGACGCGCATGCCGCGCCCGCCGCCGCCGCCGGCGGCCTTGATGATCACCGGGTAGCGGATCTCGCGCGCGATGCGCACGATCTCCTTCGGGTCCTCGGGCAGCGCGCCTTCGCTGCCGGGTACGCAGGGCACGCCAGCCTTGATCATGGCCTGCTTGGCGGCGACCTTGTCGCCCATGGTGCGGATCGACTCCGGCGTCGGGCCGATGAAGGTGAAGCCGCTTTTCTCCACGCGCTCGGCGAAGTCGGCGTTCTCCGAGAGGAAGCCGTAACCCGGGTGGATGGCCTCGGCGTCGGTGACCTCGGCCGTGCTGATGATGGCCGGCATGTTGAGGTAGCTCTGGGCCGAGGGCGGCGGGCCGATGCACACGGCCTCGTCGGCGAGCTTGACGTACTTGGCTTCGCGGTCGGCGGTGGAATAGACCACCACCGACTTGATGCCCATCTCGCGGCAGGCGCGCTGGATGCGCAGGGCGATCTCCCCGCGGTTGGCGATCAGGATCTTCTTGAACACGGGTGCCGCCCGCCTATTCGACGATGAACAGCGGCTGGCCGAACTCCACCGCCTGCCCGTTCTCGCACAGGATGCGCACGATCTTGCCCGAGCAGTCGGCCTCGATCTCGTTCATGATCTTCATCGCTTCGATGATGCAGACCGGCTGCCCGGTCTTGATCTCGTCGCCGACCTCGGCGAAGGCCTTGGCCCCGGGGCTGGCCGAGCGGTAGAAGGTCCCGACCATCGGCGACTTGATGACCTGGCCGGTGGGCTCGGCGGGCGCGACCGGTTCGGCGGCGGGTGCCGGCGCAATCGGTGCGGGTGCGAGGCCGGCCACGGAGGCCGCGGGCGCTGGGCCGAGTGCCGGCGTCGCGGGCGCCACCGCGGCGGCCTTGACGATGCGCACCTTGCCCTCGGCCTCCGTAATCTCGAGTTCGGAGATGTTCGACTCCGAGACGAGGTCGATCAGCGTCTTCAGCTTGCGCAGGTCCATCGGCGGGGCTCCTCGGTGCTTCTCTTGTGGGCGCCTCGCCGTTTCGTCGCTCGTGGCGGGCCTGTCATGGGCCTGCCCGAGCTCGGTTCTCAGGCAAGATGCTGCATTTTACGACAGTTTTGTGATCTGTAGGCTGCTTATGGCGTCCAGATCGGGGGTTGCCGGCTCGGGTCAACTCGGCATGCCTTTCGCCCAGCCGGCCAGCACTTCAAAGCGAGTCTCGCCCGAGTGCCGGTGGACAACGCGTCCCTGCGCGTCAAAGGCGACGGTGAAAGGCAGGGCGCCCGCATCGTTGCCCAACTGGCGGCTGAGCGCGATGCCATCGAACCCGGCCAATGCTATCGGATAGCCGACCGGACTCCGGCCCAGGAAGTCCCGCACCGGCTTTTCCTGGTCGACGGCAAGGCCGAGGACTTGCCAGCCGTTGGCGGCAAATTGTCGGGCGAAGCGGTCGATCTCCGGCATCTCGCGGACGCATGGCGGGCACCACGTGGCCCAGAAGTTCAACAGCAGCGGCCGACCTCGCAGTGCCGCCATGGCCAGTTCGCCGCCGCCGGGCCGGGCGAAGCGCAGCGACCAGATCTCCGGCGCCACGGTCTCGCCCGCGGGCGCGCCGCGGCGTTGGTTTTGCCAGAGCGCCGTGCCCAGCCCGGCGGCGGCGGCGGCCGCGCCGACCCAGAGCAAGGTGCGTCGGCCCGCTTTCATCCCTGCTCCAAGGCGGCGAGCAAACGCTCCAGTGCCGCCAGGTCGCCGCGCCAGGTGCGCCCCTGGCCGTCGGTTCTCAGCGCGCCGCGCAGGTCGTCGTGGTCTTGCAGGTGCAGGTGCAGCGTGACCGGCTCGCCAAGCTCGCGGCAAGGCGAGCTGACGCTGAGCACCGACAGTTCGGGCCCGCTGCCCGGGGCGAGTTCGAAGTCCACGCCGGCGTTGACGAGCGCGATCTCGGCGGCCTTGCTGTCGTCGCAGTAAAGCTCGAGGTGCACCGACGACAGGCGCGTCGCCGTGCCGCGCCACACGGCGCCGGCCAGATGCGGGCGGAACGGCGCCAGCCGCCGCATCCAGTCCAGCGCCACGCGCCGCAGGGCTGCCAGCTCGGCCGGCTGCGTCTCGGCACAGAAGAGGGCGATGTGCTCGCGCACCGCGTCTTCCACCGCCTCATTCGACGGCAGCCCGGCGCCACGGCCGCCGCGGCCACCGTGGCGGGCGAGGTCGCGAGCGGCGCGCCGCTTTGCCGCGGCGTACTCCAGGCCCTCCTCCACCACCAGGCGGGCGGCCGCCACCACGATCTCTTCGGAAAACGGGTTGCTCACGAGGCTGTCCTCAGCGCGGCAGGTCCACCGCGCCCATGCGCGCCACGATCGCGGCGGCGCGCTCGAGCACGTAAGGCGAGGCCGGCGCGCGCTCGAAGCGCTTGGGCGCGGGCAGCATCACCGCCAGCCGGGCGGCCGGCTCGGGGCCGAGGCGCGCCGCGTCGACGCGGAAGTAATAGCGCGCCGCCGCCTGGGCGCCGAAGAGGCCCTCACCCCATTCGACGTTGTTGAGATAGATCTCGAGGATGCGCTGCTTCGACAGGAACCCCTCGAGCGCCAGCGTCAGCACCAGCTCCTGCGCCTTGCGCACCGCGTTGCGCTCACCGCTGAGCAGCAGGTTCTTGGCCAGCTGCTGGGTGATGGTGCTGCCGCCGACGAGCTTGGGCGGATGCCGCGGCTTGGCCGCCGTGCCGGGGCGCGCGGCCGGCCGGGCGCGGGTGTCGGCACGCGCCTCTTCGCGCTGGTTGCGCTCCCAGGCGCGTTCGACGGCCTCCCAGTCCACGCCGACATGCTCGACGAACGCGGCGTCCTCGCTCGCGATCACGGCGCGCTGCAGGTTGGGCGAGATGCGCTCGAGCTTCACCCACTGCTGCGCCCACTGCAGCGGGCGATGCTGCGTCGCGAGCCGCCACATCTCGCTGCGCTGGAAGGTGGTCGACTGCGGGTCGACCCAGGCCATGAGCGCGATGCGCAGCACGAAGACGATCTGCAGTGCCAGCAGGCTCAACGCCAGCAGGCCGGCGAAGCGCAGCACATGGCGCCAGGGGGTCTTCATTGCGGTCTTCACGTCTCGGGCGCGACCGCTGCCGATGCGGCCTCGGCTGCGAGCTGGCCGCGCAGCGCCGCCAGCACGGGCGTCGCCTCGGGCAAGACGCCGCGGAAGACGAGAAACGCCTCGGCCGCTTGTTCCACCAGCATGCCCAGGCCGTCGCGGGCGCTGGCGCCCGCCGCCTGCGCCCAGCGCAGGAAGGGCTCGGCCGCCGCGCCGTACATCATGTCCAGCGCCAGGGCACCCGGCCCGAGCACGCGCGCCGGCACCGGTACCGCGGCGCCGGCCAGGCTGCTGCTGGTGGCGTTGACGACGATGTCGAAGGCCTTGCCCGCGTCGTCGAAGCCGCTCACGGCCAGGGCCACGCGGTGCCGGTCGGCCCAAGCCGCATGTGAGCGGGCGATGCTTTCGGCGTTCGGCCGTGTGCGGTTGGCGAGCACCACCTGCGCCGGCCCCGCCGCGATGAGCGGGCCGAGCGCCCCGGCCGCGGCGCCGCCGGCGCCGAGCAGCAGCACGCGCCGCCCGACAAGCGGGACGCCGGCACCCCTTTCGATGTCGCGCACCAGGCCCACGCCGTCGGTGTTGTCGGCCAGCCAGCCGTCGGGCTCGTCGAGCTTGAGGATGTTGGCCGCGCCGGCCAGTTGCGCGCGCGCGCTGCGCCGAGCCGCCAGGCCGAGCGCCTGGAACTTGAACGGCACGGTGACATTGACGCCGCGCCCGCCGTCGGCCGCGAAGGCGCGCACCGTGGTCTCGAAGCCGTCGAGCGGGCTCAGCACGCGCTCGTAGCGGATCGGCAGCCCGCACTGCCGCGCGAAGGCCTCGTGGATGAAGGGCGAGCGGCTGTGGGCGATCGGGTTGCCGAGCACGGCGTAACGCCAGGCGTCGGCCGTGGTGCCGGGAGGATTCACGTCAGCCATGGCGCTATCGACTCGTCAGGGAGGTTTCCAGCCCTTCCTCGCGCGTGAAGCGGAAGCGGGCGGTGACCACGATCTGGTCGGCCTGCGCGCGCATCGGGCCGCTGAAGGGCCCGAAGGGCGCCGAGGCGCGCACGATCGTCATCGCCTTCGCGTCGAGCACGCGCGAGCGCGAGGGCCGCACGATCTCGGTCTCGACGACCTGGCCGCTGGAATCGACGGTGACGTTCATCACCAGCTCGCCATAGAGCTTCTGACCCTGGTGCGAGGGGAAGTCGCGCGTGCCGCGTTCCTCGATGCGGCGGCGCAGCGCATCGTAGTAGAGCGCGTAGACCTCCTCGCGCGTGGCCGGGCTGATGTAGCGGCGCTTCGGGCGCGCGTTCTCCTCGTTCACGCGCTTCTCGATCTCGGCCAGCATGCGCAGCATCTGGCGGCGGCGCTCGTCCTGGTCGCGCTCTTCGGCGCTGCCTTGCTCACGTCGCGGGTCGGGTGGCGGCAATGCGGCGATCTCGCGCCGCAGCTGCGCCAGCAGCTGCTGCTGCTCCTGCGCGAGCTGGTCGATGCGCCGGCGCGCTTCTTCGGACGAATCGCCCAGTGCCACTTGCGGCGCCATCGGCAGCGGCGAGGTGGCGCGCCCGCGCTCGGCCTCGCCGCCGCCGGCCAGGCTCGCCTGCGCGATGGCCTGCGCCTGCACCGGCGCCTCGCGCGAGCGGGCGTTGACGAGGATCACCTCCAGCGGCGTGTCGCGAAAGGCCCGTTCGAAGCGCTCCGGGTCGACGAAGCGCACCATCAGCAGCGCCGCGTGCAGCGCTCCGGAGAAGAGCAGCGCCCATTGCAGCGTGCCCCATTCGCGCCAGCGCAGACGCAGCCATGAGGCCGGCCCCGTCGGCGTGCCGGCGTCGTCCGGCACCGCGGGCGGGCCGACGCGGGGCATCGCGCGTGGCCGCGAGCGAACGCTGCGAGGCGCCGGCGGTTCGTGCCGCTCGCGCGAGTCGTCGATCTGGGTCGGCTGGAAGTCGGCCATGACGCGCGATGCCTGCCCCGGCCCTCGTTCAGGTGGCCGCGCCGCCGGCCGTGGCCGGGACGGGCTCGCCGGCGGTGGGCTCTTCGGCCGCCGCCTCGTCGATGGCCAGGTGCAGCGGGCCCGCGGCCAGCGCCGCATCGTCCTCGTCCTCCACGGCGTCGGCCGGTGCCTGCGCAGCGGCGGCAGGTACGTCGAGGGCCGCGGCCAGCGTCGCGTGCAGGTCCAGCGTCAGCAGGTCCATGCCGGCGATGCGCGCGCGCACGCGCGTGCCGCGCGCCAGGTGGTCGGTGCCGGGCAGTGCGAAGACGAGCGGCAGCGTCTCGGCGCGCGCCAGGCCGGGCTTGATCAGCGTCGCCTCGAGCTCGCTGACGCCGTTCTGTTCCAGCCAGCGCAGCGTCCAGAAGCGTTCGATGCCGCTCTGGAAGTCGTTGTAGGCGGCGTAGGCGGCATCGAAGGCCGAGATGAGGGCGAAGAGCGCAGCGTCGCGTGGCTTGAACGGCGCCACCAGGGCCGCCGTGCGCCCCTGTCGCGCCACGGCGATGATCTGCCACTGGTTGACGAGGTCGACGCAGCGCCGCAGCGGCGAAGTGGCCCACGCATACTGCGGCACGCCCATGCCGGCGTGCGGCAGCGGCTTCACGCCCATGCGCACCTTGATGCCGGGTGCCATGCTGGCCTGGCTGCGGTAGATGCCGGGCACGCCGTGCTCGGCGAGCCAGCCGCCCCAGGTGCAGTTGGCGAGGATCATCGCCTCGGCCACCACGAGGTCGAGCGGCGCGCCGCGGCGGCGCGGCGTGATGGTGACGCGCTCGCTGCCGGTCGGCTCGTCCGCCAGTGGTGATGCGCCGTCCGA
>JALHOU010000173.1 GCA_022842825.1 Rubrivivax sp.
CATGGTGGACTCGGGGCGCTCCAGCACGCTGTAGCCGCGCTGCCAGTGCACCTTGGCCACCCAGACCGAGCGCAGCGTCATGGCCATGAAGCCGAACAGGCACACGCCGTAGACGATGTTCATCGGCAGGTCGACGATGGTCATCTGGTAGTTGCCCATCTTCAGCATCATCAGCACCGTGAGCACCGTCATCGCGGCGAAGAAGGCCATGCGCATCACGTCCACCCCGCGCGACATCCAGCGCGAGAGCCCGGCCGGCATGTAGCGGTACAGCAGGTCGACCTGGATGTGGTTGTTCTTGGCCACGCCGATGGCCGCGCCCACGAACACCGTGCCGATGAGCAGGTAGCGCGCGATCTCCTCGGTCCAGCTGGCCGAGTCGTTGAGCACGTAGCGCGTGATGAACTGCGTGAACACGACCCCGGCCAGCGCCCAGAACAGCGCCAGCGCCACCCAGGCTTCGGGTGGCGTGCCGGAGAGGTCGACGGCTTCGTCGACGGCGTGGAACTCGCCGTCGTCGCCCATCACCTTGGGGCCGGAGTCGATGTCGATGGTCACGCGGCGCTCGCACAGGTGGCCGGCTGGCCGCCCCGGGGCTCTACTTCAGGCCCACGATGCGGTCGTAGTCCTTCTGGTCGAAGCCCAGGGAGGTGACCGGCTTGGCCTTCGTGACCGCCTCGACAAAGCTCTTGCGGTCGACCTCGTGCACGCCCAGGCCCTTCTTCTTGAACTCGGCCACGAGCTCGGCCTCGCGCTTCTTGATGGCGGCGGTGGCGCGGGCGGCAGCCTCGAGGGCGACGTCGGAGAAGATCTTCTTGTCGGTGTCCGACAGCTTGTTCCACACGTGCGGCGCCACCTGCGTGGTCAGGCCGTCAACGATGTGGCCGGTGAGCATGATGTGCTTCTGCACCTCGAAGAACTTCTTCGCCTCGATGGTGGTGAGCGGGTTCTCCTGCGCATCGACGGTCTTGTTCTGCAGCGCCAGGTAGACCTCGGCGAAAGCAATCGGCGTCGGGTTGGCACCGCAGCTCTCGGGCGTGGCGCGGTAGGCCGGCACGTCGGGCACGCGAATCTTCAGGCCCTTCATGCCGGCGCAGTTGGTGAACTGCGTCTGGCTCGTCGTGTGGCGCGCGCCGTAGTAGGTGTAGGCGAGGATCTGGATGCCGGTCTTGGCGCGGAAGCCCTCGATCATCTCCTTGAAGACATCGCTCTTGCTGTAGGCGAGCAGGTGGTCGGCGTCGCGGAAGATGAACGGGTAGTAGGCGATGCCCAGGCGCGGGTAGCTGCGCGCGGCGAAGCTCGGCCCCGAGATGATCATGTCGACCGTGCCCAGCGTCATGCCCTGGTTGATGTCGGTCTCCTTGCCGAGCGAGCTGGCGGGGAAGACCTGGATCTCGAATTTGCCGCCCGTGCGCTTCTTGATCTCCTCGGCGGCCCAGACGCTCTCGGTGTGATAAGGCTCGCTGGTCTCGTAGACGTGGGCCCATTTGAGCTTGGTCTGCGCGAAGGCGCCGGTCATCGCCCCGCTCAGCGAGAGCGCGGCCAGGGCGAGCAGGGACTTCATGAACAGGGTGCGTTTCATCGCGTGTCTCCTAAGGTGGTGCCAAGGCAGGAAAGGGGCACGATGCCCCGTGAAAACGATGCTACGGGGCGCCGGGGTCGGCATCGTCTGGCACAAACCCGCAGCGCCGGCGTGGCCGGCGCGGGCTGGGCCCGCAGGGCGGGACGTTCCGCGGCGGGGTTGGCCGCCTGGCCCGCCGCGGTCACTGAAGGCGCGCCCAGCGCTGCGCCGAGACGCGCACGCCCACGCTCTGCAGGCTGGCCAGCGCCTTGGTCAGCGCGTCGACCAGCGTGGCGTGGCCGGCGAGGTCGCCGAAGACCGGCGCGAAGTGCGTGAAGGCGGCGACGCGGTCGCGCAGCGTCGGCTCGGCCTCGGAGCGCGCCCGCGCTGCGGCCAGCGCCTCGGCCAGCGGGTCATCGATCGGGTACGGGCGACCCCACTCGTCGATGCCGCGCTGGTAGTGCATCCAGCCGGCCACGGCCAGTGCCAGCCGCGCGATCGGCTGCCCCGCGGCCAGGCGCTGCTCGATGGTGGCCAGCAGCCGCTGCGGCAGCTTCTGCGAGCCGTCCATCGCGATCTGCTGCAGGCGGTGCGCCAGCGCCGGGTTGGCGAAGCGGTCGAGCAGGCCGGCGACGTAGCGGTCGAAGTCCAGGTTCGGCAGCGGCTGCAGCGTCGGCTGCACCTCTTCGATGAGCATGGTGCGCACGAGCGCGCGCAGTTCGGGTTGCGCGATCGCCTCGTCCACCGTGCGCTGGCCGGCCATCGCGCCCAGGTAGGCGAGCGTGGAGTGGCTGCCATTGACGACGCGCAGCTTCAGCTGCTCCCAGGCCGACACGTCGGCCACACAGCGCGCGCCGGCCAGGTGCCAGTCGGGTCGGCCGGCGGCGAAGCGGTCCTCGACGACCCAGTCCATGTAGGGCTCGGCCGGCACCGGCCAGGCGTCGTCGAGGCCGAGCCCGGCGGCCACCATGGCGCGGTCGGCCTCGGTGGTGGCGGGCACGATGCGGTCGACCATGCTGTTCGGGAAGGTGCAGTGCGACTCGATCCAGCCGGCCAGCGCCGGCTCGAGGCGGCGCGCAAAGGCGAGCACCAGGCCCTGCAGAGTGCGCCCGTTGTGCGGCAGGTTGTCCAGGCTGAGCAGCGTGACCGGTGGCATGCGGCGCGCGTTCCGCAGGGCCAGGCCGTGCACGATGAAGCCCACGGCGCTGCGCGGGGCCGCGGTGGCGCTTGCGCCGCCTTGCGGCACGGGCTCGCGCAGGTCGTGCGCGATGTCCGGGTGGTCCTCGCGCAACCGGCCGCTGGCCGGCTCGTGCGCATAGCCCTTCTCGGTGACGGTGAGGCTGACGATGCGCGTGGCGGGCGCGGCGATGGCCTCGAGCACGGCCCGCGGGTCCTCGGGCGCGACGAGCTGGCCGACGAGGTTGCCGATCACCTGCAGGCGCTGGCGCGGACGCCCGGCGGCGTCGGCGTCGCGCTCGGCCACCGTGTACAGACCCTGCTGCGGTGCCAGCGCGTCGCGCACGGCGGGGCTGCGCAGCGAGACGCCGACGATGCCGTAGTGCCGCTCACCGCCGGCATGGATGGCCGCCTCGTTGAAGACGCCGAGGAAGGCGCGTGCGAACGAGCCGATGCCCAGGTGCACGATGCCGGGGCGCAGCTCGCTGCGCTCGTAGCGCGGGCGCCTCACCTCGGCCGGCAGCCCCGGCAGGGCCTCTGGCGAAAGACGCGGCAGCTTCGTCGTTCTGGTCGCGCTCGGCGTTTCGGTCACGGTGCTTGCCTGCGCGGGGCTCACCAGTCCCACAGCGCGCCGTCGCGCTGCAGCCGGTTCACCGGGAGGTAGGCGCGATCGTAGGGGTAATTGGCGGCCAGCTTCTCGTCGATCTCGACACCGTGCCCGGGTGCCTCGCCCGGGTGCATGAAGCCCGCCTCGTAGCGGTAGGCGTGCGGGAACACCTCGTCGGTGGCCTCGTTGTGCGGCATGTGCTCCTGGATGCCGAAGTTCGGCACCCAGAGGTCGAAGTGCAGCGCCGCGCCCATGCACACCGGCGAGAGGTCGGTGGCGCCGTGGCTGCCGGTGCGCACCTGGTAGAGGGCGGCGAGGTCGGCGATGCGCCTCAGGTGGGTGATGCCGCCGGCGTGCACGACCGTCGTGCGGATGAAGTCGATGAGCTGGTGCTGGATCAGGTCCTTGCAGTCCCACACCGTGTTGAAGATCTCGCCCACGGCGAGCGGCGTCGTCGTGTGCTGGCGGATGAGGCGGAAGGCCTCCTGGTTCTCGGCCGGCGTCGCGTCTTCCATCCAGAAGAGGCGGTAGGGCTCGAGGTCCTTGCCCAGGCGCGCCGCCTCGATGGGCGTGAGGCGGTGGTGCACGTCGTGCAGCAACTCGTAATCCCAGCCGATGGCGTCGCGCACGGCCTCGAAGAGCTTGGGCGCGTGGCGCAGGTAGCGGCTGCTGTCCCAGTCCTGCTCGAGCGGCAGCCCCTTGGTCGCCGGCTCGTAGGGCTTGCGGTCGGTGGCGACGCCGTAGACCTTGTCCAGCCCCGGTACGCCGCTTTGTGCACGGATGGCGCGGTAGCCCAGCGCCGCATGGCGGTGCACCTCGTCCACGGTCTCCGCGATGTCGCGTCCGTTGGCGTGCGCGTAGACGAGCACGCGCTCGCGGCTGGCGCCGCCGAGCAGCTGGTACAGCGGCATGCCGGCGGCCTTGGCCTTGATGTCCCACAGCGCCGTGTCCACGGCGGCGATGGCGCTCATCGTCACCGGCCCGCGCCGCCAGTAGGCGCCGCGGTAGAGGTACTGCCAGGTGTCCTCGATGCGCGAGGCGTCGCGGCCGATGAGCAGCGGCACGACGTGCTCGGTGAGATAACTCGCCACCGCGAGCTCGCGGCCGTTGAGCGAGGCGTCGCCGAGGCCCGTGAGGCCGGCGTCGGTCTCGAGCTTCAGGGTGACGAAGTTGCGGCCGGGGCAGCAGACGATGACGCGGGCGCCGGTGATCTTCATGGGTCACCTCATGGCACAGGCGCCTGGCCTCGGTGGCCGGCTCAGCGCGGCACCAGCTTTGCGCCGGTGAGCTGCTCCTGTGCCTCCACCAGCGAGGGCACGAACTTCTTGCCGTGGCCGAGCGCGCTGGCCAGCGTGAGCGACTGGTGCACGGCCTCGCCCATCACGGACGGGATGGCCAGGCCCTCGGCGAGGTGGGTGTAGTAGCGCACGTCCTTGCGCGCGTTGTCGAGCTCGAACTTGAGGCCGTCCATCTGCCCCGTGAGCGTCTTGGCCATGGCCTGGAAGAGGCCGTTGTTGACCGGGCCGGCGCTGATCAGCTCGACGAGCTTCTTCACGTCCACTCCGGCGCGCTGGCCGACGGCGAAAGCCTCGGCGGTGGCCGTGCAGATCGACTGCGCGATGAAGTTGTTGAGCAGCTTGATGATGTGCCCGGCCCCCGGCCCGCCCATGTGAAAGACGTTCTCGGCGAAGGTGCGAAGCACCGGCTCGAGCCTGGCGAAGTCCTCCGGCCTCGCGCCGACCATCACGTTCAGGCGCCCGGCCTCGGCCTCCACCGGCGTGCGCGAGAGCGGGGCGTCGACGAAGCTCACGCCGGCGGCTGCGCAGCGCTCGCGCAGGCGGGCGCTCGAGTCGGGTTCGCTGGTCGAACAGTCGACGATGACGAGGCCACCGTCCTGGCGCTGCCCGGAGCCAGCCAACAGCCCTTGGTCGCCAAGCACACTGGCTTCCACCTGCGGCGAGCCGGTGACGCAGATGAAGACGATCTCGCAGGCCTTGGCCAGTTCGGCCGCGCTCGCTGCCTGCAACGCGCCGACGGCCAGCAGGTCAGCCACGCGCTCGCGATTGCGGTGCACGGTGAGCGTGAGCGCATGGCCCTTGGCCAGCAGGTTCTTCGCCATGCCGTGGCCCATGAGGCCACTGGCGCCGATGAAGCCGATCTTTGCCATCGCCATCTCCTCAGCCGCGGCCCACGAAGGGCATCTTGGTCGCCATCACATTGACGAACAGCATGTTCGAAGACAGCGGCAGACGCACCATCGTCAGGAACGCATCGACGACCGACTGCACATCCATGCGCGGCTCCGGCCGCATGCTGCCGTCGGCCTGCGGTACGCCGCCCACCATGCGCGCCGTCATCTCGCTGGCTGCGTTGCCGATGTCGATCTGCCCCACCGCGATGTCGAACGGGCGTCCATCGAGCGCCGCCGTCCGGGTGAGGCCGCTCACCGCGTGCTTGGTGGCCGTGTAGGCAATGCTGCCCGGGCGCGGCGCGTAGGCCGAGATGGAGCCGTTGTTGATGATGCGCCCACCCATCGGCTGCTGTGCCTTCATGATCCTGAAGGCCTGCGACAGGCAGTAGAACGAGCCGTTGAGGTTGGCGTTGACGACGCGCCGCCAGTCGGCGCCCGACACCTGGTCGGGCGTGGCCACGGGCAGGCCCATGCCGGCGTTGTTGAAGAGCAGGTCCAGCCGCCCGAACTCGCGTTCGATGGTCTGGAAGGCGGCCGCCACCTGCTCCTCGCTGCCCACGTCGCAGGGCACGGCGAGCGTGCGCGAGCCGGCGGGTGCGAGCGAGGCGGTCTCCTTCAGCGCATCGGCACGTCGGCCGAGCAGGGCGACGGCCCAGCCCTCTTTCGCGAGGCCGAGTGCGCAGGCGCGCCCGATGCCCGAACCGGCGCCGGTGACAGCAGCAAACTTGTTCATGGTGTTCCTGGGTTGGGGTTCCGGACCGAGGCATCTCACGCCCTGGCCCGGCGCCGGGGTCGCCGGGTCGTGGACGACTCAGTGGTTGTCTTTGGGGACGAAGGCGCCGCGCTTGCCGCGCAGGAAGTCGAGGTCGGCGCCTTCGTCGGCTTGCAGCACGTGGTCGATGTACAGCTTCCAGTAGCCACTCGTGAGCTGCGGCACGGGCGGCTTCCAGGCGGCCCGGCGGCGCCCGAGTTCGGCGTCGTCCACGTGCAGGTGCAGTGAACGCTTGGCCACGTCGAGCGTGATGAGGTCGCCGCTCTTCACCAGCGCCAGCGGCCCGCCGGCGGCGGCCTCGGGCGCGGTGTGCAGCACCACGGTGCCGTAGGCGGTGCCGCTCATGCGCGCGTCGCTGATGCGCACCATGTCGGTGATGCCCTTCCTCAGCACCTTGGGCGGCAGCGGCATGTTGCCGACCTCGGCCATGCCGGGGTAGCCCTTGGGGCCGCAGTTCTTGAGCACGAGCATGCAGGTCTCGTCGACGTCGAGGCTCTCGTCGTCGATGCGCTTGTGGAAGTCGTCGCTGTCCTCGAACACCACGGCGCGGCCGGTGTGTTGCATCAGCGCCGGCGTGGCCGCGCTCGGCTTGATGACCGCGCCGCGCGGCGCGAGGTTGCCGCGCAGCACGGCGATGCCGGCCTTGTCCTTGAACGGCGCCTCGACGGTCTTGATCACGTCGGGGTTGTAGTTCTGCGCGCCGCCGACGTTTTCGCGCACGGTCTTGCCGTTGGCGGTGACGATGTCCAGGTGCAGGAACTTCTCGATGGCCTTCATCACCGCCGGCAGACCGCCGGCATAGCAGAAGTCCTCCATCAGGTACTGGCCGCTCGGCTGCAGGTTCACGAGGCAGGGCATCTCGCTGCCGAGCCGCTCGAAGTCGTCGATCGACAGCGGCACGCCCAGGCGACCGGCGATGGCGATGAGGTGAATGACCGCGTTCGTGCTGCCGCCGATGGCCGCCAGCGTGCGGATGGCGTTCTCGAATGCCTCGCGCGTCAACACCTGAGAGATCTTCTGGTCGGTGTGCACCATCTCGACGATGCGCCGGCCGGCCTCGCGGGCAATGACGTTGCGCCGCCCGTCCACCGCGGGGTAGGCGGCATTGCCCGGCAAGCCAATGCCGAGCGCCTCGACCATCGAGGCCATCGTGCTTGCTGTGCCCATCGTCATGCAGTGGCCGTGGCTGCGGTGCATGCAGCTCTCGGCCTCGAAGAAGTCGGCCAGCTTGAGCGTGCCGGCGCGCACCTGTTCGCTCATGCTCCACACGCCCGTGCCGCTGCCCAGTTCCTGGCCGCGCCATTTGCCATTGAGCATGGGGCCGCCGCTCACGCCAATGGTGGGCAGGTCGACGCTGGAGGCGCCCATGAGCAGGCTGGGCGTGGTCTTGTCGCAGCCCATCAGCAGCACGACGCCGTCGATGGGGTTGCCGCGGATGCTCTCCTCGACGTCCATGCTCGCGAGGTTGCGGTAGAGCATGGCGGTGGGGCGCAACAGCGTCTCGCCCAGGCTCATCACCGGAAACTCGAGCGGAAAACCGCCGGCCTCGTAGACGCCGATCTTCACCTGCTCGGCCAGCGTGCGGAAGTGGCTGTTGCAGGGCGTGAGTTCGCTGAAGGTGTTGCAGATGCCGATGACCGGGCGGCCGTCGAACTGGTCGTGCGGCACGCCCTTGCCCTTCACCCAGCTGCGGTAGGCGAAGCCGTCGCGGTCCTGGCGGCCGAACCACTGCTGGCTGCGCAGTTCGTGCGCGGGCTTGCGGTAGCCGGGAGGCTTGGGTTTGCTGTCGTTCTGTGACATGGCTTGGGCGCTTTGCTCGCTGGCTTGCTCGCTCGGTTGCTCGCTCGGTTGCTCGCTCGGTTGCTCGATTACCCGCAGGCACGCTGCGGCCTGCTTGAAATACTATGGTATGACGATTGCGGCAATGCCCCGGGCTCACCCTAGGCCCCGCCGCCGCCCAACGCAGGAGCCCATGCCTTGTCCCAGGATGCGAGAACCCGTGCTGCCGACGACGACAAGCCCTTGGTGCTGGCCGTCTCGAAGCTGATGCCGTTGTACATGGGCCCGCTGGCCGAGCGTTACCAGTTGCTCGACCGCCTGCACGAGACCGACCCGGCCGCCTTTGCGGCGGCGGCGCCGCGCATCCGTGCCGTGGCCGCGAGCGGCGAGTCGAAGCTGCCCGGGGACCTCGTGGCTCGGCTGCCGGCGCTCGAGATCGTGGCCGTCATGGGCGTCGGCTACGACGGCATCGACGTGCCGGCCTGCAAGGCGCGCGGCGCCATGGTCACGCACACGCCCGACGTGCTCAACGACGACGTCGCCGACCTCGCGCTCGGCCTCATGCTCAGCGCCGCCCGCCAGCTGCCGGCGGCCGACCGCTATGTGCGGGCCGGCGAGTGGGCGGCCAAGGGGCCGATGCCGCTGGCGCGCAAGATGAGCGGCGCCCGCTGCGGCATCGTCGGCATGGGCCGCATCGGCAAGGCCATCGCGACGCGCGCGCAGGCCTTCGGCATGAGCGTCGCCTACACGGCGCGCTCGGCCAAGGCCGAGCTGCCATATCGCTACTTTCCGAGTGCCGAGGCGCTGGCGGCGGAGAGCGACTTCCTCGTCGTCATCACCCCGGGCGGCGCCGGCACGAAGCACCTCATCGACGCCAAGGTGCTGCGCGCGCTCGGCAAGAAGGGCATCCTCGTCAACGTGGCGCGCGGCTCGGTCGTCGACGAGACCGCACTCATCGAGGCGCTGGAGCAGGGCGTCATCGGCGGCGCCGGGCTCGACGTGTTCGAGAACGAGCCGCAGGTGCCCGAGCGCCTGCGCGCGCTGCCGCACGTCGTGATGGTGCCGCACATCGGCAGCGCCACCACGAGCACGCGGCAGGCGATGGCCGACCTCGCGCTCTCCAATCTCGAGGCCCACTTCGCCGGCCGGCCGCTGAAGACGCCCGTGCCGGAATGCCGCTGATCGCTGCGGGCATGGGCAGCGCACGAGGCACCGCGCAAGGCACGGCACACGGCACCGCACAAGGCATCGCCCAAGTCACCGAACGAGACACCGCCGGAGGCACCGCATGGCTGACATGCTGCTGATCGCCCACGAGCCGCTGCGCGCGGCCATGCGCACGCTCGTCAAGGCCTGCGGCAGCAGCGATGCCGAGGCCGCCGCCGTGGCCGACAACCTCGTCGAGGCCAACCTCACCGGGCACGACTCGCACGGCATCGGCATGCTGCCGCGCTACGTGGCTGCCGTGCGCGAGGGCGGGCTCAAGGTCAACGCGCACGTGAGCACCGTGCTCGACGCCGGGGCGCTGCTGCGGCTGGACGGCCACGCCGGCTTCGGCCAGGTGGTGGGCGGCGAGGCCATGGCGCTCGGCATCGAGCGTGCGCGCGCGCTCGGCTGCGCCATCGTCGCGCTCGGCAACGCACACCACCTCGGGCGCATCGGCGCCTGGGCCGAAATGGCGGTGGCCGCCGGCATGGTCTCGCTGCACTTCGTCAACGTGCTGGCGCGGCCCATCGTCGCGCCCTTCGGCGGCGCCAAGGCCGGCTTCGGCACCAACCCGTTCACGGCCGGCGTGCCGCTCAAGGGGCGGCCGCCGATGATCCTCGACTTCGCGACGAGCACCATCGCGCAGGGCAAGACGCGCGTCGCCTTCAACAAGGGCGAGCCGGTGCCTGAGGGGTGCCTCATCGACGGCGACGGCCGCGCCACGACCGACCCGCGCTGGACGGTGCAGCCGCCGTGGGGCGCGCTGCTGCCCTTCGGCCAGCACAAGGGCTCGGGCCTCGCCGTGTTGTGCGAGCTGCTCGGCGGCGCGCTCGCCGCCGGCCTCGTCGGCCAGGGCGAGGACGGCAGCCGCCAGCGCGTGCTCAACGGCATGCTCTCGGTGATCATCGACCCGCGTGCGCTGCACGGCAGCGAGGCCTGGGAATCCGCCGCCGAGGACTTCGTCGCCTCGCTGTTGAGAATCGCGTCGCGCGAGGGCCACGAGCGCGTGCTGCTGGCCGGCGACCCCGAGCGCCGCATGCGCGCAGAGCGCCTGGCGCGCGGGCTGCCGGTGGATGGCACCACCTGGCAGCAGATCCTCGATGCCGGCGCGAGCGTCGGCCTGGACCCGGCGGCGCTGCACCGCAGTGCCGGCCTCGCTTGAATGCCGTGGCACCGCCCGGCCCGGCCGCGGCCCCGCCTGCGGCGCGCGTGGTGGTGATGGGCGTGAGCGGTTGCGGCAAGACCACGGTCGGCCGCGCGCTCGCCGAGCGCACCGGCTGGCGATACGTGGAGGGCGACGAACTGCATCCGCCCGAGAACGTGGCCCTCATGGCGGCGGGCACGCCGCTCACCGACGCCAACCGGCAGGGCTGGCTCGAGACGATCGCGGCGCTGCTCACCGAGGTGGCGCGGCGCGAAGAGGGGCTCATCGTCACCTGCTCGGCCCTCAAGCGGCGCTATCGCGACCTGCTGCGCGCCGGGGCGCCCGACCTGCGCCTCGTCTTCCTGCACGGCCCGCGCGAGCTGCTGGCCGAACGCATGGCCGCACGCCAGGGCCACTACATGCCGCCTTCGCTGCTGCAAAGCCAGCTCGAGGCGCTCGAGCCGCCGCAGGCCGACGAAGGCGCGCTCGGGCTCGCCATCGGCCCGGCGCCGGGCGAGCTGGCAGCGGCGGCCGAGGCGTGGCTGCGGGCGCGCCTGCCCGTGCAGGCCACCGGCGTTGGCTTGCCATCCACCTCGGGAGCTTCACGGTCCTCGATGCCCGCACCTTCCGGCTCGAAGGCCGCGTCGCGCTCGTC
>JALHOU010000174.1 GCA_022842825.1 Rubrivivax sp.
GGCGGGCCGGCGCGGCCATCCTCGAGGCGCCGCGGCGTCGGGCTGGCGCTGGCCGGCGGCGGGCCGCTCGGTGCCGTCTACGAGATCGGCACCCTCGTCGCGCTGGAGGAGGCGCTGCCCGGGCTCGCCATCAACGACCTCGACGGCTATGTCGGCGTCTCGGCCGGCGCGCTCGTCGCGGCAGCGCTCGCCAACGGCATGACGCCGCGGCAGCTGTGCGCGGCGTTCATCGAAGGCGACGGGCCGCTCGACGACCGCATCCATCCCTCGCTGTTCTTCCGTCCGGCGCTCGGCGAATACGCCGCGCGCGGGGCGCGGCTGCCGGTGTTGCTGGCCCAGGCTGCGGCGGGCTTTGCCTTCGGCGGGCCGCTCGGGCGCAGTTCGTGGCTGGTGGCGCTCGAGCGTCTCGGCGAGGCCTTGCCCACGGGCGTGTTCAGCCATGCGGCGCTGCGCGCCCGGCTGCACGAGGTGTTCACGGCACCGGGCCGCAGCGACGACTTCCGTGCCCTGGCGCGCCGCCTCGTCGTCGTCGCGACCGACCTCGACAGCGGCACCGCCGCGCCGTTCGGCCAGCCCGGCTGGGACACCGTCCCCATCTCGCAGGCGGTGGTGGCCAGTGCGGCGCTGCCGGGCCTGTTCCCGCCCGTGCCCATCGACGGCCCGCATGGTCCGGTCGGCGCCGGCGCGCGGCGCTGGTATGTCGACGGGGCCCTGAAGAAGACGCTGCACGCGCGCGTGCTGCTCGACATGGGGCTCGACCTAGTGCTGTGCCTGAACCCGCTCGTGCCCTTCGACGCCACCGCGCACGGCGCCGAGCACGCGCATCGCCACCACCGCGTGCTCGGTGGCGCGCACGAGCGCATCCCGCAGCTCGTGCGTGGCGGCCTGCCGGTGGTGCTGTCGCAGACCTTCCGCACCCTCATCCACTCGCGCCTGGAGCTGGGCCTGCAAGGCTACGAGACCAGCCACCCCGACACCGACATCGTGCTCTTCGAGCCCGACCAGCGCGACCCGGCGCTGTTCCTGGCCAACATCTTCAGCTACTCGCAGCGCCGCTCGCTGGCCGAGCACGCCTACCAGCGCACGCGCGCCGACCTGCGCTCGCGCCGCGGCAGCCTGCGTCCGGTGCTGGCGCGGCACGGGCTGGTGCTGGACGACGCGGTGCTCGACGACCCGGCACGGCGTCTGCTCGGCCGCCGCCGCGGGCGCGCGGCGCCGGTACACCCCGGCCGGCCGGCGGCGTTGGCCCTGCGGCGCCTGGACGAGGTGCTGGCCGACCTGCAGCGGCTGCTGCCGCAGGCCTAGGCCTGATGCTCTGACCCGAGCGGCCGGCAGCGCGCCCCGGGGGCCGCCGGCGTGGCGCGCCAGAGATCACGCCGGCCGCCCGGCCCCTTCGCTCAAGCGGCCGCGGCCGAGGCCGATATGCGATGCACAGGCGCCTCTCGCGCCCCGATGCCCGCCCCAGCCGTCCGAGCCGCCGCCATGTCCGCCCGTCCCGAAACCGTCGCCAGCGCCAGCGAACCCACCCCGTCGGGTGCGCCGGGCGCGCCCGCTGCCGGCGACCTGCTGCGCGGGCGGCTGATGCAGCGCTCGCTGCAGGCGCTGCTGGACAGGGTGGCTGGCTCACGCGCCGCGCTGCCGCACCTGGCGGCCCTGGAGGTGGCGCTCATCCGGCACGGCGCCGGCGCGGTGGCCGGCATCTCGCAAAAGGGGCTGGCCAAGATCCACGGTCAGCTCCGCATCCTGCCGCTGGACCCTTCCGACGGCAGCATCCAGGACCTGCTGGCGCTGGTTCAGCGCTCGCTGCGCCAGCAGGCACGCCAGCAGCAGACGCACCAGCTCTCGCCGCACGACCCGCAGAGCACGGTCGTCATCACCGAAGGCAGCGAGAGCGACTTCATGAACGCGCTGAACGAGGCTCGCGGCGGCCAGGCCGGGCACTGACGGGCGGCCGGACAGCCGGCGCGCCTCAGCCCAGGTACCTGCTCTCCAGGTGCGTGCGGAAGTGCGCCGGATTGAGCACCTCGCCGCTGGCGCGGCGCGCCAGGTCGTCGGTAGTCCAGCGGCTGGCCTGGCTCCAGATGTTCTCGCGCAGCCAGTCGAAGACGACGGCGAAGTCGCCGCGCTGGATGCGCGCGTCGAGCTCGGGGTTGCCGCGCCGCATCGCCGCGAACCACTGCGCCGAGTACATCGCGCCCAGCGAGTAGCAGGGGAAGTAGCCGAAAAGCGCCTCGGGCCAGTGCACGTCCTGCAGCGGCCCGTCCTTGAAGTTGGCGCGCGTGTCGATGCCGAGCAGCTCCGACATCTTCGCGTCCCAAAGCGCCGGGATGTCCTCGGGCTCGATGTCGCCCTCGACGAGCGGGCGCTCGATCTCGTAGCGCAGGATGATGTGCGCCGCGTAGGTCACTTCGTCGGCGTCGACGCGGATGAGCCCCGGCTTCACGCGCGTCATCAGCCGGTGCAGGTTGGCCGGTTCGAAGGCGGCCTGGCGGCCGAAGGCCGCCGCCACCAGCGGCGCGAGGTGCTTGACGAAGCCCGGGTGCGAGCCCAGCTGCATCTCGAAGCTCAGGCTCTGACTCTCGTGCAGCGCCATCGAGCGTGCGTTGGCCAGCGGCTGCCCGAGCCAGTCGCGCGGCAAGTTCTGCTCGTAGCGGCCGTGGCCCGTCTCGTGCACCGTGCCCATCAGGCTGCCGAGGAACTCGTCGTCGCGGAAGCGCGTCGTCATGCGCACGTCCTCGGGCACGCCGCCGCAGAAGGGGTGCGCGCTCACGTCGAGCCGGCCGGCGTCGAAGTCGAAGCCGAGCAGGCGCATCGCCTGCTCGCACAAGGCGCGCTGCTGCTCGATCGGAAACGGCCCCTGCGGCAAGACGGTCTTCTCGTCGGCCTGGCGCGCCATGACGCGCTGCACCAGGCCCGGCAGCCATTGCCGCACGTCGCCGAAGATGGCATCGAGCCGCGCGCTCGTCATGCCGGGCTCGAAGCGATCCATCATCGCGTCGTACTTGCGCAGGCCCGTCTCGGCCGACAGCAGCGCGGCCTCCTCGCGGCCGATGGCCAGCACCTCGCGGAAGTTGGCGACGAAGCCGGCCCAGTCGTTGGCCGGGCGCTGCGTGCGCCACGCGTGCTCGCAGCGGCTGGTGGCGAGCTGCTGGCGCTGCACGAGCGACTCGGGCAGCGCGTTGGACAGGCGCCACTCGCGCCGCATCTCGCGCAGGTTGGCCCGCTGCGGGTCCGACAGAGGCTCCTGCTCGGCGCGCGCCAGCTGGTCGGGCAGCTTCGGGTCGGTGCGCATGCGGTGCAGCAGCGCCGCCATCTCGGCCATCGCGGCGGCGCGCGCCTCCACACCCTTGGGCGGCATGTTGGCCGCCTGGTCCCAGCCGGCGATGGACTGCAGGTGCGACAGGTGGTGCAGGCGCGTCCAGGTGGAGGTCAGCGCGTCGTAGGTCGGGGTGCTCATGCCGTGGGGCGCCGGCCGCAGGGTGGCGCTCGTGGGTGCGAAGCGGCCATTCTGGCCCGTGCCGGCCGGCGGCCGCCAGCTACAAGGGCTGCCAGTCCACGCGAGGCTTGTCAAAGGTTGAGCGCTCCGGGCGCAGCCCAGTACAAGCCCCCCACGTAGACGAGGTAGCGCAGGAACTTGCCGATCGCCATGTACATGAGGCAGGGCCAGAACGGCAGCCGCAGCCAGCCGGCGACGGCGCACAGCGGATCGCCGACAAACGGCAGCCACGACAGCAGGCAGGCCGGCGGGCCGAAGCGCTCGAGCCACGCCAGCGCGCGTGCATTGCGCGCTTCTTCCCTGCCCGCCAGCTTCTCGTAGGCGCGCTCGATGCCATAGCCCATCCAGTAGCTGATGCCGCCGCCGGCGGTGTTGCCCGCGGTGGCGACCAGCAGGGCGGGCCAGAACAGCTCGGGGTTGAGCTTGACCAGGCCGTAGACGGCGGGCACGCTGGCCATCGGCAGCAGCGTCGCCGAGATCAGCGAGACGACGAAGACCGTGACCAGCCCCACCTGGGGCACGGCCAGTGTCGACAGCAGCGAGTGCAGCCAAGCCTCCATGTCAACCCATTATGGACAGCCCCCTCGCGGCGCCTCACTGCCTCGGCGGGCGCGAGGGCTTGCGCCGGCGTGCAGAAAGGCGCCCCGGCGCCCGTGGTGCGCCGCTATACTCGCGCCTCTTTTTTGAGCAGTGCGGCGACCTTTTCGCCTCGTCTCGCGAGCACCGACGCTGCCCGGCGCGCCGTTCCGCCAGAGCCCGCCCCTCCTTCAACGCTCCGCGCGGCCCGGCCGCGGCCCCGCCTGCCCGATGCGCATCGGCCCCTTCCAGTTGCCCAACGCCTTCTTCGTCGCGCCCATGGCCGGCGTGACGGACCGGCCCTTCCGCATGTGGTGCCGCCGCCTGGGCGCCGGCCACGCGGTGAGCGAGATGGTGACCAGCCGGCGCGAGCTGTGGAACTCGCTCAAGACCTCGCGTCGCGCCGACCACGCCGGCGAGCCCGGGCCGATCGCGGTGCAGATCGCCGGCGTCGACGCGCTCGAGATGGCCGATGCCGCCCGCTACAACATCGACCGCGGCGCGCAGATCATCGACATCAACATGGGTTGCCCGGCGAAGAAGGTCTGCAACCGCTGGGCCGGTTCGGCCCTCATGAAGGACGAGCCGCTCGCCATGGCCATCGTCGAGGCCGTTGTCGCCGCCTGCGCGCCACGCGGCGTGCCGGTGACGCTGAAGATGCGCACCGGCTGGAGCGCCGCCGGCAAAGGCGGCCGCAATGCCCTGAAGCTCGCGTGCGCCGCCGAGGCAGCCGGCGTGGCGCTCGTCACCGTGCACGGCCGCACGCGCGAGATGGGCTATGGCGGTGTCGCCGAGCACGAGACGGTCGCCGGCATCAAGGCGGCGCTGCGCATTCCGGTGGTGGCCAACGGCGACATCGACTCGCCCGAGCGGGCCCTCGAGGTCCTGCGTCGCACGGGCGTGGACGCGGTGATGATCGGCCGCGCCGCCCTGGGGCGGCCGTGGATCTTCCGCGACACGCTGCACCTGCAGCGGCACGGGCACCGGCCGCCGCCCCCGGCCACGCGCGAGGTGCAGCGCTGGCTCACCGAGCATCTGCACGATCACTATGCGCTCTACGGCGAGTACACCGGCGTGCGCAGCGCGCGCAAGCACATCGGCTGGGCGGTGCGGGCGCTGCCCGGCGGCGAGGCCTTCCGCCAGCGCATGAACGCGATCGAGACCTGCGAAGCGCAGCTGGCGGCCGTGACCGCCTTCTTCGACGCCTTGGGCAGCCGGCATGCGCGGTTGCCCGAGGGCCCCCGCCTGCAGGAGGGTGCCGAGGGTGCCCCGGTCCACGAAGATGCGCTTCCGGCCCGCTGGCCGGCCGTTGCCTGATCAGGCGCAATCGCGGGTCGCCTGCGTTCTGCTCTCCTCCATCTCGTTCCCCCCGCGAAGCCGGCCCATCAGAAGCCCGGAGATCCTCCCCATGACCCGCAAAGCCATCGACGAGTGCGTGCGCGCCAGCGTCGAGCAGTACCTCAACGACCTGCGCGGCGCCGAGCCCGACCGGCTGCACGACCTCTTCATGGCCGCCGCCGAGCGGCCGCTGCTCGACGTGGTACTGCGCCACGCCGAGGGCAACCAGAGCCGCGCGGCCGAGTGGCTGGGCATCAACCGCAACACGCTGCGGCGCAAGCTGCAGGGCCACCGACTCGTGAAATGAGCGAAGACCCAAAGGCGCGCCAACCCATGTCGCCACAACGCACCGCCCTCATCTCGGTCTCCGACAAGACCGGCGTCGTCGACTTCGCGCGCGCCCTGCACGGCTGCGGCCTGCGCCTGCTGTCCACCGGCGGCACGGCGCGCCTGCTCGCCGACGCCGGGTTGCCCGTCACCGAGGTGGCCGAGGTCACCGGATTCCCCGAGATGCTCGACGGCCGCGTCAAGACGCTGCACCCGCGCATCCACGGCGGCCTGCTCGCGCGCCGCGACCTGCCCGAGCACGTGGAGGCGCTGGCGCAGCACGGCATCGCGCCGATCGACCTGCTGGTGGTCAACCTCTACCCCTTCGCGCAGGCCACGGCGCGCGAGGGCTGCACGCTCGACGAGGCGATCGAGAACATCGACATCGGCGGCCCGGCGATGCTGCGCGCGGCGGCGAAGAACTGGGCGCACGTGGCCGTCCTCATCGACCCGGCCGACTATGCGCCGGTGCTGGCCGAGATCCAGGCCCACGGAGCGCAGGGCATCCCGCGCGCGACGCGCTTCCGCCTGGCGCAGAAGGTGTTTGCGCACACCGCCGCCTACGACGGCATGATCACCAACTACCTCAGCGCGCTGGCCGCCGGCTCGGAGGGGCGCGCCGAGGCCGTGCCGGTGCGCGAGCCGTTCCCGGCCGTGCTGTCGCTGCAACTGGCGAGGACGCAGGAGCTGCGCTACGGCGAGAACCCGCACCAGGGCGCCGCCTTCTACCGCGACGTGCTGCCGGCCGCCATGGCGGGGTCGGCCGGGTTGCTGGCCGGCTGGACGCAGCAGCAGGGCAAGGCCCTCAGCTTCAACAACATTGCCGACGCCGATGCCGCCTGGGAGTGCGTGAAGAGCTTCACCGACGTGCCGGCCTGCGTCATCGTCAAGCACGCCAACCCCTGCGGCGTGGCCGTCGGCACCGGTCTGGCCGAGGCCTACCGCAAGGCCTGGAAGACCGACCCCACCTCGGCATTCGGCGGCATCGTCGCCTTCAACCGCCCCGTCGACGCCGCCACCGCCGAAGCGATGCAGGCGACCAAGCAGTTCGTCGAGGTGCTCGTCGCGCCGGGCTTTTCCGAGGAGGCGCGCGCCTTCCTTGCCGGCAAGGCCAACCTGCGCCTGCTCGAGGTCTCGCTGCCCGAGAGCGGCGGCCCGAGTACCAACGCGCTCGACTTCAAGCGCGTGGGCGGTGGCCTGCTCGTGCAGTCGCACGATGCGAAGAACGTCAGCGCCTCCGAGCTGCGCGTGGTGACGAAGCTGGCGCCCACGCCGGCGCAGCTGTCCGACCTGCTCTTCGTGTGGAAGGTGGCCAAGTTCGTGAAGAGCAACGCCATCGTCTACGCCGCCGACGGCACGACGCTGGGCATCGGCGCCGGCCAGATGAGCCGCGTGGACAGCGCGCGCATCGCCTCCATCAAGGCGACCGGCGCCGGGCTCTCGCTGGCGGGCTCGGCGGTGGCGAGCGATGCCTTCTTTCCCTTCCGCGATGGGCTCGACGTCGTCGTCGACAACGGCGCGGCCTGCGTCATCCAGCCCGGCGGCAGCCAACGCGACGACGAGGTCATCGCCGCGGCCGACGAGCGCGGTGTCGCCATGGTGTTCACGGGCACGCGGCACTTCCGGCACTGAACTTGCGCCGGCCCGTCACGGGCGCGGCGCGGCGCGATCTACGCCGCCCAGGCTCCTAGCGCGCCGGGGCGCCCGGGGGCGACTCGCGGTGCACCGCCGGCGAGGCCGCGTCTGCCAGCCACAGCCGTTCCGGGGCCGACGCGTCGCGCGCGCTGCGCACCATGAGGTCGGTCTTCGCGCCGCCCATACGCGTCTGCGTGGCTTCGTAGAGGAGCGTGTCGTTGTCGAGCCACTCGATCTGGTCGTCGAGGTTGCGCGCCGCCTGGAACACCGTCTCCTTGCCGCTGGCCAGGTCGAGCACGGCCGGGCTCCAGCTGCGGCCGTCGGCGCGTCGCTTCTTGAAGGCGATGCGCGTGCCGTCGGGCGAGAGCGAAGGGCACTCGACGTCGGCGCGCACCGTCTGCGCCATGGCGCGGGCCACGCTGCCCAGCGCCAGGTGCGGGCGGCCGCGGATCGAGACGGTGACGTAGAAGCGGTCGGCATCGCGCGGGTCGAAGGTCACGCCCCAGAAGTTGAGCTGCGTCTGCGACGTGTAGGGCACCACCTGCCCCTCGTGCGTGAGGGTGAGCTTGTCCAGGGCCAGCGCCATCTTGCGCCCATGCGTGTCCCAGATGTGGGTCATGGTGGAGAACTGCCCGGGCACCGCGTAGCTGTGCCCGGACACGAAGACCGTGGTGCCGACGAGGCGGCCATCGGCCGAGACGCGCGTGCGGCTGATGATCGAGTTCGACTGGATCGGGCTCTCCTGCGCCACCGCCAGCGCGAGGTCGCGCACATCCACCTGGCTGGCGCCCGACAACGTGCGGTTGTAGCGAAGGCACGCCACGCGCCCGCCCGCCGCGTGCAGGCGCTCGCAGGCCAGTGCCACCGGCACCCGCCGCGTCACGCGGTGCGTGGCGGCGTCGAAGGTGACGAGATCCACCGGCCCCGCCGGCGCCGGCCCGCGCACCAGCACGAAGGGCGACGCGCTCCAGGCCTGCAGGCTGGCCTGGCGAGCCGGCGCCGTGGTGTTTGGGGCTACGCTCGGGGTCGCGTTCGAAGCCGCGCGCGCGGGCGCGGACACCGTCGCCGCCGTGGCCGCCGCCAGCACCAGGGCGCCAGCCTGGCGCCAGGGGAACATCCGCTTCATCGTGGTTCCTCCCAAGTCGACGCCGCTGCCAGCGACCACGCGCGGATCGCCAGCAGCGCGAGCAACAGGCTCGTTGCCATGCCGGCGGCGAACACGCCCATCGCCACCTCGTGCGACCACTCGGTCCAGCACCAGCCGAACACGACCGAGGCGGCCATGCGCGCGAGCCCGACCACGCTCGTGACCACGGCCATGCCGGTGGTGCGGATGCGCGCCGGCAGCCCGCGCGCGACGAGTGCCATCACGACACCATCGGTGGCGGCGTAGTACAGACCCAGCAGCACGACCGTGGCGCCCACCGTGGCGGCCGCCGAAAGCAGGTCAAGGCTGACGAGGGCGTACAGGGCCACGAGCCCGAGGTGGCCTGCCGCAAAGACCGTCATCGGCCCGAGACGGTCGGCGAGCCGGCCGATCGGCATGGCCGCGACCATGAAGACACCGGCCGTGGCGACGAAGAGCATCGGCAGCCAGGCCGGCTCGACCCGGCCGCGCGCCTGCAGCCCCGCATAGACCATGCCGTCGGAAACCGTGAACAAGGCCAGCAGCGCGCAGCAGCCGCACAAGGCCAGGTAGGGGGCACGCAGCAGCGCGCGCCACGGCGTGCCGGCCGCGGCGATGGGCGCGGCGCGGACCGAGATGACCCCGGCGCCCTCCGAAGCGGCCGCGCCCGCCGCGCCGTCGGCCGTGTCGCGCGCAGGGGGGACTTTCACCCAGCGCGCCAGCACCACGAGCCCGGCCACCGCGAAGAACACGCTCAAGGCGAACACATAGTCGAAGCGGCCGGGAAAGGCCAGCAGCAACCCCGTGGCCAGCAGCGGCCCGGTCAGCGCGCCCACGGCATCCATGGCGCGGTGCACGCCGAACGACGCCCCGAGGGCCGGCGCGCTGCTGCACTGGGCAATCATGGCGTCGCGCGGCGCCGTGCGGATGCCTTTGCCGATGCGGTCCAGCAGCAGCACCACCGCCACCGAGATCCAGCCGCCGAGCCCGGCCACGAACAGCCCGACGCGCGACAGCGCCGACATGGCATAGCCGAGAAAGGCGATGCGCTTGTGCTGCTGCGTGCGATCGGCCCAATGCGCGAACCAGACGCGCACGATGGCGGCGCTGCCGTTGAAGAGCCCGTCGATCCAGCCGTACTCCAGCGGCGAGAGCCGCAGCACCATGAAAAGGTACAGCGGCAGCACGCTGGCCACCATCTCGGCGGCCACGTCGGTGAGCAGACTGACGCAGCCGATCAGCACCACCATGCGCGGCACGCGGCCGCGCACCCGTGCGTCGAGCGACGCACGCAGCACTTCGGGGCGGGCCCCCGCTTCGGCCGGGTACATGGGCCGAAGCATGGCGCAACTCAGGTCCTGCGGCGGGCGGCGGGGCCGTGGCGGCCCGGCGCGAGTGCGAAAAGTTCACCCGGACCCGGTGCACCCCGGATGGACAACCCGCGTCGGCTGCGGGGGCGATGCCGGGCACGGCCCGGCGTGGTCCGCGGCCATCATGGAAGGCGGCGCGCCCGCGCCGGCAGGGCTACTGCGACGCCACGGCGTCGGTGTGGATCAGCTCGGCGTAGCTGAGCATCGGCAGCGGCGGCGGCAGGTTCAGCCGCTTGGCCGCCGGCATGCGGATCTGGTAGGAGAAGCGCTTGAGCGTCTCCACCGGGATCTGTGACGGCGGCGTCTTGCCCACGAGGATCTGCTCGGCCTTGTGGGCCGTGAACTGGCCCACGTTGTAATAGCGGCTGACGAGCCCGGAGAGCGCGCCGGCCTGCATCAGCTGCTCGGTGGAGGCGAACGTCGGCAGGCCGAGCGACATGGCGGTCGGGATGACAACGCCCTCGGCCAGCGTGCCCAGGAAGCTGTCGGGCGACAGGTACAGCCACTGCGCGCCACCGTCCTTCAGTTCGCGCACGAGGTCGGCAGCGCCATCGGCCACCGGCTTGCGGTTGGCGTCGAGGCGGAAGGTGCGCTCCACCGTGTGGAAGCCCATCTCGCGGCCCAGGCGGCGGATCTCCTCCAGGACCACGACCGAGTTCTTCTCGGTCGGCGTGTACAGCACGCCGAGCGTCTGGAACGGCCGGTACTGCGCCATCGCGCGCATCTGCGCGTCGGTGGGGCCGACGTGCGTGACGCCGGTGACGTTGCGGCCCGAGGACTTCATGTCCGGAACGATCTTGGCCAGCGTCGGCGCCGCGACGAGCGTGAAGACCACGGGGATGTCGGTGATGTGCTGGCCGGGCACGATGCCGTCGTGCGGGCCGACGATGCCCAGCGTGACCGACGTGCCCCAGGCGTAGATGAGGTCGGGCTTGGTGGCGCGGATCTCCTCCAGGAACCCCGCCATGCGGGCCGGCTCGCGATTGAGGTCGCGGTAGCTGATCTGCACCGGGATCTTCCGCGAGGCGAAGTACTCGGCGAAACCCTTCTCGACGTCGGTCATGCCGCGGAAGGTGACGGCGTAGATGCGGAAGGGGCGCTGGCCGCTGGCGCGCACCTGTTCGGCGGCGGCGCCGGCGGGCAGGCCGGCCGCGACGCCCGCGAGGGCCGAGACGCCG
>JALHOU010000175.1 GCA_022842825.1 Rubrivivax sp.
GGCGCCGGCGCGGCGGCCGCGGGCGCGGCCGAGCGGCTGTACGGCCTGCCGCTCACCACCTGCGCGCTGTGGCGCTTCGGGCAGGCCTTGCTGCCCGCCGGCGCTGCCCAAGCCTCGGGCCACGCCCCCTGCACCGAGAGCCCCTGAGCCGATGCAGCCGGTAAAGTGCCGGCCATGACCGACCACCCATCCGCGGCCCGCCCGGCCGGCCACGCGCTCGTCGAGGCGCTCGTCGCGCAAGGCGTGCACACCTGCTTCGGCGTGCCCGGCGAGAGCTACCTCGCCGTGCTCGACGGCCTGCACCAGCACCGCGAGCGCATCCGCTTCATCGCCTGCCGCCAGGAAGGTGGCGCCGCCTTCATGGCCGAGGCGCAGGGCAAGCTCTCCGGCCGCCCCGGCATCTGCTTCGTCACGCGTGGGCCGGGCGCCACCAACGCCAGCATCGGCGTGCACACGGCCTTCCAGGACAGCACGCCGATGGTCCTGTTCATCGGCCAGGTCGCGAGCGACCAGCGTGACCGCGAGGCCTTCCAGGAGATCGACTTCCGGCAGATGTTCGGCCCCGGCACCCTGGGCCTGGCCAAGTGGGTGGCCGAGATCGAGAGTGCCGACCGCCTGCCCGAGTACGTGGCGCGCGCCTTCCACGTGGCGATGCAGGGCCGGCCCGGGCCGGTGGTGTTGTCGCTGCCCGAGGACATGCTGACGACGCCGACGCGCGCGCCCGTGCTGCCGCGCGTGGTGCCGGTGAGCACCTGGCCCGACCCGCAGGGGCTGGCGCGGGCGGGCGAGATGCTGGCGGCGGCAACGCGGCCCATCGTCATCGCCGGCGGCAGCGGCTGGACGGCCGAGTCGGCGGCCGCATTGCAGCGCTTCGCCGAGGCCTGGGAGCTGCCGGTGGCCAACGCCTTCCGCTTCCAGGACACCTTCGACAACCGGCATGCGCTTTACGCCGGCGACGTGGGCATCGGCATCAACCCGAAGCTGGCCGCGCGCATCCGCGAGGCCGACCTCGTGCTCGCCCTCGGCGTGCGCCTGGGCGAGATGACGACCGGCGGCTACACGCTGCTCGAGGCGCCACGGCCGAAGCAGAAACTCATCCACGTGCATGCCGGCGCCGAGGAACTCGGCCGTGTCTACGCGGCGGACCTGTTGTTGCAGTCGAGCATGGACCGCGCCGCGCTGGCGTTGGCCACGCTGAAGCCGCCCGAACCCGCGGCCCGGCGACCCTGGCGCGAGCATGCGGCGGCGGCGCATGCCGACTACGAGGCGAACCACGCCGCGCCCGCAGTGGCGCCGCTGGACATGGCGGTGGTGATCAAGACCCTCGCGCGCCGCCTGCCCGACGACACCGTGTGGACCAACGGTGCCGGCAACTTCAGCGGCTGGCTGCACCGCTATGTGCGCTACCCGGGCCTCATGCACCGCGGCCGCACGCAACTGGCGCCGACCTCGGGCGCGATGGGCGCCGGCTTCCCCTATGCCGTGGCGGCGGCGCTGCTGGAGCCGCAGCGCTGGGCCGTGAACATCGCCGGCGACGGCGACTTCCTGATGACCGGGCAGGAGATGGCCACGGCCACCGGCTACGGTGCGAAGAAGCTGCTCGGCGTGGTCGTCGACAACGGCACCTACGGCACCATCCGCATGCACCAGGAGCGCGAGTACCCGGGCCGCGTCAGCGGCAGCGACCTTTTCAACCCGGACTTCGCTGCGCTGGCGCGCGCCTACGGCTGGCACGGCGCACGCGTCGACCGCACCGAGCAGTTCGAGCCGGCGCTGGAGGCGGCGATCGCGGCCGTCGAGTCGGCCGGCCGGCCGGCGCTGCTGCACCTCAAGCTCGACACCGACGTGAGCACGACGCGCCAGACGCTGAGCGACATCCGCGACGCTGCCAAGCGGCGGCAACGCGGCTGAGTGGCCGGCCAGCGGCGCTGGATGGCCTCTGGGGCGGCCCCTGACCGGCTCCTGAACGGCTCCGAGCGCGAGCCGCCCCGTCTCCTTCGACCCACTTTTCGCGAGCCCCGCCATGACCATGACCCACGAAGTCCTCCCCACCTGCGACCTGTGCGACCGCTTCAAGGAGGACGCCAGCGGCGGCTTCCGTGTGCTGCCGCCGGTGTTCCGCGACTTTGGCGCGCGCCGGCGCTTCCACGGCAGTGTGAGCACCATCAAGTGCTTCGAGGACAACTCGCTCGTGAAGGCGGCGGTCGAGTCACCCGGCGACGGGCGCGTGCTGGTGGTCGACGGCGGCGGCTCGTTGCGCAAGGCACTCCTCGGTGGCAACCTGGGCAAGGCGGCGGCGCGCAACGGCTGGGCTGGCGTCGTCATCGACGGCTGCGTGCGCGATGTGAACGAGCTCGCCGCCTTCGACATCGGCATCCGTGCGTTGGCCTCGATGCCCATGCCGCCGCAGAAACTGCAGCAGGGCGAGCGGGACGTGCCGGTGCGCTTGCAGGGCGTGTGGGTGCGCCCGGGCGAGTGGCTCTATGCCGACGAGGACGGCATCGCCGTCTCGGCGACGAGGCTCTGAGCCGGCTGCTGTTGCCCGCGTGGGGCGGCCGGCGCTGCGCACGCCGGGACTAGAATCAACGCTTCGGGGTGTAGCGCAGCCTGGTAGCGCAATTGCTTTGGGAGCAATGGGTCGGACGTTCGAATCGTCTCACCCCGACCAATCCATCAAGTCGCGGCGCGGGCGCGGAACTCCCGCGGCGCGATGCCCACCACGCGGCCGAAGACCCGCGTGAAGTGCGCCGGATCGGCGAACCCGAGCCCATACGCCACGGCGCTGACGCTGGCCTGCGTGTAGACGAGGTGGCGCCGCGCCTCGTGCACGAGGCGCATCTCGATCACCTTCGACGCCGGGCCGCCGGTGGCCGCGCGCACGACGCGCGTCAGGTGCGTGGGCGTGACGGCCAGCGTGCGGGCGTAGTCGGCCACTTTCCAGTGCTCGGCGAAGTGCGCCTCGACCAACGCCTCGAATCGCCGCAACAGCCGCGACTCGTGCCGCTCGGCCTCGACGGGCTCGGCAGCGGCGGCCAGGCGCGCCGCCAGGCCGAGCAGGGTGGCGGTGAGGCCGCGCAGCACGAGAGCCCGGGCCGGCGAGCGGCCGCTGAACTCCTGCCAGACCTCGCGCATCGTGCTGGCGACCTTCGCGTCGGCATGCAGGATGCCGGCGCGGCCGAGCAGGCGGCGCACGTCGCCGGCCTGCGCCAGCACGTCGTCGCGCATTTCTTCGGCCAAGGTGGTGACGAAGCCGGCCGTGCCGGGCGCGAAGCTGAAGCCATGCACGTGGCCCGGCGGCACATTGACCAGGGCCCCGGGTGCCAGCGGCAGGGCTCGGCCCTCGAGGTGCGCCGCGCCGCCGCCGGACTCGATCAGCACCAGCTGGTGCAGCCGGGCATGCCGATGCGGCTCGAGCTCCCAGTCGTGCAGCGCCGAGCGGGCGGCGATGGTCTCGCAATGCAGCACGTCGGGCAGCTGCGCCGATTCGCCGAAGAGACCGTACCCGGGAATGCCGGTGGCCGCGCCGCGGCGCGTGCCCTTGGCCCGCCGGGCGGGCGGCAGGGCGGTCGCGGCCGGGGTGGCCGGCGGCGTGGCCGATGGGGTGGAGGTTCGGGCGGACGCCGAGGCAGGCATGTTCGAATCGTACAAGTGCTGGTTGCCTGTGTTCATTCCGCGCGGCAGCATTCCCAGATAACTTCCGGCCGTGACCGTGCCGGGCATCATCGCATCCATGCAAGGAGACAACGTGAAGACCAGCGTCTGCATCATCGGCGGCGGCCCCTCGGGCCTGCTGCTTTCGCAGCTGTTGCACCTCAAGGGCATCGACAACGTCGTGCTCGAGCGGCAAAGCCGCGAGTACGTGCTCGGGCGCATCCGGGCCGGCGTGCTCGAGCACGGTTTCGCCAAGCTGATGCGCGAGGCGCAGTGCGGCGAGCGCATGGACCGCGAGGGCGAGATCCACGAGGGCTTCTTCATCTCGCACGACGGCCGCATGGACCGCGTCGACCTGCACAAGTACAGCGGCGGCAGCTCCGTCGTCGTCTACGGGCAGACCGAGCTGACGCGCGACTTGTACGAGGCGCGCGACCGCATGAAGGGCGTGGTCATCCACAACGCCGAGGACGTGGCCCTGCACGACTTGACGAGCGCCACGCCGGGCGTCACCTTTCGCCGCGGTGACGAGGTGACGCGCGTCGAGTGCGACTTCGTCATCGGCGCCGACGGCTTCCATGGCGTCAGCCGCAAGTCCATTCCAAGGACGGTGCTGAAGGAGTACGAGAAGGTCTACCCGTTCGGCTGGCTCGGCGTGCTCTCGCGCACCAAGCCGGTGTCGCCGGAGCTCATCTACGCGCGCCACGCGCGTGGCTTCGCGTTGTGCTCGCTGCGCTCGCAGGTGCTCAGCCGCTACTACATCCAGGTGCCGCTGGCCGACAAGGTGGAAGACTGGTCGGACGAGGCCTTCTGGGCCGAGTTGCAGCGCCGCCTGCCGACCGAGGTGTCGGCGCGCATGATCACCGGGCCCTCGATCGAGAAGTCGATCGCGCCGCTGCGTTCGTTCGTCGCCGAGCCGATGCGGTACGGCAACCTCTTCCTCGCCGGCGACGCCGCGCACATCGTGCCGCCCACCGGCGCGCGCGGGCTCAACAGCGCCGCCTCCGACATCTACTACCTCTACCACGCCATGCTCGCGCACTACCAGCGCGGCGACGCGAGCGGGCTCGAAGGCTATTCGGCCAAGGCGCTGGCGCGGGTGTGGAAGGCGCAGCGCTTCTCGTGGTGGATGACGACGATGCTGCACACCTTTGCGGACAGCCTCGAGTACGACCGCAAGCTGCAGGAGACGGAGCTCGCCTATCTCTTCTCTTCGGAGGCGGCGCAGCGCTCGCTGGCCGAGAACTACGTCGGGCTGCCGTTCTGACCCTGCGTCGAGGCGGCGGCGCCGAAGAGGCGCTGCAGCAGGTCGAGGCTGCCTGGGGCCGCGGCCGCGGCGTCGGTGGTGGCAGCCGCGGTGCGAGCGCCGCCCGGGCTGGCGCCGCGGGCTGAGGCCGCAGGCACCTGATGGCCCTCGTCGCCCGCGGCCACCACGGCGGCGGGCGCCTCGGCCGCGGTGTCGAACAGCGGCAGCAGCTCGTCCGGGATGAAGCGCGAGCGCAGCGCGTAGAGATGCCGGTCGCCCCAGGCGCGCTGCTGCGTCACGTAAAAGCGCTGCGGCACCCACAGCGTCAGCTCGTCCCTGGCGCGCGTCATGGCCACGTAGAGCAGGCGGCGTTCCTCCTCGAGCTCCTCGCGCTGGCCCACCGCCATGTCGGCGGGCATGCAGCCGTCGACGACGTTGAGCACGTGCACCGCGTTCCACTCCTGCCCCTTGGCCGAGTGGATGGTGGAGAGGATGAGGTAGTCCTCGTCGAGCGACGGGTCGCGCGCTTCGTCGCTGCTCGCCGCGGGCGGGTCGAGCGCGAGCTCGGTGACGAAGGCGACGCGGCTGCCGTGCGCGGGCGCGAGGGCGGCGAGCTGCTGCAGGTCGGCATGGCGCACGGCGGCATCGGCGTGCAGGCGTTCGAGCTGCGGGCGGTACCAGGCGAGGGCGCGTGCGAGGTCGTCGGGCCAGCGCGCGGCGTCGCTGCGCAGGTGCTGCATCAAGCCCATCAACTCGGCCCACGCGGCGGCGGCGGCCGGCGGTGGCTTGAATCGCTCGGGCGCGGCCAGCGTGTCGACGACCTTGCGCGCACTCGCCGGGCCGAAGCCGGGCACCAGCCGCGCCACGCGCCAGGCCGCCAGCGCCGAGGCCGGGTTGTCGGCCCAGCGCAGCACCGCCAGCAGGTCCTTGACGTGCGCCGATTCGACGAAGCGCAGGCCGCCGTACTTGACGAACGGGATGCGCCGCCTCGCCAGCTCGACCTCGAGCGCCATGCTGTGGTGGGCGGTGCGGAAGAGCACCGCCTGCCGCTTGAGCGCCAAGCCGCGCTCTCGCGCCGCGAGCACCGCCTCGGCCACGCCGGCGGCCTGCGCCGACTCGTCGGCCACCGTGCGCAAGGCGGGCCGGCGGTGGCGGTGTACATCGCGAGCATCGTGCGCGCCGCGCTCGGTCCACAAGGTCTTCGCAAAACGCCGCTCGGCCAGTGCGATGACGGCATTGGAGGCGGCGAGGATGGGCGCCGTCGAGCGGTAGTTGCGCTCGAGCAGCAGCACGCGCGCCGGCGGCGCGGCGTAGCGGGCCGGGAAGTCGAGCAGGTGCCGCACCTCGGCGCCGCGGAAGGCGTAGATGGCCTGCGCATCGTCGCCCACCAGCGTGAGCCCGCAGCCCGTGGGGCGCAGCGCGTGCACGATGGCGGCCTGCAGGTGGTTGATGTCCTGCGCCTCGTCCACCAGCACGGCGTCGAAGCGCGCAGCGATGCGTGCGGCCCAGGTCGGCTCCTGCATCAGGTGCCACCAGGCGAGCAGCAGGTCGTCGTAGTCGAGCGAATGCTGCGCGCGCTTGGCGGCGGCGAAGGCGGCGAAGAGGCGTTCGACTTCGACCGCCTCCGGCGCGCACCAGGGGAAGTCGCGCGCCAGCAGCTCGGCCAATGGCCGCCCGGTGTTGACCTGCCGTGAGTGGATTGCGAGGCAGGTGCCGGCCAGCGGAAAGCGCCGCTCACGTGCAGCCAGCCCCAGGCGCTCGCGCTCCAGGCCCATCAGGTCTTCGGCGTCGCCGCGGTCGAGCACGGTGAAGCCGGCGGCCAGGCCGATGTGCGCCGCCGCCTCGCGCAGCAGGCGCGTGCCCACCGAGTGGAAGGTGCCGCACCACGGCAGCTGCACCGCGCTCGATGCGGGCAGGCCGAGCGCCGCGCGCAGCACCTGCCCGACGCGCCGCTGCATCTCGCGCGCGGCGCGGCGCGAGAAGGTGAGCAGAAGCAGCCGGTTCGCGGCGACGCCTTCGGCCATGTGCCGCGCGGCGCGCGCGGCCAGCGTGGCCGTCTTGCCCGATCCGGCGCCGGCCACCACGAGCAGCGCGCCTGCGGCCGGCTCGTGCTCGACCGCGGCCTGCTGCTGCGCGTTGAGCTGCGCGTTGAGCACCTGGGCCCCCGGCCGGGACACCGCGACATCCAGAAGGGCTTCCATGGCCTGAACTGTATGCGCATCCAGCCGTGTGCCGCCGCGCGCGGCGGTGCCGGCCAATGGCGAGGTCGGTGCGCCCGGGCGCGCCGCCGGTGCCGGCCCTCAGGAGGCCAGCCGCGGGCGCCGTTCCACGTGCTGCAGGATCGCCTCGGTCACCATGCTGCGGTTGATGTGCCAGCGTGCGAGCACATGGTCGTATACGAGACGCTCGCCGCTGGTGACCTGCCCGTCCGCCGTCATCACTGCGGCGGCCAGGCGGCACAACAGCAGCCGCTCCTTCGGGTCGGCCACGGCCTCGAGCAGGTGGTCCACGTAGGCCAGATCGCGCGCGCGCAGCCACGAGCACTCCGACAGCCCGAGGCCGACCTCCTGCAGGCAGTCGCGCGCCAGCGCTGTGAAGCGCGTGCGTGGCACGCCGAGCAGCGCGAACGCGTCGAGCTCTTCGAGCGCGTCCATTTCCCGCGGGTCGATGTGGCCATTGGCCGCCACCATCAGCGCGAGGACCCGGGCCGACGCGTCGGAGGCCGGCTTGCTTGCTTGTCCCGTCATGACATGTCTCCTCTCGTGGCGGCCGCACCGACCCCGCGTCATGCGGCATTGGGCACGTGTGAGCCGCGATGGTGAACGGAGTTCCCGGCACGTTGATGACGGCCGGTACCCTCGTTGACGAGGATCAATGCCGCGTTGGTGTGCCATGGCCGGCGGAGGCGCACCCGCTGACCGATGGGCGCTTCGCGGCGGCGGCGCCAGGTCGCTCGCGCAATGGGAGCGCGAGCGAAATGCCCCTGCTCGGCCTGCGGTGTTCAAGCGCCGGGGGTGGCGACGATGGCCATGCACTGATGCCCCTCAAGTGCCTGCCCCGCGTGCCGTCTCAGAATGAATTGATGCAAAACGACCCGCGCACCGCCAAGTCCGCCGCAGCATCGGTGCCGCCCGCGTGGCACGCCAGCGTGGCCGCCGATGCGCTGCAGTCACTGGACACCACGGCGCAGGGGCTGGACGCGGCCGAGGCGGCACGACGTCTGGCGCGCCACGGCCCGAACCGGCTGCCCGAGGCGGCGCCCGCCGGCGTGCTGCAGCGGCTCCTGCGCCAGTTCAACAACCTGCTGCTGTACGTGCTGATGGCCGCGGCGCTGGTGACGGCGCTCATGGGCCACTGGGTGGACGCGGCGGTGATCGCCGCCGTCGTCGTGCTCAACGCGGTGATCGGCTTCGTGCAGGAAGGCAAGGCCGAGAAGGCACTGCAGGCGATCCGGCACCTCCTGTCGCCGCACGCGGTGGTGCTGCGCGACGGCCACCAGCACGACATCACCGCGGCCGACCTGGTGCCCGGTGACGTGGTGCTGCTGGCCAGCGGCGACAGCCTGCCCGCCGACGTGCGGCTGCTTCAGTCGCGCAACCTGCGCATCGACGAGTCGGCGCTCACCGGCGAATCGGTGCCCGTGGACAAAGAGCCCGATCCGGTCGCCGCCGAAGTCGCCATCGGCGACCGCCGCTGCATGGGCTACGCAGGCACGCTGGTCACGCAGGGCCAGGCGCGCGCGCTCGTCGTGGCCACCGGCGCCGACACCGAGATCGGGCGCATCGGCCGCATGCTGGAGGCGGTGGAGGAGAACACGACGCCGCTCCTGCGCAAGATGACGGGCTTCAGTCGCACGCTGACCTTCATCATCCTGGGTCTCGCGGGATTGCTGTTCGTCTTCGGGGTGCTCGTGCGCGGCATGGGCGCGGGCGAGGTCTTCATGGCCGCCGTGGGCCTGGCGGTTGCCGCCATCCCCGAGGGACTGCCGGCGATCATGACCATCGCGCTGGCCATCGGCGTGCAGCGCATGGCCGCGCGTCATGCGGTGATCCGCCGCCTGCCCGCGGTGGAGACGCTGGGTTCGGTAACCGTGATCTGCTCGGACAAGACCGGCACGCTCACGCGCAACGAGATGACGGTGCAGCAGGTCTTGCTCGCCGACGCGACGATCGATGTCGAAGGTGCCGGCTATGCGCCGGCCGGTTGGCTGTGCCTGGCAGGCCGCACGCTGGCTGCGTCGGAGATCGCCGCGCGGTTGCCGGCGCTGCAGGGCCTGATCGAGGTCGCGGCCCTGTGCAACGACGCCGCCATCCACGAGCGCGACGGGCAGTGGCAACTCACCGGTGACCCGACCGAGGGCGCGCTGCTCACGCTGGCCATGAAGGCCGGTGCCGACCCTGCCGTGCTGGCGCTGGAGCGGCCGCGGCTGGAGGTGATTCCGTTCGAGAGCGAGCACCGCTTCATGGCGACGCTGCACGCCAGCGCCGGTGGCGACGCCGGCGCCGCCACCGTGGCGCTGGTGAAGGGCGCGCCCGAGCGCGTGGTCGCGATGTGCTCGTCGCAGCTGGCGGCCGACGGCCGCGAACAGCCGCTGGACGCGACCCGCTGGGCCGGGGCCGTGGAGGCGCAGGCGCGAGCCGGCCGTCGTGTGCTGGCGCTGGCACGGCGCACGCTGCCGCCCGGCCAGAAGGTGCTGGACCACGAGCACGTCGCCGACGGCCTGGTGTTGCTGGGCCTGGTGGGCATCATCGACCCGCCGCGCGAGGAGGCCGTGCGTGCGGTGCGACGGTGTGCCGATGCCGGCATCCATGTCGTGATGATCACCGGCGACCACGGCGTGACCGCGAGCGCCATCGCCGGGCAGCTCGGCATGGACGGCGAGTTGCGTGCCGTGACCGGCCCCGAGATCGAGGCCATGGACGATGCCGCGCTGCGCGAGATCGTCAGGCGCACGCGCGTCTTCGCGCGCGCCAGCCCCGAGCACAAGCTGCGCCTGGTGCGGGCGCTCCAGGCCAACGGCGATGTCGTCGCGATGACCGGCGACGGTGTCAACGACGCGCCGGCGCTCAAGCAGGCCGATGTCGGCGTGGCGATGGGCCTGAAGGGCACCGAGGCCGCCAAGCTGGCCGGCGCGATCGTGCTGGCCGACGACAACTTCGCTTCGATCGCGCACGCGGTGGAGGAAGGCCGCACCGTCTACGACAACCTGAAGAAGACCGTGACCTTCCTGCTGCCGATCAACGGCGGCGAGTCGCTGTCGCTGCTGGTCGCGGTGCTGCTGGGCACGGCGCTGCCGATCGCGCCGGTGCAGATCCTGTGGGTGAACATGGTCAGCTCGGTCGCGCTGGCGCTGGTGCTGGCCTTCGAGCCGACCGAGGCCGATGTGATGAAGCGGCCGCCGCGTCATCCGCAGGAGCCCTTGCTGTCGCGCTTCCTGCTGTGGCGCATCGCGCTGGTCTCGACGCTGCTGCTGGCCGGCATCTTCGGCATGCACGAGTGGGCGCTGGCGCGCGGTGCGACCGAGGAGATGGCGCGCACCGTGGCCGTGAACACACTGGTCTGCATGGAGGTCTTCTATCTGTTCAGCGTGCGCTACCTGAAGGCCCCCTCGTTCACGCTGCAGGGCGTGAAGGGCACGCCTCGCGTGCTGGCCGCTGTCGCGGCGGTGGTGCTGCTGCAGGCCGCGTTCACGTACCTGCCATTCATGCAGCGCCTGTTCTCGACCGAAGCGCTGCCGGTCGACGTCGGGGCGGTGATCGTCGCCGTCGGCGTGTCGATGCTCGTCGTGCTGGAGCTGGAGAAGGCGCTGATGCGCCGGCTTGGCTTCAGCGCGCACTGACGGCGGCGGGGCAAAAGCACCTGGTCGGTGCCTGAGCGGCAAGAGGGCGGGCAAGGGAGGTCGGCCATGTTCCATCTCTACGGACTGCAGGGCCGCGTGTTCAGCGGCACGCTGGAACAACTGCGCGCCACCGCGCCGGTGCGGCCGGTGGCGCGCGCGCGGCCCGTGCCGCCGCTGGGCGCCGAACCGCCCGAGCACG
>JALHOU010000176.1 GCA_022842825.1 Rubrivivax sp.
AGGTCGGCGCGCTTGGCCAGCCGTTCCAGCTCCATGCCCAGGCGCGAAAGCCGCTCGGCGCCGATGTTCTGCGTCGCCGAGAGGAAACGATGCGCGAGCGCGCGCAGGCCGTCGGCGTCGCGCGCAGCCCGCCGCTCGCGCATGGCCTGAACCTGAGCCGTGCTGTCCTGCAGGAAGAGGTCGATCAGTTCGCGCACCAGCGTTGGCTGGCTCTCGTCCTGCATCGAGCGCAGGTGTTCCAGCCGAGTGATGTCGATGGCGGCATCGAGCGAAGCGGCCCGCGCAGAGTCGCGCGCCAGGGCGCCGGCCTGTGCCAGCACCGCCGCGAGCTCGGCCAGTTCGATGGGCTTGGCGATGTAGCCGTCCATGCCGGCGGCGATGTAGGCCTCGCGGTGGCCGGGCATCGCGTTGGCCGTCATGGCAATGAGACGGGGCAGGCCGCTCGGTCCGCGGCGGCCGATGATCGCGCGCGCCGCCTGCAAACCATCCATCTCCGGCATCTGGATGTCCATCAGCACCACGTCGAAGGTGCCGCGGTGCACGGCGTCGATCGCCTGCTGTCCGTTGGCGGCCAGCTCGGCGCGGTAGCCCAGATGCTGCAGGAGCCGCGTCGCCACGCGTTGGTTGATCGGGTTGTCTTCGGCGACCAGCACGCGCAGGTCGCGTGCCACGTCACCGGCTGTCGCGGGCTCGGCCGGGGCCGCCGCGCCGGCCCGTGCGCGGCCCTGCGCGCCTTCGAGCACGGCCACCAGCGTGGCATAGAGCTGGCTCGCCTTGATCGGCTTGGACAAGCAGGCGCTGAGCCCGGTGCCCTGGCCGGCTTGCAGCAGGCGGCGCTGCCCGAGCGACGACAGCAACACGATGGGCAACTCGGCCGGCGTGAGGCGGCGGCGGATCTCGCGCGTCAGGTCCAGGCCGTCGAGGCCGGGCATGCTCATGTCCACGAGAGCGATGTCGAACGCCTCGCCGTGGCGCACGCGATCCAGCGCCTCCAGGGCGGAGGGCAGTGTCGAAGGCAGCATGCCCCACAGCAGCGCCAGCCGCGTGAGGATGCGGCGGTTGGTGAGGTTGTCGTCCACCACCAGCAGGCGCTTGCCCTTCAGGGCCGGGGCGTCGCGCTGCAGGTAGTCGGCGGGCTCGGCCGCGGCGGCCGGGCGCACGAGCACGTTGAAGCCGAAGCTCGAGCCGTGCCCCGGCTCGCTCGTCACCGAGACCTCGCCGCCCATCAGCTCGGCCAGGCGCTTGCTGATCGCCAGCCCGAGCCCCGTGCCGCCGTACTTGCGCGTCGTGGACGGGTCCACCTGCATGAAGCTCTGGAAGAGCCGCGGCAGCTCGTCGGCGGCGATGCCGATACCGGTGTCCTTCACGGTGAAGCGGATGCGCAGTGTCTCGCTGTCCACCGGCTCGCTCTCGGCGTGCACGAACACCTCGCCCTGGTGCGTGAACTTGACCGCGTTGGACAACAGGTTGACGAGGACCTGCCGCACGCGCGTGGCGTCGCCGAGCAGCGACTCGTTCGTGCCTTCCTCGATCAGGTAGGCGAGGTTGAGATTCTTCTCCATCGCGCGCGGCGTGACGAGGTCGAGCGACTCCTCGATGCAGGCGCGCAGGTTGAAAGGGCGCTGCTCGAGCTCGAGCTTGCCGACGTCGGCCTTGGAGTAGTCGAGGATGTCGTTGATGATCTCCAGCAGCGTCTCGCCGCTGGCGCGGATGGTGCGGGCGAAGTCGCGCTGGTCCTCGCTCATCGGCGTGTCCAGCAGCAACGTGGTCATGCCGATCACCGCGTTCAGCGGCGTGCGGATCTCGTGGCTCATGTTGGCCAGGAACAGGCTCTTGGCGCGCGCCGCAGCCTCGGCCTCGCTCTTGGCGCGCTCCAGCGCCAGCGCCTGCTGGTGGCTCTCCGTCACGTCGGTGACGGTGCCGATGTGGCCGCTGACGCGGCCTTCGGCATCGTGGCTGGCGATGGCGTTGCCCATCACCCAGGTCTCGCTGCCGTCGGGGCGCACGAAGCGGTAGCTCAAGGCAAAGGGCTGGCGGCCGGCCACGGCCTTGCGCCAGGCGTCGCGCACGCGGGCGCGGTCGGCCGGGTGCAGCGCACGCAGCCACCCGTGGCCCGCCGCTTCCTGGCTGGTCATGCCGGCGATCTCGCACCAGCGCTCGTTGACGTATTGGCACAGGCCCGCCGCATCGGCCTGGAAGATGCCCACCGGCGCCGCCGCGGCGAGGCCGCGGAAGCGCGCTTCGCTGGCCGCCAGAGCACGCTGCTGGCGGCGCGCCTCGCTCACGTCGCGCAGGATGGCTGTGAAATACGTCTGGCCTTCCAGCGTGACGTGCGAGATCGAGGCCTCGGCATCGAAGAGGCTGCCGTCGGCGCGCTGGCCGTGGATCTCGCGCCGTTCGCCCATGCGGCGCGCGGCCAGCGGCGAATGCGCGAACTCCTGCATCAGCAGGTCGTGCCGAGCGCGTTGCGGCTCGGGCAGGAGCAGCGCCAGCGGCCGGCCGATCATCTCGGCGGCGCGGTGGCCGAACGTGCGCTCGGCCCCTTGATTGAAGAGCACGATGCGATGGCCGGCATCGGCGACGATGACGGCGTCGTCGGCAATGGCGAGCAGGCGCGCCAGCAGCATGCTCGAAGCCCGCGCTTCGAGCGAATGCAGCAGCGAGTCGTGCTGGGACCGGTCCATGGCGCTGCACTCTGTCACGAAGGCTTGATCTTGGCGACCCCCCCGAAGCTGCCCACCCACAAGGTGCCGTCGCGCGCCGTGGCCATCGAGAAGACGGCGTTGTTGAACAGGCCGTCGTGCGCCGTCATCACCTCGAAGCCGCCGCCCGCCTTGAGCTTGGCCAGACCGTTGTTGGTGCCGATCCACAGCGCGCCCTTCGGGTCCCGGTGCAGCATGAAGACGTGGTTGCCGGGCAGCCCCTCGGCGGTGGTGTACTGCGTCCAGGTCTTGCCGTCGAAGCGCGACAGGCCGCCCCCCCAGGTACCGGCCCACACCACGCCCTGCGCATCGACGGCGAGCGCGACGATGTAGTTGGGGTTGTAGGCCACGTCGATGTTGTTGAGGCCCATCTCCTGCTTCTGGCGCGCGTGGTGCTCGCTCACCTTGGCCGGGTCGTTCTTGAAAGAGATGGCATCCTTGACCTTCTCGTAGGGCGCGCCCAGGCCCTTGGCGTGGTTCCAGTTCTGCCAACGGCCCTGGTGGAACTGCGCCAGCCCGCCCTCGGTGGCCAGCCACATCTCGCCGTTGCGCCCCTCGGCCAGGCCATAGACCCAGTCGTTGGGCAGGCCACCGCCGGTGGAGGCCACGGTGTGCAACTCCCACTTCGAGCGGTCGCGAAGATCGCCGCCCTTCACCCGGTTCACGCCCGACCAGGTGGCGATCCAGAGGTCGCCGTTCTTCGCCTTCAGCACGTCGTAGACGAAGGCATCGCCCAGGCCTTCGGGGATGTTGTAGGTCTCCCACTTCTCGGTCTTGGCGTCCAGCAGCGACAGGCCGCCGCCGTAGGTGCCCACGGCCAGCTTGCCGTTCACGCGCCCGACGTAGAAGATGCCGTTGGAGAGCAGCCCGCTCTGCGTGTCGAAGAGCTTGTACTCGTCGCTGCGGGTGTCGTAGCGCACCACGCCGCCGGAGGTGCCGACCCACACCGTGTCGCCGTCGGCGAAGATGCGCTTGACGTTCTTGTTGCCGACGCGGAAGTGGGTGAACTTCTGCGAGGCGTCGGCGCCGACCTTGCCCTCGCGCTGCGGCGGGGGGTGCCCGGCCGGCACGGTGGTGGCCGCGGCGGCCGCCGCTGTGGGCGTCGCGGCCGCCGTGGCCGCGCCGCTGCTGCGGCCGAGCTGGTAGGTGCCGGCCAGCGCGAGGCCGAGGCCGATGATCGCGAGGCCCGCGGTGGGCAGATGGAGGGGCATTGCGGGTCTCCTCTGGGGTGGCGCCTGCGGCGGGCGCTGCAGCGACGGGCAGGCAGCGTGGATTCGGGTCGGGCCCCGGGCGTGGGATCGGCGTGGCGTGGTGGACGAACGTTCGGGCGAAGGTCACGGTGCGATGCGCGCCACGCCCTTCTTGGTGCCGGCCCACACGTCGCCGTCGGGCGAGATGGCCACCGCGTAGACGTTGTTGTCGAGCAGCCCCTGCGCGACGCCGAGGTTGCGGAAGCTCCTGCCGTCCCAGCGCGACAGGCCCTTGTTCGTACCGAACCACAGCACGCCGCGGCTGTCTTCGGCGATGCTGTAGACGATGTTGCCGGCCAGGCCGTCCTTGACCGTGAGGTTGGTCCAGGTCTTGCCGTCCCAGCGCGCGACGCCACCGCCCCAGGTGCCGGCCCAGATGCGGCCGTCGGCCGCGGCGAGGATGCTGAAGACGTAGTTCGGGTTGTAGGTGGCCGGGCCCTCGGCGCTGACCGAGAGGTCGTGCCGGGTGCGCGTGCCCAGGCCCGTGTTGGCCGAGAACGGCAGGTTCTCGTCGTTGGCGGCGCCCAGGCCGTCCTTGTGCGTCCAGCTCGCCCAGCGCTTGCCGTCGAACATCGACACGCCGCCTTCGGTGCCGAACCAGACGCGGTCCTGCGCGTCGACGGCAAGTCCGTAGACCCACTCGTTGACCAGCTCCTTCACGTAGGTGCTGAACTTGCCGGTCTTGGCATCGACCTTGTTGACGCCGGCCCAGGTGCCGATCCAGAAGTCGCCATTGCGCTGCTGCGCGAACGAGTAGATCCAGTAGTCGGCCAGGCCGTGCATCGGGAAGAAGGTCTTCCACTGCCCGTCGCGGTAGCGCGAAACGCCGCCGGCGTTGGTGCCGAACCACTTGTACCCGTCGCGCGTGAGCCCCACGGCGAACACGTACTCGTTGGCCAGGCCCTCCTGGCGCGTGAAGGTGTTGCGCAGCTTGCCGCTGGCGAGGTCGACCTCGTGCACGCCAGCCGAGGTGCCCACCCACAGCGCCGCGCGCTTGGACTCGACGGTGAGCGCGCGCACGTAGACGCGCGGGCCGACCTCGAACGCGTCCTTGACCTTTTGCGCCGTCGCCGGCCAGGCCGGCAGCAGCGTGCACAGCGCCAGCAGCAGGCCGCGGGCGACGCGCGCCGCGTGCGGCCGCAGCTCGATCGACATGGCCGAGAAGGATGTGGGCTGCGTCATCGCAGGGTTCTCAGATGGGCCAGCACGTCGAGCACCTCGCGGTCCTTCAGCACGCCGGCGAAGGCCGGCATGGCGCCGCGGCCGCCCTTCACGAACGACAGCAGGGCCAGGTCGCCGCGCATCAGCGCCATCGGGCGGCTGAGGTCGGGGGTCGTGGGCAGCACCGGCCGGCCGCCGAGGCCGTGGCAGGAGGCGCAGTGCTGGCGATACAGGCGCGCGCCGTTGTCCGCGTCGGCCGCGTGCGCGGCGGTGCCCAGGCACAGCAGGGTCCACAAGACGAGCGCCAAGGCCAGCCCCAGCGCCGCGCCCAGCGGGCGGCTACGGGCCGGGCTCACGGTTTGCCCTTCAGCGCTGCGGCGCGTTGCTGCCACTTCGCCGCCTCCGGCGCACCGGTGGCGAGGCCGTAGCGGCCCTTGCGGTAGGCCTCGGCCAGCCAGACGATCGAACCGGCATGGCCAAGCTCTGCCGCTTTCGAGAAATGTTGCAGCGCGCGCTTCTCATCTTTGGCAACGCCGGTGCCGACGAGCAGCATCTGCGCCAGGCCGACATGGCCTTCCACGTCGTCCTGCACCGCGGCGCGCGCGTACAGCTTGAGCGCCTCGTCCACGTCGCCCGACCTCTCGAGGATGAAGCCGAGCAGCGCCTGCGCCGGCGCGTGCCCGGCCTCCGCGGCCGGGCGCAGAGCGCGCATGGCCGCCACGACGTCGCCGCGCTGGTAGGCCTCCAGGCCCTGGCGGTGGCCCTCGGCCGGATTGAGCTGCGCCGCGGCGCTGAAGGCGATGCACAACGCCAGCGCCGTGCGCACGACGAGCCGCGCCGCGGCCAGGGCGGCGTGGGGCCTTGGTAGCCAGACGGGCAATGTCAACAGCAGTGCACAGGTGACCATGGCCCAAGGCGGGTGCGAAAAGCGTGCCAGTGGCGCGGGCGCGAGGCTCGAGCGCAAGGCTCGTTCGCCACGGTGCGTGGCGCCGCGCCCGCCGCCGTGCGCTGCGGGCTACGCCTCGTCGCGCTCTTCTTCGAGCTTGCGGTACAGGCTGGACAGCCCGATGCCCAGCCGCTGCGCGGCCAGCCGGCGGTCGCCGCTGGCGTCTTCGATGGCGCGGCGGATGAGCGCCAGTTCGAAGCGCCGCACGCGCTCGCGCAGCGGCCCTTCATTGCCTGCGCTGCCCGCCTCGCCGCCGTGGCCCAGGGCCGCGGCGTCGGTCGCGGCCGCTGCGGCGGGTGAAAGGCGCGAGACCTCCGGCGGCAGGTCGACCACGCGGATCGTGCCGCCGTCAGCGAGGATGGCGGCGCGATGCAGCACGTTCTCGAGCTGCCGCACGTTGCCCGGCCAAGGGTAGTTGGCGAGCAGGTCTTCGGCCTCCGGGTCGATGACCAGCGCGGCGCCATCGCCGTGATCGCGCGCGGCGGTGCCGCTGCCACCCGTGGCGCGCTGCGCCAGCAGGTGGCGCATGAGCGCCGGCAGGTCGGCGCGTCGCTCGCGCAGCGGCGGCATCGCGATCTGGAACACCGACAGGCGGAAGAAGAGGTCCTCGCGGAAGCGTCCGTCCTTCACCATCGCCGGCAGGTCGCGGTTGGTGGCGGCGATGATGCGCGTGTTGATGCGCCTGGGCTGTTCGCTGCCCAGTGCCCGCACCTCCTTGGCTTCGAGCACGTGCAGCAGCTTGGTCTGCATCGACAGCGGCAGCTCGCCGATCTCGTCGAGGAAGATGGTGCCGCGGTCGGCCTGGAGGAAGAGGCCCTTGCGCGCGCGGTCGGCGCTGGTGAAGGCGCCCTTGGTGTGGCCGAAGAGCTCGCTCTCGATCAGGTTCTCGGGGATGGCACCGCAGTTCAGGCTCACGAAGGGGCCGTCGCGGCGCGGCGAGAGCTCATGGATGCGGCGTGCCGCCACGCCCTTGCCGGTGCCGCTCTCGCCGGTGATGAGCACCGTGCTGTCGGTGGGCGCGACGCGCGTGACGAGCCGCTCCACCGCCTGCATCGAAGGCGAGGCGAAGGTGAAGGCACCTTCACCGCCGCGGCCGAGCACGAGCTTGCGCAGCGCCCGGTTGTCCTCGCGCAGGCCGCGCAGCGCGTCGATCTGCTCCAGACGGTGCAGGATCTCCTCGTTGCGCACGGGCTTGGTGATGTAGTCCCAGGCGCCGGCCTTGATGGCGTCGATGGCCGAGTCGACCGAGGCAAACGCCGTCACCATGATGAAGGTCGCCTCGTGACCCTTGGCGCGCGCCTGCCGCAGCAACTCGATGCCGTCGGTGATGGGCATGAAGACGTCGCTGAGCACGACGTCGTGGTGGCCGGCTTCCAGGCGGGCCAAGGCCTCGGCGGCCGAGCCGGCCGTCTCTACCGGGTAGCCCGCCTTGCCGATGGCCGCTTGCAGCACTTGTCGAATGGCCGGCTCGTCGTCGACGACGAGCACGCTGAGGTCGGACATGGGGTGTTCAGGATTCGCCCCCGCCATCGTCAGCGGGCAGGGCCAGCTTAATGCGTTGACGCTGGTGCTCCGCTTGACCGAACGCAAGCTGTCCGCGCAATGGTTCGACCGTTGCGCGCGCCAGCAACACGGTGCGTTGCACTTCGCCGCGGCTGAAGTCCAGCGCGGTCGGGAACAGCAGCTGGACGGACAGGCCGTCGTTCTCGAGGTGGGCGCCGACCTCCAGCACCGGCCCGCCGCCGTCGGGCGCGGTCGCGTGGCCGGACGCCAGGGCATCGGCGGCCAGGCCGAGCAGCATCATCAGCACGTGCTGCAGCGCGCCGGCCGAGCTGCGCACCGCGGGCAGGGTCGGGTCGGGCGTGAATTGCAGCCGCAGGCGGCGGTAGCGCTTGTCGATGGCCACGAGCCGCAGCGTGTGCTGGATGAGCCCGTTGACGTCGACCCAGTTGCGCTCGGCGGATTGCGGCGTCGCTGCCTCGGCCAGCTGCCGCGCGGCCTGCGCCGCGCGTTGCGCCTGCGCGAGGATGAGGTCGGCGCCCTCGACCAGCCGCTCTGGCGTGGCTGCGGCCGGGTCGGCCCGCATCGCCTGCGCGATGCCGTTGATCACCGCCAGCGGGTTGTTCACCTCGTGCGCCACGCCGGCGGCGAGCGCGCCGACGGCCAGCATCTTGTCCTGGTGCGAGCGGCGCTCGCCTTCGAGCAGCAGCTCGCGGTCGCGTTCGTCGAGCTCGGCCGACATGCGGTTGACCGAGCGCATCAGGTGGCCGAGCTCGTCATCGCGGCGCACCGGCAGGGCCGTGCCGCGCTGGCCGCGCACGATCTCGCGGGCGTGCTGCTCGAGCTGCCGGATGTCGCGCGCCAGACGCGTGAAGAACCACGCCGCCAGCGCGCCGAACACCAGGAGCCCGACGCCGGCCAAGGTGAGCGACTCGAAGGTCACCGCGTCGTAGTGGCGCCGGTAGCGGGCGTTCAGCCCTTCGCGCGCCTCGGCCAGGCGGGCGCGGCGGATCTCGAAGTCGTCGGCGGCGCGCTTGAGTGCCTCGCGCAGGTCCAGCCAGTTGGCCCGCACCGGCTGGGCCACCAGCGCGGCATAGCTGCGCTCGATGGTCCGCTGCAGTCGCACATAGCCGGCGTCGAACGGCTCGAGGTCGGCGAAGAGCTTGGCGCAGCTTTCCATGTACAGCCGCAGCTCGTTGGGCCCGGTGGTGGTGGCCTCGGGGCCGCTGGCGAGCTCGTTGACGTCGAGCAGGGCGCCGGAGACGGCCGACTCGGTCAGCGCCAGTGCCTTTTCATGCTGGCTCAACTCTTCCAGCGCCTGGACGCTGTCGAAGATGACCTTGCGCTCGCCGGCGATATAGAGCGCCGCCGCCGAGAGATAGACGAGCAGCGCCAGGGTGGCCAGCAAGCCGCGGACGCGCAGCGACTTCCAGGCGGGCAGGGAACCGTCGTCGGGCAGGGGCATGCAGGTGGCGAGGGCTTGGGGCGGGTGCAGCTTCGGGAGGAAAGCGGGAACGTCTCTTGCAACATGGATGCCAGCGGACCGCATCGAGCGCGGAGCACTCGACCATCCGGGCCCGCAGGAGGAATCCGTCATGAACCGCCTTGCCACCATTGTCGCCGTCGGCCTCGCGAGCGTCCTGTTCGGCGCGCGGGCCGACACGCTGCAGGACGCCGCGGCGGCCATCCACCGCAAGGACTGGCCGACCGCCGTGCGCCTGCTCGAGCCCATGGCCCGCGCCGGCCATGCCGTGGCGCAGTGGCGCCTGGGGCTTCTGTACTACCACGGCCACGGCGTGCGCGAGAGCGACGCCGCCGCGCGTGGCTGGTTCGAGAAGGCGGCCAAGCAAGGCTTGGCCGACGCCCAGTTCGAACTGGCCAACATGGTGATCTACGGCCTGGCCGACGTACCGGCCGGCGACGACCCGGCGCGCACGGCCGCCCAGTGGTACTTCGAAGCCGCGATGCAGGGGCACGCGCAAGCCCAGTACAGCCTGGGCATCCTGTTCCTCACCGGCAGCGGCGTGCACGTCTCGGCCGAAGAGGCGGTGAAGTGGATCGGCCGGGCTGCGGCCCAGGGGCACGCCGACGCCATGGCGTACATGAAGGCACGTCCCGCGGCGCGCTGAGGCCGGCGCCGGCCCGGTGGTGTCTGACCCGGACGCTCCGGGCGATCCGCGGGACATGGGCGGCCGGTGCGTCCTGTGCGTCCTGTGCGGCCTGGCCGGTCCGGGCAGGGCCGGCCTCCGCGCAGCGCTCAGAGCGGCTTCGTGTAGGTCACCGCCCCACGCACCTTGCCCACGGCGATGTTCATCGCGCGGTCGTGCGGGTAGTCGTGTGCGAGCTGGGTGCGCACGCTGTCGGCGATCTGTTCGGCCGCCCCATGGCAGGCCAGGCACACCGGCGCCATCGGCAGCGCCCGCATGTAGCGCAGGAACTTGCCGGCGGGTTCGGTCACGACCTCGGCGTGCTCCATCCCATCCGCCTTCTCGCCCTTGGCGACCCGGCTATCGAAGCTCATCAGCGCCCTTTGCTCCCAGGCGTCTCCCCAGCCGAGCGCGGGGTTGCGCGGCGTCAGCGAGACGCGCGTGACGCGCGCACCGTACTTGCGCGACACGTGCGAGGCGACTTCGGGCACCGTGTACTTGCAGACGACGATCGCGCGCAGCGGGCCGCTCGCCTCCACCGCCTTCAGAAGCTCGGATCGGACGCTGCTCACCAGCTCGGTCGATGCGCGACGCGCGTCCTCCAGCGCAGCGCGCGGAGGTTCCTCGCCGGTGGGGAGTGCCGGGCCGTGCAGCGTTGCGAGAAGGCTCAGCGCCGCGAAGGATCGCAAGGTGGTGGGCATGAGGAGCAGGAGGCGAGCCGGTGCCCGGCATTGTCCTCTCGCAATGCGAGCGGCGACAAGCGAAGGCGCGAAGGCCGCGCCGCCACAGAGCCACTGGCGTGGCGCCAGTCCTCAAGGCTGCACACGATCGACGACGACCTTGACGTTCGTGGTGCCCGGAGCCACCGGTTCGCTGCTGCCCAGCAGGTCACCGCTTTGCGCGGCGGCCACGCCGCTGCGCGAGATGCGCGCCGAGATCACGACCCGCGCGTGCGCCGCGATGCGCAGGTTCGGTCCCATGGCCATGCTGTCGTCCAGCGCAAAGGCGAAGCGGTCCCGCTCGCCCACCGGCAGCCTCTGCGCCGCCAGGGGCATGCGCTGGCCGTCGGCGGCGCGTGCGAAGACGAAGAGCGTGTCGCCGGCCGCGAGGCGCGCCTTCAGCGCCGGGCTGACGACGACTTCGCCGCTGACCGACGTGGCGGCGGCGGGCGCGCCGGCCGTTGCGGGGGCGGCGTCGCTGCGCTCGGCGCCGCCC
>JALHOU010000177.1 GCA_022842825.1 Rubrivivax sp.
AGCGCACCGGCCAGCGCCGCCCCACCGGCGCGGGCCGCCACGCCAGCGCGCGCGCAGCGCGCCGCCACTGTGACGGTCAACTTCGTGAATGCCGACATCGAAGCCGTGACACGTGCCTTTGCCGCCATGCTCGAGCGGCCGATCATCGTCGACCCGCGCGTGCGCGGCCAGGTCACCGTCTACAGCGAACAGCCGCAGACCATCGCGCAAGCGTACGCAAGCTACCAGTCGGCGCTGCGCGGCCTGGGCTTCGCCGTGGTCGAGAACAGCGGCCTGCTGAAGGTGGTGCCCGAGGCCGATGCCAAGCTGCAGGCGGGCACGGTCTCGGTGGGCACCGTGCCGGCACGCGGCGAACAGATCATCACGCAGATCTTCCCGTTGCGCTACGAGAACCCGAACAACCTGGTGGCGGTGCTGCGCCCGCTCATCACCGCCAACAACACCATCAACGCCAACCCCGGCAGCAACTCGCTCATCATCACCGACTACGCCGACAACCTGCAGCGCATGAGCCGCATCATCGCGGCCCTGGACCAGGCGCCGGGCACCGATGTCGAGATCATTCCGCTGCAGCACGCGGTGGCGGCCGACCTGGCGCCGCTCTTGCAGCGCCTGTCCGATGGCGGCGGGGCAGGCGTGCCCGGCGTGCCCGCCGCGGTGGGCGGTGGCACGACGACGGTGATCGCGGATTCGCGCGCCAACGCCCTCATCGTGCGCGCGCCCAACGCGTCCCGGCTGGCGCAGGTGAAGGCCAACATCGAACGCCTGGACCGGCCGACCAACCTCATCGGCGCCGGTGGCGGCATGTGGGTCGTGCACCTGAAGAACGCCGACGCGGTGAAGCTGGCGACGGTCGTGCGCGCCGCCTTCAGCGCCCTCGGCGGTGCCGCGGGGTCCTCCACGAGCGGCGGCGGCGCCGCCGCCGCACCCGTGAACACGGCCGCGCCGGTGCCTGCCGGTGCCACGCAGGCCACGACGCCGGTGGCCGCCTCGGCGGGGCCGTCCACGGGCGGCTTCATCCAGGCCGACCCGTCGACCAACTCGCTCATCATCACGGCCCCCGAGCCGCTGTACAAGCAGGTGCGTGCGCTCATCGAGCAGCTTGACACGCGGCGTGCGCAGGTCTACATCGAAAGCATGATCGTCGAGGTCGACGGCGGCGACAGCGTCGATCTCGGCTTCCAGTGGCAGGGTCTGCTCGGGCAGAGCGGCGACAAGTGGGGCGTGGCCACCGGCACCAACTTCGGCGGCTCGGGCAACATCATCGGCATCACCGGCGCCGCGGCCACCGGCAATGCGGCGGCGGCGGTGTCGCAGCTCGGCCAGGGCCTGAACATCGCGCTGCTGCGCAACTACGGCGGCGTCTACTCGCTCGCCGGCATCCTGCGCGCCCTGCAGTCGCAGACGACGACCAACGTCGTCAGCACCCCGAACCTGATCACGCTCGACAACGAAGAGGCCAAGATCGTCGTCGGCGAGAACGTGCCCTTCATCACCGGTCAATTCACTCAGACCGGCGGCGCCACCACCAACCCGTTCCAGACCATCGAGCGCAAGGACGTGGGCATCACGCTGCGCATCCGGCCGCAGATCGGCGAGAACGGCGCCATCCGCATGGTTATCTTCCAGGAGCAGAGCAGCGTCAAGACCGACGTCGCGGCCGGCACCAGCAACGCCGGCCCGTCCACCACCAAGCGCTCCATTGAGGGCACGGTGACGGTGGACGACGGTCAGATCCTCGTGCTCGGCGGCCTCATCGAAGACCGCTTCGAAACGACGCGCAGCAAGGTGCCGCTGCTGGGCGACATCCCGGTGCTGGGGTCGCTCTTCCGCAGCGAATCGCGCACGCGCAAGCGGACCAACCTGATGGTCTTCCTGCGCCCGGTGGTGATGCGCGATGCTGACGCCAGCGCGCGCTTCTCGACCGACCGCTACGAGCAGATGCGCGGCCTGCAGCGCGACGCGCAGCCGCCGCAGAGCACCCTGATGCCAATCAACGCCGGGCCCATCAGCGGCCCGGCCAGGCCGGCGCCGGTGGACGTGGTGCCCTCCGAAGGCTCGGCTGCCAACCCGAAGGCGCCCTGAGCGGGCGCGCCGGGCAAGGAGACAGACGCCATGGGAGCCCGCCACCCGCTGCCGTATCCGTTCGCCAAGGCCAACCACCTGCTGCTCGAGGACGACGGCGAGCAGCTCGTCCTGTGGGCCGGCGAGAACACGTCGCCTTCGGCGCTGGCCGAGGTGACGCGCCTCTTCGACGTGCGCCGCTTCGAGCGCGAGCCCGAGGGCACGCTCGGCCAGCGCATCGCCGAGGCCTACGCCGGGGGCGAGGGCAGCGCCGCGGCGGTGATGGGCGAAGTGGAAAGCGGCGTCGACCTGAGCCGCATGATGCAGGACCTGCCGGCGGTGGAAGACCTGCTCGAGGCCGCCGACGACGCGCCCATCATCCGCATGCTCAACGCGCTGCTCACGCAGGCGGCCAAGGACGGCGCCAGCGACATCCACATCGAGCCCTACGAGCGCAGCTCCAGCGTGCGCTTCCGCGTCGACGGCAGCCTGCGCGAGGTGGTGCAGCCGAACCGCGCGCTGCATGCCGCGCTCATCTCGCGCCTGAAGATCATGGCCGAGCTCGACATCGCCGAGAAGCGCCTGCCGCAGGACGGCCGCATCTCGCTGCGCATCGGCGGCCGCGCCATCGACGTGCGTGTCTCGACGCTGCCCAGTTCGCACGGCGAACGTGCCGTGCTGCGCCTGCTGGACAAGACGGAGTCGAAGTTCACGCTCGAGGGCCTGGGCATGAGCGGCGACGTGCTCGCCGGCTTCTCGCGCCTCATCCAGCAGCCGCACGGCATCGTGCTCGTCACCGGCCCCACGGGCTCGGGCAAGACGACCACGCTCTACGCCAGCCTGCAGCGCGTGGACACGGCCACCACCAACGTGCTGACGGTGGAGGACCCGGTCGAGTACGAGCTGCCCGGCATCGGCCAGACGCAGGTCAACCCGAAGATCGACCTCACGTTCGCGAAGGCGCTGCGCGCCATCCTGCGCCAGGACCCCGACGTCATCATGATCGGCGAGATCCGCGACTTCGAGACGGCGCAGATCGCCATCCAGGCCAGTCTCACCGGTCACCTGGTGCTGGCCACCGTGCACACCAACGATGCGGTGAGCAGTGTCACTCGTCTGGTCGACATGGGCGTGGAGCCCTTCCTGCTCAGCTCGAGCCTGCTCGGCACGCTGGCGCAGCGCCTCGTGCGCAAGCTGTGCCCGCACTGCAAGCGCCAGGGCGAGGACGGCCTGTGGCACCCCGTGGGCTGCAGCGAGTGCGGCCACACCGGCTACAAGGGCCGCACGGGCGTCTACGAGCTGATGACGATCGAGGACAAGCTGAGCCAGCTCATCCACCGCCGCGCGCCCGAGAACCAGATCTTCGCGCAAGCGGAGGCGAACGGCCTGCGTTCGATGGGCGAGGACGGGCAGCGCCTGATCGACGAAGGCATCACCTCGCGCGAGGAAGTGCTGCGCGTCACGGGCGACTAGGTCCAGACCACGGATGCCCGCCTACAAGTTCGAAGCCCTCGACGAAGCCGGCAAGGCGCAGTCCGGCCTGCTCGAGGCCGACAACGTCAAGGCGGCGCGTGCGCAGTTGCGTTCGCGCTCGCTCGTGCCGCTCGCCGTCAACCCGGTGGGTGCAGCGGCGAACGACAGCACCGGCACGTCCATGTCGCGGTTCTCGCGGCGCGTGTTCGATGCAACGTCGCTGGCGGTGTGGACGCGCCAGCTCGCCGGCCTCGTCGCGGCCGGCCTGCCGCTGGAGCGCGCGCTGTCGGCGATGGGCGACGAGTCGGATGTGGCACGCCAGCGCGAGCTCGTTGCGCACCTGAAGAGCGAGGTCAACGCCGGCAGCACGTTCGCGCGTGCACTGGCCACGGCGCCGCGCGAGTTCGACGACGTCTACCGCGCCGTCGTGGCGGCCGGCGAGCAGAGCGGTGCCCTCGGCACCGTGCTCGAGAAGCTTGCCGACGACCTCGAGCAGCGCCAGGCGCTGCGCGCCAAGGTGATGGGGGCGATGATGTACCCAGCCATCGTCTCGGTGGTCGCGGTCCTGATCGTCATCGTCCTCATGACCTACGTCGTGCCGCAGATCGCGAACGTCTTCACCAGTTCCAAGCGCGCTCTGCCCACGCTCACCGTCGTGATGCTGGCGTTGTCGAGCTTTGTGCGCAACTGGGGCTGGGCGGTCGGCGTCCTGCTGGCCGGTGCCGTTGCGGGCTACGTCGCCGCCAGGCGCAACGAGGGCTTCCGCCGCAGCACTGACGCGGCCTTCCTGAAGCTGCCGCTCTTCGGGCGGCTGGCACGCGGCTACAACGCGGCGCGCTTCGGCGGCACGCTGGCGATGTTGGCCGGTGCCGGCGTACCGATCCTGAAAGCGCTGCAGGCCGCCGCCGAGACCGTGAACAACCGCGCCATGCGTGCCGACGCGATGGACGCATTGGTGCAGGTGCGCGAGGGCGCCTCTCTTGCTTCGGCGCTGGCGGCCAAGTCGCGCTACCCGGGGCTGCTGGCGATGTTCGCCCGGTTGGGTGAGCAGACGGGCCAACTGCCGACGATGCTCGGCCGTGCCTCAAACCAGCTCTCGGCCGAGGTGCAGCGGCGGGCGATGTCGGCGGCCACCATCATCGAGCCGCTGCTCATCGTCGTGATGGGGCTGGTGGTGGTGATGATCATGCTGGCGGTGATGCTGCCGATCATCCAGCTCAATCAGTGGGTGAAGTAGGGCTTCATCTGGCACCGGCACCTGTGGTCTGGTGCTCGGGGCTCGCCGTGACGCGCGGTGGCGGGATCGGGCCGACGGGGTGCCCTGCTTCGCGAATGTCCTCCTTCGGCGGCCCAGCTTCGCTGGTCCCCCGAATGCCCCGTTGATTTCGCTGCGCAGGGCGCCCCATCGTCCCGATCCGGCACCAGGGCTGTTCTCGCCGATGGCAAAGCCGGCTCCCGCCAAGGGCGCCGGGTGGTCGGCGTAGCGAAATCAAGGGGGCATTCGAGGGCCCTGCGAAGCCGGGCCCTCGAAAGAGGACATTCGCGTAGCCGACCGCCCGGCGTCCTTGGCGCGCAACGACGTTGAACGCGCGACCCGAGAGCAAGCGCCGCGATGGCGCCAGCAACCAGCAGCTAGCTAGCGGAAGAGCCCGAGGCGCTGCGCTTCGAGCGCAGCCTCGGCGCGCGAGCTCACGTTGAGCTTGCGGTAGATCTGCTTCACGTAGTCGGCAATCGTGTGCCGGCTCAGCCCGAGCTGCACGCCGATCTCCGGCAGCGTGTAGCCCTTGGCCACGCGCAGAAGCACTTCGCTCTCGCGGTCGGTGAGGCTGACGTGCGGCATCGGGTTGGCCGCCTGCGGCTTGGCCTTCTCGGTGAAGTAGGCCATGACGCGGCGCGCGATCGATGGCGACAGCGGCGGCTCGCCCTGGCTGATGCGCTGCAGCTGCTCGGTGATCTGCTCGCGCTGCTGTTCCTTGAGGATGTAGCCGAAGGCGCCCGCCTGCAAAGCCGGGAAGAGGTGCTCGTCGTCGTCGTGGATGGTGACGATGACACTCTGGGCCTCCGGCTGCAGGTCGCGCAGCTTGGTCACCACGTCGACGCCGCTGCCGTCGGGCAGGCCGAGGTCGATGAGCGCGAGGTGGAAGCGCTGCGTCGCCACGAGCGACATCGCGTCCTGGATGCGCGCGCTCTCGCTGATCACTGCATCGGGGAAGACCTGCAGCACGAGCTTGCGCATCCAGGCCCGGATCTCGGGCAGGTCTTCGAGCAGCAGGATGTGTTTCATTGCGCGCGACCGCGGGGGCGGCATCCAGGGACACTTGGGCGAGGGGTTGACGACGATGTTATCGGTCGACCCGACGCGCTCACGAGGGGCTGGTGGCCCGATCGAGCGGAAGCGTGAGGCGTATCACGGTCCCATACCCCGGTCCGGACTCGACCAGACACTGGCCCTGCAACTGCTTGGCGCGGTTCTTCATGCTCGCCAAGCCGTGGCCCTTGTCCAGCCGCGAATCCACGTCCTGCTGGGCGATGCCGTTGCCGTTGTCCTGGATGATGAGCTGGAAGTCGCCGTCGGCGGTGGCGCAGCTCACCGAGCAGTGCGAGGCGCCGCTGTGCTTGATGATGTTGCTCGTGGCCTCGCGCAGGATGCGCGTGCACTGCACGTAGGCGCGCGAGCTCAGCATCTGCGGCGCCTCGTCGGGGCTTTGCCATTCGCCCTCGATGCCGGCCTGGGCCAGGCGCGACACGGTCTCGGCGCGCCAGTCGCCCATGGCGTCGGCCAGGCGCACCGGCCGGCCGGTGAGCCCGCGCACCGACAGACGCATCTCCTCCAGCGCCTCGCGCGCCAGCGTGGAGATGCGGTCCGACTCGCTCGTGTGCACGATGGTCAGCAGCTTGGCGCCGAGGTCGTCGTGCAGGTCGGCGGCGATGCGCTTGCGCTCGCGCTCGGCCACCTGCTCGATCTTGTGGTCGGCGAGCTGGCGCATGTTGCGCTCGATCTCCAGCGTCGCCTCGCGCACGCGCTGCTCGAGCTGCAGCTTGCTCTGCTCGAGCTGCGCCCGCGACGCCTCGGCCTCGCGGCGGGCGCGGCCGTGCTGCATGACCAGGCGCAGGCCGACGAACACCACCACCAGCGGCAGCCCGGTCGAGGCCAGCAGCGCCGGCACGTCATGGGTGCCGGCGAAGCCGACAGTGGTATCGGCCAGCACGGCCAGCACGGCACCGGCCAGCAGCAGCATCGTCGTCCAGCGCGTGTCGGCGCTGCCCGGGTGGCGCAGCAGCAGCACCGCGGCGGCCACGATCTCGGCCGCGAACACCGCGTACCAGAAGAGCGCCAGCGTGTGCAGCCGCTCCGGCCCCGCCGCCAGCAGCGTCAGCGCGACCAGCCCGCACTGGATCGGCAGGCCGGCGTCGGCCTGGCGCAGCCGCATGCCGCGCGAGCGCAGCAGGAACTGCACCGCGGCCCAGGTGATGAACGACAGCAGCACCAGCAGCCCGAACTCGGACAGGCGGTGCGACAGCGGCAGGTCGCGCAGCCACAGGCGGGCATCGAACACCGCCAGCCCGACGCTCAGCGCGCCGAAGTACGCCAGCTGGCTCTCACGCCGGTTGACGTAGCCGAGCACGAACATGAAACCGCCCATCAGCAACAGCGTGGCGCTGGCACCCTGCGCAAAGCCGACCGCCAGCGCGGTCTGCCGCGCATGGTAGGGCGCCAGCACCGACTGCGGCCCGACCAGAAGCGTCGAGAGGGCGCCGGCGCGGTGGGCCGAACCCACCTCGGCCAGCCGATGCCCGACGAGCTTGATGTCGATCTCGTTGCGGCCGGTCACCAGCAGTGCCGCCGGCAGGTTCACGAGGTGCGGCCGGTTGCACTGGTGCGACACCGGTTCGCGCATGCGCCCGCCGCTGGCCACCAGCTGGCCGTTGAGATGCACTTCGAAATTGGAGCAGGCGCGCGCGATGTAGAGCGCCTGCAACTCCTTCGCCGCGCCGGCGCGCGGCTCATCGTCCCACACGAGGCGGTACCACACCGTGCCCTGGAACCCCGGGCGACTCGCGGCCCACTCGTCGGGCAGCGTCACCGCCTGCACCGGGGTGGGCACGGCAGGGAACTGCGTGCCTTCGCCCACCGCAGCGACGGCGCTGCGCAGCACCAGCGTGCCCTCGGGACCCTCGTCCAGCGCATGGGCCGCCGCGCCCGCCAGCGGTAGCCACAACCACCCGAGCGCGGCCAACCGGCGGACCAGCCATCGCGCAAGGGCCACGAGCCCACTTGGCGAAGTGGCGTTTCTGGGCAAGGGGCGGCGTGGCGTCGGGCGACTCGTCACTGGCTCATTGTTGCAGCCCGATGGCGGCCGCTCGGCGCCTCACGCCCGCACGACAGGCCGGCACTGCGACAATTCCCCGCCCCGGCGCACCCGCGCCACACCAGGGAAGCCCTTGATCCGCCGCCACCGCATCGCCGATGCCGACAACCGGCGCCTCGCCCACCTGTGCGGGCCGCTCGACGCTCACCTGCGCCAGATCGAGGAGGCGCTGGCCGTGCACATCAGCCGCCGCAACGCCGAGTTCCGCGTCGAGGGCGCACGCGAGGCCGTGCAACGCACCACCGACCTGCTCGACCACCTGCACGCGCTGGCCGTGCGCCCGCTCGACGATGAACGGTTGCGCCTGGCGCTGGTCGAGGCGGCGGGGCCTCGTGCCCCTGCCGCGGCCCGCGCGCGCAAGGTGGCCGCTGACCCTGCCGAGCCCGAAGCGGCGGCGGATGTGCCGCTGGCGCTGCACACGCGCCACGCCGACCTCGCCGGCCGCACGCCCAATCAGGTGCAGTACCTGCGCCAGATGCTGGCGCACGACATCACCTTCGGCATCGGCCCGGCCGGCACCGGCAAGACCTTCCTCGCCGTTGCCTGCGCCGTCGACGCGCTCGAGCGCCAGGGCGTGCAGCGCATCGTGCTCACGCGCCCGGCGGTGGAGGCGGGCGAGCGCCTGGGCTTCCTGCCCGGCGACCTGGCGCAGAAGGTCGACCCCTACCTGCGCCCGCTGTACGACGCGCTCTACGACCTCATGGGCTTCGACCGCGTCGGCAAGGCCTTCGAGAAGGGGCAGATCGAGATCGCGCCGCTGGCCTTCATGCGCGGGCGCACGCTCAACCACGCCTTCGTCATCCTCGACGAGGCGCAGAACACGACGCGCGAGCAGATGAAGATGTTCCTCACGCGCATGGGCTTTCGCAGCAGGTGCGTGGTCACCGGCGACGTGAGCCAGATCGACCTGCCCAAGGGCCTGCCGAGCGGCCTGGTCGAGGCGCGGCAGATCCTCGCCGACGTGCGCGGCATCGCCTTCACCGACTTCACGGCCGCCGACGTCGTGCGGCACCCGCTGGTGGCGCGCATCGTCGAGGCTTACGAGCGCCAGCTTCCGGCCGCGCCGCGATGAAGCGGCTGCCGCCGCGGCCGGCGCTGCAGCTCAGCCTGCAGTTCTCCGACGCCCGGCACCGCGCCCTGCTGCGACGCCACCGCGTGGCGCGCTGGATCCGCGCCGCGCTCGAGGCCGACGCGCAGATCGCCGTGCGCATCGTCGATGCCGTCGAAGGCCGCGAGCTCAACCGCACCTACCGGCGCAAGGACTACGCCACCAACGTGCTCACCTTCGACTACGAGCGCACGCCCGTGGTGGTGGCCGACCTCGTGCTGTGCGCGCCCGTGCTGCAGGCCGAGGCGCAGGCCGCAGGCATGCCGCTCGAGGCGCACTACGCGCACCTGCTGGTGCACGGCACGCTGCACGCACAGGGCTATGACCACGAGCGCGTGCGCGACGCCAAGGTGATGGAGGCGCGCGAGGGCGCCATCCTGCAGGCGTTGGGCTTCGCCGACCCTTACGCCTGAGAGACGGTGCCAACGAATGCGGCCCGGCGGGAGAGTCTGCCGGCCCGCCCGGCCGCTGCGGGCCGGCCCGCAGGCGGCGCCTGACGGCTCACTTGGTTCCGAACAGCCGGTCGCCCGCGTCTCCGAGGCCCGGCACGATGTAGCCGTGGTCGTTCAGGCGCTCGTCGATGGCGGCGGTGATGAGCGGAACGTCGGGGTGGTGCTGTCGCATGTGGGCGATGCCCTCGGGCGCGGCGAGCAGGCAGACGAAGCGGATCGACTTCGGCCGCGCCTCCTTCAGCCGGTCCACCGCCGCCACGGCACTGTTGCCGGTGGCGAGCATCGGGTCGAGCACGATCGCGTCGCGCTCCTCCATCCCGTGCGGCATCTTGAAGTAGTACTCCACCGCGCCCAGCGTCTTGGGGTCGCGGTACAGGCCGATGTGGCCGACGCGGGCCCCGGGCACCACCTCGAGCATGCCGTCGAGGAAGCCGCTGCCGGCACGCATGATGACGACGAACACCGTCTTCTTGCCGTCGATCACGGGCGACATCATCTTGGCCAGCGGCGTCTCGATCTCCACCAGGTGCGTGGGCATCTCGCGCGTCACCTCGTAGGCCATGAGCACGCTGATCTCGTGCAGCAGGCGGCGGAAGGCGTTGGTGCTGCGGTCCTTCTCGCGCAGCAGCGTCAGCTTGTGCTGCACGAGCGGGTGGGTGATGACTTGCACGTGCGGATCGTGGGGGTCCATCGGCGGCCTCGGTTTGGCGATGCGCCGCATCGTGCCACAGCCCGTGGCCTGCCCGGCGAGCCCATCGTCACCACCACAGGCTGCGTCCCGATGCCACGGGGCCGGCCCGCCCCCGGGGCGATCCACCTCGCCCCACGCGCGGCGCGCGGCGCCAGGGCGGCGGTGTATGTTCGGCGGCGATGGCGAGCGCTCCAACCCCCTCGAACCTGCCGGACACGGCCGTGCCGGCCGGCGCCACGGCGCGCCCGTTCTTCGTTGCCTGGGCCGTGTTCTGGTTGCTGCTCGTCACCGTGGGGGTGCAGGACCACCTGCGGCATGAGCACACCGACCTGTGGCGGCCATTCCTGTGGGAAGGATCGAGTTGCGTCGTGGCCAGCGTGCTGGCGTGGCTGTTGTGGCGTCAGGTGCCGCGGCTGGACCCGCTGCTCACGCAGCCCCGGCGCTGGCTGGCGCGGCCGCTGTGGCTGCTGCCGCTGGCGGCGCCGGCTTTCGTGGGCGCGGTCTATGCCATCCGGCATGGCGTGCTCGCGCTCGCCGGGCTGACCTATCTGCATCCGCCGTGGCCCCGCGTGCTGCTCTACGAGGGCGTCAAGTTCGCCCTCTTTTACGGCCTCTTCGTGGCGATGATCTTCGGCTTCCGTTCGTTCGCCGCCCTGCACGCCGAGCGGCTGCGCGCAGAGGCCAGCCTGGCGCTGGCGCGTGAAGCCCAGCTGGCTCAACTCGCGCAGCAGATCGAGCCGCACTTCCTGTTCAA
>JALHOU010000178.1 GCA_022842825.1 Rubrivivax sp.
GCGACCCCCACCTGCACGCCACCGACCGGCTTGCCCTCGAGCAGCCGCTCCAGGAAGGCGCGGCTCACGTCGGGCAGCATGGTGTTGGTGAGGATGGCGTCGATCATGCGGCCGCCCGACTCGCTCTCGGTGCAGCGGCTGACGACGAGCTTGACGACGTCGTCGCCGACCTCGAAGGGCACCTTCCAGCGCTGCTGCACGCGTTTGCTGATGCGGCCGAGCTGCAGCTTGACGATGCGGCCGAGCATCTCGTCGGACAGCGGGTAGTACGGAATGGTCACCAGCCGCCCGAGCAGCGCCGGCGGGAACACCTTCAAGAGCGGCTCGCGCAGCGCCTTGGCCATGCCCTCGGGGTCGGGCATCAGCTCGGGGTCCTTGCAAAGCCCGGCGATGAGGTCGGTGCCGGCGTTGGTGGTGAGCAGGATGAGCGTGTTCTTGAAGTCGATGAAGCGGCCCTCGCCGTCTTCCATGAAGCCCTTGTCGAAGACCTGGAAGAAGATCTCGTGCACGTCGGGGTGCGCCTTCTCCACCTCGTCGAGCAGCACCACGCTGTAGGGCTTGCGGCGCACGGCCTCGGTGAGCACGCCGCCTTCGCCATAGCCCACGTAGCCGGGCGGCGCGCCCTTCAGCGTGGAGACGGTGTGCGCCTCCTGGTACTCGCTCATGTTGATGGTGATGAGGTTCTGCTCGCCGCCGTAGAGCGCCTCGGCCAGCGCGATGGCCGTTTCGGTCTTGCCGACGCCCGAGGTGCCGGCGAGCATGAACACGCCGATCGGCTTGCTCGGGTTGTCCAGGCCCGCGCGGCTGGTCTGGATGCGCTTGGCGATCATCTCCATCGCGTGGTCCTGGCCGATCACGCGCTCGCCGAGCTGCCTGGCGATGTGGAGGATGGTCTCGATCTCGTTGGCCGCCATGCGACCGACCGGGATGCCGGTCCAGTCGGCGACGACGCTGGCCACGGCCTGCTGGTCCACGGTGGGCAGGATGAGCGGGGTCTCGCCTTGCAGCGTGCTCAGCTGCGCCTGCACCTCGCGCAGCCGGGCCAGCGTGGCGGCGCGCTCTTCGTCGCTGAGCGCAGGCGCCGTGGGTGCGGCCGCGGCAGCGGCGGCCACGGTGGCCGGGGCCGCCGCCTGGGCCTCGGCCTCCAGCTTGCTGCCCGTGCCCTCCACGGCTGCAAGGCCGCCGCGCAGCTTCGCGCGCAGCGCCAGCAGCTCGTCGACCAGCGTCTTCTCGTCGCTCCAGCGCTTCTCCAGCGCGGCCAGGCGCTCGCGCTCGGCGGCGAGCTGCGTGTTCGCTTCCGTCTCGCGCCCGGCGGTGTCGATGCCGATCGCCTTCTCGCGGCCGATGATCTCGAGCTCGGTGGTCAGCGCCTCGATGCGCTTGCGCGAGTCGTCCACCTCGGCCGGCGTGGCGTGCAGGCTCACGGCGACGCGCGCGCAGGCCGTGTCGAGCAGGCTCACGCTCTTGTCGGGCAGCTGGCGCGCCGGGATGTAGCGGTGGCTGAGCTTCACCGCCGCCTCCAGCGCCTCGTCGAGGATCTGCACGCGATGGTGCTTCTCCATCGTGCTCGCGACGCCGCGCATCATCAGCACGGCCTTGGTCTCGTCGGGCTCGTCGACCTGCACGCTCTGGAAGCGGCGCGTCAGCGCCGGGTCCTTCTCGATGTGCTTCTTGTACTCGGCGAAGGTGGTGGCGCCAATCGTGCGCAGCTGCCCGCGCGCCAGTGCCGGCTTGAGCAGGTTGGCCGCGTCGCCGGTGCCGGCGGCGCCGCCGGCGCCCACCAGCGTGTGCGTCTCGTCGATGAACAGGATGATGGGCTTGGGCGAGGCCTGCACCTCGTCGATGACGCTGCGCAGCCGCTGCTCGAACTCGCCCTTCATGCTGGCGCCGGCCTGCAACAGGCCCACGTCGAGCGCGCGCAGTTCCACCTCCTTGAGCGAAGGCGGCACGTCGCCGCGTGCGATGCGCTGCGCGAAGCCTTCCACCACCGCCGTCTTGCCGACGCCGGCCTCGCCGACGAGGATGGGGTTGTTCTGGCGCCGGCGCATGAGGATGTCGACGACCTGGCGGATCTCGTCGTCGCGGCCGACGATGGGGTCCATCTTGCCGCCGCGCGCCTGCTCGGTGAGGTCGGTGGTGAAGCGCTTCAGCGCCTCGGCCTTGCCCATGGCGGCGGGCGCGATGGCGTCGCTCGCCTCGCCGGGCGCCGCGCCGCTGTCGCTGGCCTTGGCGCCCTGCTCGGGCGAGGCGGCCAGGAGCGTGCCGAACTTGGAGGCGAGGTCGTCGACGTTGACGCGCTCGAACTGCCGCGAGATGCCCAGCAGCGCGCCGCGCAGCGAGGCCGTCTTCAGCAAGCCGACGATGAGGTGGCCCGTTCGCACCTGCGTCTCGCCGAACATCAGCGAGCCGTAGACCCAGCCGCGTTCCACGGCACTGTCGACGAACTGCGAGATGTCGCTGATGCTGCTGGCGCCGCGCGGCAGGCGGTCGAGCGAGTTCGTCAGGTCCGCGGCCAGCGCCGACGCGTCGAGCTCGTAGTGGCGCACGATGCGGTGCAGGTCGCTGTCGGGCGCATTGAGGATCTGCACCAGCCAGTGCGGCAACTCGACGAACGGATTGCCGCGCATCTTGCAGAAGGTGGTGGCGCCCTCGAGGGCCTTGAAGGCGAGAGCGTTGAGCTTGCCGAACGAGGCGGCGCGCGAGATGTCAGGCATCGTGGGGCACTCCAGCGTGCCCTGGGGCACGCGCTGCGCCGCGCGCGGTTGCGCTGCGGGCCAGGAACGAGGTCTGCGGGCGCAGGCGCAATGCCCGCGCTTCGTGGGAAGGTGAGGCCGCCGCGGGCGCAACGCTCGTGGTGTCGCCGGCCCGCGCGCCCGCCGAACCATCGTGGCCGCCGGCGCGCCCGATGCGGTAGGTCAGACCCAGGCGCGGCGACAGCCCAGGCGTGCGTCCGAGCCGCGGCGGCGGCTGCTCGCCGGTGGCGAGGTCGAGCTGCAGTTCCCAGTGCATCTCGCGCCCGGCGAGCAAGCGCACCCAGTGCAGCAGGCGCGGCCAGGCCTCGCCGCCGGGCAGGAACGACAGCACCTGCGCGTGCGTGAGCGGCCCGATTTGCAGGCGGAAGCGGTATTGGCGGTCCCACACGCGGCTGCCGGCATTGGCGCTGCGGCCGAGACCAGCCGGCGGCGTGGCGTTTCGCTCGGGCCGGTTGCGAGCGAACGACAGCCGCGTGCGGTCTTCGCGCGCCATCGGCAACCACTGGCCCACGTGCTCTTCGACGCGCGCACGCACGCCGAAGAACTGCCCGATGACCTTGGCCAGCATCTCCGGGTGCCGGCTGCGCGCGGTGAGCCAGCCGGCCTGGTAGGCCAGGGCGTGGGGCGGCAGCGCGCCGCTTGCGGCAGTACCGGGCGGCGCACCGGCGAGCGCGCCGAGCCAGACGCGGAAGCGGTCTTCGTCCGGGCGGTCGAGGTGCACCACCGGCTGCGCTTGCGCCCAGGCGCGATAGAAGAGCGACAGCAGGCGATGGTGGAAGAGGTCGAGGAAATGCGCCAGCGTCGCGTCGCCATGGTGCAGCAGGCGCTCGCGCACGACTTCGGTGAAGTGCAGCGGCATCGGCCCCATGGGCCCGAGCAGGCCGAAGAAGCGCACTACCAGCCGCGGCGCCGTGCGGGCGGCCCCGCTGGCCGGCCACTGCAGTGCGTGCAGCGGGGCGGGCGCGAAGTCGAGCTCAGGCGCCTGCGCCAGCCGCAGCGCCTCCTGGCGCGGCCGCTGGGCCTCGCCGGTGCGCGGCAGGTGGCGACGCAGGCTGTCCACCCGGCGCAGCAGGGCGAAGAAATCGAAGGCCGAGGGGTCGGCATGCACCGAGCGCAGCAATTCGGCGAGCGCCGCGGCTGCAGCGGCGGCCGCGGTCTCCGGGCTGGCGGCCCGGGCATTGGGGTCGGCACCATGCGCGGCGGTCGATGCGGCGGTCGATGCGTCAGAGGACGGTGTGGGTGCCGGGCTCGCGCCCGCGCCCGGTTTGGCACCCAGGTCGAAGTCGAGGGGCAGGTCCACGCTCATGCCGTGGCCCGTCCGCCCAGCCGCGGTGGCCAGGTCTTGATCAGCCCGCGCGTCGTGCCGCGCAGCGTGAACTGCGTGAAGCTGTTGATGGCCGCGTGGCGGGCGAAGAAGCGCTCGAGCACGCTGCCGAGCAGGAAGGCGCTCGTCCCCTGGAAGGCGGCGTCGTCGACGTCGAGCTCGAGCGCGATGCCGCTGCCGAAGCTGAGCGGCCCGGCGAACGGCAGGCGCCGCACCACGGTGCTCACGCGCAGCTGGCGCAGGCCGTCGGTCTGGCGGATCCAGGTGTCGTCGGTGGGGCCATAGAGGCGCAGCGCGGCGCGCAGCGCGGCGGCGGCCTGTTCGGGGTCGTCGCCCGGGCTCAGGTGGTGCTGGGTGAGCTGGCTCACGAGCCGCCAGCCGGCGTCGCCCTCGGTGCGCCGCGTCACCGGACGCGTCGGGCCGCGCAGGCAGCGTACGCTGCTGATGGGCCCCGGCGCGTCCAGCTGCCACAGCCCTTCGGCGCCGCCCGCGCCGCCGCTCTCGCGCGGCAGCAGCACCGGCAGGTCGCGGTTGCTCACCCAGGCCATCACCGAGAGCTGGCGCAGGTTCTCGCGGTACGGGCCGTGTTCGCCGTCGACGAGCGAGAGGTAGACCTCGTCGCCGAGGTAGCTGGGCACGCGCGCGCCGACCTGGCGCTGGCGCTCCGAGGGCCGGCGCGGCGTGCGCCGCAGCGAGAAGTAGCCGTCGCCGCCGGGCAGCGTGTGGTGCGTGGCACGGTACAGCGGCGCGAACTCGCGCGCGCTGTCGGTGCCCGAGGGGCCGTGCCCGACGACGCGCTCGATGTGGTGCACCTCGTAGTCCATCGGCCGCATGCGGTCGGGCACCACGTGGTACTCGGCGCTGCCGGGGCCGAGCATGATGCGGTCCAGGCGCTTGGGGAACAGGTTGATGGCTGGCGTGCAGAAGAGTGCCAGGCTCTGTGCATCGACGAGCGGGCCCAGGTCGGCCTCGCCGCGGTCGAACAGCAGCACGATCTCGGCCTCGTTGCCACGCAGCGTGGCGAGGCGCTCGCGCAGCTGGTTGACCTCGAAGAACAGCAGCCGCTGGGGCAGCGCGGCCACTTCCTGCAGCAGGCGGTGGCCGCTGAACATGCGGTCGAACTCGGGCAGCATCGCCTCGTCGGCACCGAAGCCCACGGCCTGGATGCTGGCGGCGTCGCGCCACAGCCGTTCGTCCGGCGCGATGCCTGCCGCGGCCGCCGCACCCGCTGGTGCCACCAGGCTGCCCGTGCCATTGCCGAGCACGAGGCCGTGCAGCCGCCAGGCCACGTCGTCCTCGGCCGCGATGTGGAAGACCAGGCGCTCGAGAGTCAGCTTGTCCCAGGTGAGGCCGCCGCCGAGCTGCAGCTTGATGCGCAGGCCGCCCTTGGCGGCGCGCGCCGCCGGGATGCGCGTGAGGCCGAGATCGGGGGCGTGGCTGAAGTAGCGCGCCTCGGTGATCGTGAGCGGCCACAGCACCACCGGCATCGCCGTGCGGAACTCGACCGGCGTGTCCTGCCCGCGCAGCAGGCGCGAGCGCACGGTCGCCCCGCGCGCCACCTCGAAGCCGCGCGCGAGGTTGGGGTCGGTGGCGTCGACGTCGAGCCGCACGACCATCGCCGAGGGCACCGGCGAGCTGAAGTTCGGGTACAGCGTCTGCAGGATCTGCTCGATCAGGCGCGGCTGCTCGGCCTCGAGCTTGAGGCGCACGCGGGCGGTGAGGAACGAGAAGCCCTCCAGCAGGCGCTCGACGTAGGGGTCGGCGACCTCCATCTCCTCCAGGCCGAGATGGCGCGCCTTGGGGTGCTCGCGCGCGAACTCGCGGCCCAGCTCGCGCAGGTGCGACAGCTCGTCCTCGTACAGCCGGATCAGGCGGGCGTCCATCGGGCGTCCATCGTGCGGGTGCGTGGCGTGCTTCAGCGTGGCCGCGCCGGCGCGAGCGGACCGGACGCCTCGCGCACCTCGACCTGGCCAGCCTCGAGGTCCATCTGCGTGCGCAGCAGCAGCTCCAGCGGCACCGGCTGCGCCCACAACTGGCCGCGGATCTCGAACTCGATCATGTTGTGCGTGTCGAGCACGCTGCCCGCCTCGATGGCGTGTACCACGAGGGTGTCGGGCAGGATGCGCGGCTCGAAGCGACGGATGGTCTCGGCGATGGTGCGTTCCAGGCGGGTGATGTCGAGCTTGGAGAGCTGGCGGCCGGCCAGCGGCGGCATGCCGAAGTTCAACACCGTGCCGGCCAGCGCCGGGTGCTGCTCGGTCCAGTCGGCGTGCGCCTGCGTGGAGTTGAACAGCCACGACAGGTCGCGCAGCACCGCCTGGCGCAACTCGGACTTGGAGATGACTCGGGACGCCTGGCCCTCGTCGCGGATGAGCCGGTCCAGCAGCGCGGGCTGCAGGCGGTCGCGCGGCTCGATCTCGGTGGTCTCGCGGTTCTTGTTCATCGCCTGGTCGGGTTGCTCACGCGGGTTGCGCCACTGCGCTGCCGTCGGCGCGCCGGGGCCACCTCAACCGGCCGGCGCGGCCGGCGGGGTGAGCGTGAGGCGCCGGATCTCGAGCAAGCCACGCTCGGCGGTGTCGGTGGCCAGCACGCGCTGGCCGACGCCGCGGTACTGGCCGGTGCCGGCACCGAGCTCGACCCACTCGGTCTGGCGCGACATGGCGAGCGCGCCGCCCTCGGCCAGCGGCGTGCCGGCGTAGCGGGCGGGTAGCAGGGCCACCGTGTCGCCGCCGTTGCTGAAGGTGAGGTGGGCCGGCGCCCAGACGAGGTCGCGCAGGTCGGCCACGGGCTCGACGCTCAGCTCGGCCAGGTGCATCATCGGCAGCCAGCCGTAGCGGCCATTGACGATGACTTCCAGCACCGGGCCGAGGCGCGAGTCGGCATCGGCGATCCACTCGAAGGCCTGGCGTCCGTCCTTGTCTTCGAGCGAGCCGGCCCGGGCCTCGGCGTGATCGAGCGCCTCGGCGCGCTGCGCCGCGGCCGCGGCCGGCTGGCCCTCGGCATCGAGCTTGAGCGCCTGCGCCAGCAGCGCCACCCACTCGGTGGGCGGGCCAAACACGTGCGGCAGCGTGCGGCCGGCAAACACCGCCTCGCGCACGGCCTCGCATTGCAGTGCCGTGCGGTAGGTGTTGACCATGGCGAGCGTGCCGGCGTCGAGCTCGCCGCAGACCTTGAGCTGGTCGGTCGCGCGCTGCCACTGCCCGAGCACGGCGAGCAACTGGAACAGGAAGGTGCGCAGCCGCACGTCGGCGGCGTTGGCGCGCACCTTTTGCTGCAGCGCCTTGAGGGCGCCCTGCGGGTCGCCCGCAGCGAGGAGGACTTCGGGTGAGGCGCTCACGGTGGGCCTCCTGGGTTCAGGCGCGCGCGGGCAGCGAGTCGGTGAAGACGGTGCTCGCGCCGCGCCCGCCGGTGGCGCGCTGGCCGCGGTACTCGACCTCCACCTGCGTGAAGCTGATCGCCACCGTCTCGCGCGTGTCGCCGTTGTCGTCGACCTCGTGGTTGACGGAGGCGATGCGCGCGTCCTTCAGCGTGACGAGGAAGAAGTCTTCCTGTTCGCCGCCGGCGCGGCGCATGGTCAGCTTGGCTTCCTTGATCTCGTCGTTCGTGACCAGGGCCGACATCAGCGCCGTCGTGGCGCAGTCGATCGTCTTCACCACGGTGAGTGCGTTGTACGAGCGCAGCGAAGTCTCGCGCGTCATGCCCACCGAGGAGCTGACCGAGACGCCCCAGCGCCAGCCGCTGACGACGATGTCGTCGGCGTGGCCGGGGCTGCGGGCCTCGCCCTTGACCTTGCCCGCACGCTTGGCCATCACGTGCAGGAAGATGTCGCAGGCGCCGCTGCCGGGGTTGCCGTGAGGGGCGGAAGGCATGGCGCCGGTCCTCTTCAGGTGATCTCGGTGGTCTTGACGTTCCAGCCGAACTTCACTTCACCGCCCAGGCCGCCCTTCTCGTCTTGCGGCTTGTAGGCGAAGTCGATGCTGCCGTAGCTCATCGAGACCGACTCGACGATGTCGCCACCGGAGCTGCCGCTGGGCTGCACGGAGGTGATGAAGACCTCCTTCATCGTGATCTTCAGGAAGTCCTTCTGCCCCTCGCCGGCCTTGCGCGAGGTGATGACGGCCTCCGTGAAGTGCTTGCCGTTGGCGCAGAACTTGGACAGCACGGGGCTCGCCTTGTCGTAGCGGTGCGTGAGGTGCAGGTCGCCGGGCGTCGCCTTGCCCTTGCCGCTGCCGCCGCCGGCGCCCTGGCTGGCGTTGCTGACGCCCCAGGTCCACGAGAGGACCTCGACTTCGCCCTTGTGGTCCTTGTGGCTGGACTCGCCTTCGACGCCGGCGAACTTGATGTGTGTGTCAATGGCCATGATGCTTGAACTCCAGATAGGGTGGTGATGACAGTTTCAGTATGGGCGGGCTTCGTCGGGGAGCCAACGACACCGAGGTATCACTGCTTCTATTGCTTTTCGGAGGGCAGCTTGGAAACCAGGCGCAGCGACACCGTCAGCCCTTCGAGCTGGTAGTGCGGCTTGAGCATGAACTTGGACTTGTAGTAGCCGGGGTTGGACGGGTCGGCTTCGACCGTGACCTCGGCGGCCGCGAGCGGCTTGGACGCCTTCGTCACGTCGGAGGAGTTGGCGGGGTCGCCGTCGACGTAGTTCATGATCCAGTTGTTGAGGTACTTCTCCATCGCGCCGCGGTCCTTGAAGCTGCCGATCTTGTCGCGCACGATGCACTTCAGGTAGTGCGCGAAGCGGCAGCAGGCAAAGAGGTAGGGCAGGCGCGCAGCCAGGTTGGCGTTGGCCGTGGCATCCGCATCGTCGTACTCGAAGGGCTTCTGCAGCGACTGCGCGCCGATGAAGGCCGCGAAATCGCTGTTCTTGCGGTGCACGAGCGGCATGTAGCCGTTCTTGGCCAGCTCCGCCTCGCGGCGGTCCGAGATGGCGATCTCGGTCGGGCACTTCATGTCCACGCCGCCGTCGTCGGTGGGAAAGGTGTGCGCGGGCAGGCCTTCCACGGCACCGCCGGCCTCGACGCCGCGGATGCTGGTGCCCCAGCCGTAGAGCTTGTAGCTGCGGTTGATGTTGACCGCCATCGCGTACGCCGAGTTGGCCCAGGTGTACTTGCTGTGGTCGCCGCCGCCGGTCTCTTCCTCGAAGTTGAAGGCCTCGACCGGATTCGTCTTGGCGCCGTAGGGCAGGCGTGAGAGGAAGCGTGGCATCGCCAGGCCCAGGTAGCGCGCATCCTCCGACTCGCGCAACGAGCGCCAGGCGGCGTATTCGGGCGTCGTGAAGATCTTCGTCAGGTCACGCGGGTTGGCCAACTCCTGCCACGAGCCCATCTGCATGGCCGTCGGCGCGACCGCACTGAGGAAGGGCGCATGCGAGGCGGCGGCGATCTTGCTCATCTCGCCGAGGATCTCGACGTCGGGTGCCGAGTGGTCGAAGTAGTAGTCGCCGACCAGGCTGCCGAAGGGGTGGCCGCCGAACTGGTCGTACTCTTCGGTGTAGACCTTCTTGAAGATCGGGCTCTGGTCCCACGCCGTGCCCTTGAAGCGCTTCAGCGTCTTGCCCAGATCGGCCTTGGAGATGTTCAAGACCTTGATCTTCAGCATCTCGTCGGTCTCGGTGTTGTTGACGAGGTAGTGCAGGCCGCGCCAGGCGCTCTCGAGCTGCTGGAAGTCGGCGTGGTGCAGGATGGCGTTCACCTGCTCCGAGAGCTTCTTGTCGATCTCGGCGATCATGGCCTCGATCGAAACGACGACGTCGCTGCCGATGAGCCGGGTGTTCGCCAGCGCCTGCTGCGCGAGCGTGAGCACGGCGGACTCGACCGCCGACTTGGCTTCGTCGCTCTTGGGCTTGAATTCCTTGTTCAGCAGCGCCGAGAGGTCGCTGCCCTCGTAGGCGACGCCTTGCAGGGCCTGCGTGGTCTGGGTGGTCTGGTCAGCCATGGCGGTTCACTCGCTTGCTTGGGATTCGGGATCGCGACGGCGGCAAATCAAGCCTTGTCACCTTCGGGCGCCTTGGCGGCCGCCAGCGCCTTGAGCAGCGCCTCGTCCTTGACGACCTTGGCGATCAGCTCCTCGGCGCCGGTCTTGCCGTCCATGTAGGTGACGAGGTTGGCCAGCTGCTGGCGCGCCTCGAGCATCTGCTTCAAGCCGTCGACCTTGGCCGCCACCGCGGCGGGCGAGAAGTCTTCCATGCTCTCGAAGGTCAGGTCGACGGCGATGTTGCCCTCGCCGGTGAGCTTGTTGGGCACCTGGAAGGCCACGCGCGGCTTCATCGCCTTCATGCGTGCGTCGAAGTTGTCGACGTCGAACTCCAGGAACTTGCGGTCGGCCACCGGCGGCGGCGCCTCGGTGCTCTTGCCCGAGAGGTCGCTCATCACGCCCATCACGAAAGGCAGTTGCACCTTCTTCTCGGCGCCGTAGAGCTCGACGTCGTATTCGATCTGCACACGCGGCGCGCGGTTGCGGGCGATGAATTTCTGGCTGCCGGCCATGGGGGGCTCCTTCGGTGGGTTCCTGGGGTGACGCTTGTCGGGCGCTGTGCCCGTCAACTCTCTTCGCGCGGGCCGGCGATGGTCTCGACCTGGTCGAGGCCGTTGCTGGCCATGTCGCGGATGATCTCGATGAAGCTCATGTTCATGAGCCGCTGCGCCCGCCGGATGAGCAGCGGCGCAGGGCTGCTGGGCTCGTTCTGCTCGATCCAGGCGGCGATGCGCTCGAGCTCGCGGGCGGCGTCGGCGCGCGTGCGCAAGCTGCCGTTACCGGCCGCGCCGCGGCTGGCGCGCGCCGTGCCGGC
>JALHOU010000179.1 GCA_022842825.1 Rubrivivax sp.
CGCGCGTTGCGCCGGCGCCGGCCTCGTCGGCGCGCGCTCCGCCGGGCTCAGAGGCCGCCAGCAGGCCCACCGCGACGAACGAGAGCCAGAACCCGGGCTGCGTCAGTGCCCACGGGTCCACCGCCACCACCACCGCGCCGGCGACCAGCAGCACCCCATGCAGCGGCCAGCGCGCGCCCAGGCTCTGCAACGCCGCCACCGCGGCGAGCATGAACACGGTGCGCTGCGCCGGTACGCCCCAGCCCGCGAAGAGGGCGTAGGCCAGCGCCGTGGCCACGCCGCCCCAGCGCGCCGCCAGCGGTGCCGGGCACCAGAGGACGGCACGCGCGCTGCGCCGCCACAACCAGCCGATCGCGCCGCCGGCCAGCCAGGCGAACATCGTCACGTGCAGGCCCGAGATGCTCATCAGGTGCGCCACGCCGGTGACACGGAAGAGCTCCCAATCCTCGCGCTCGATCGCTGCCTGGTCCCCCACCGCGAGGGCAGCGATGACCCCGGCGATGCGGCCGGCGCCATCGCCCTCGCCGCCGCCGACGAGCCGCCTGTCGATGGCGTCGCGCACGTGTTGGCGGGCACGCTCGACCGGCGCGCCGGCCGCCTCGGCGAGCAACGCGCCCGCGTCGCCGGCGCGGGACCGCACCTGGCCGGTGGCACCGATGCCACGTTCGAAGAGCCACAGCTCGAGGTCGAAGCCGCCCGGGTTGAAGGGGCCGTGCGGCTGCCGCAGCCGCACGGTGAAGCGCCAGCGCTGACCGGCGCGCACCTCGGCCATCGGGCCGAGCAGCAGCGCGTCGGGCTCGGCGCCGCGGTACCAGCCAAGAGAAAGGCGTGGCGGCAGGGTGACGGGGCGGCCCTCGAGCGAAGCCGACTCCACGTCGAACAGGAAGCGCGTGCCCAGCAGGCCGCTGCGCGGCAGCTGCGCCACCAGACCGGTGACGACGATGTCGCGGCCTTCCAGCGCCGCCGGCAGACGTTCGGCGAGGCGCGCCTGCGCGCGCAGCGACACGACGGCAAAGGCCGCGATGGCCGCAGCGAGCAGCCACAGCACGCACCACGACACGCCGAGCCAGGGCGAGCGGGGCGGGTGGGAGGCGCGAACCCTCGCATCGGCAGGCGCGTCAGCAGGCGCATTGGCGCGTGCATCTGCAGGCAGGGCCAGCGGATCGACGGACACCCCGGCGCGCGCATCGGTCGGTCCGCGGACGAACAAGAGCGCTCCCGACAGCCGCAGCCTGCGGGCCGCCAGCCATCCGGCCGACGCCAGCAGCGCCGCCACGGCCAACGCCAGCCACATCGTCGCAGGGGTCGGCAACGCGGCCAGCTGCATCTGCGCCGCCGTGCCCAGCAACCCGCCCGTGCACACCATCACCAGCGTGCCCATCTGCAGGCCGGGGCCGATGACCTGCCCGTCGGTCGCATCGACCCTTTCGGCCTGGCCGGCCTGGTCGGTCGCATCGGCCGGCTCGGCGGGCGGAGGCGGTCGCATGGGTGCAGTGTAGGATGCCGCCCCGCCTCTCCAACGCGCCCGGTCCCGGCCCGCCCGCGGGTCACGCAGCACCATGTCCACCACCTTCCAGCAACGCCTGTTGGCCCTCGGCATCACGCTGCCCCCGGTGGGCGTGCCGGCGGCGGCCTACGTGCCCTTCGTGCGCACAGGCAACCTCGTCTTTGTCTCCGGCCACATCGCGCGAAAGGACGGCAAGCCCTGGGTCGGCCAGCTCGGGGCCGGCCTGGGCACCGAAGAAGGCAAGCTCGCCGCGCGCGCCGTCGCCATCGACCTCATGGGCACGCTGCAGGCCGCCACCGGCGACCTCGCGCGCGTGAAGCGCATCGTCAAGGTGATGAGCCTCGTCAACAGCACGCCCACCTTCACCGAACAGCACCTCGTCACCAACGGCTGCAGCGAGCTGCTGGTGGAGGTGTTCGGCCAGGAGGTCGGCGCGCACGCGCGCAGCGCCTTCGGGGTGGCGCAGATCCCGCTCGGCGCCTGCGTCGAGATCGAGCTGGTCGCCGAGGTGCAGTGAGCCTGCCGGCGCTGCTCGGCCGGATCGGGCCGCAAGCCTGGCTCGCCCTCGTCGCGCTCGGCTGCGCCTCGGCGCTGGCGGCGGCGCTGGTGTCGCAGCACGTGTTCGAGATGCACCCCTGCGCCTGGTGCGTGCTGCAGCGGCTGGTGTTCGTGCTCATCGGCCTCGCCGCCGCGGCGGGCGCGCTGGGCCGGGGGCCACGGGCGTGGCGCGCCGGCGCCGCCGTGACGGGCCTGTTCGCGCTGGCCGGGGTGGCCACGTCGTTGTGGCACCACTTCGTGGCCGCGTCCAGCGTCTCGTGCGACCTCACGCTGGCCGACCGCATCATGAGCGCCACCGGCCTGGACATGGCGATGCCGCAGGTGTTCGCGGCCTTCGCCTCCTGCGCCGACGCGAAGGCCAACCTGCTGGGCGTGCCCTACGAGTTCTGGAGCCTGGCCCTGTATGCCGGCATGGCCGGGGTGGCCGTGCTCGTGTGGCGCCTGGCGGCCCGCCGCTAGGCACCGGGCGGGCACGCCCGGGCCGGCTGCGGGCTCAAGCGAGCGCGGCCACCACCTCGGGCGGTGCCTGCACGAGCTCGATCAGCACGCCCTCGCCGCCCAACGGGAACTCCTCGCTGCCCTTGGGGTGGATGAAGCAGATGTCGTACCCCGCGGCACCCTTGCGGATGCCGCCGGGCGCGAAGCGCACGCCCTGCGCCGTCATCCAGGCCACGGCGGCCGGCAGGTCGTCGACCCACAAGCCCACGTGGTTCAGCGGCGTCGCGTGCACCGCGGGCTTCTTGTCGGGGTCCAGCGGCTGCATCAGGTCCACCTCGACGGCGCGGGGCCCCTCACCGAGGGCGCAGATATCCTCGTCGACGTTCTCGCGCTCGCTCACGAAGGTGCCCTTTCGGGCGAGGCCGAGGATGTCGACCCACAACGCGACGAGCCGCTGCTTGTCGGGCCCGCCGATGGCGATCTGCTGCAGCCCGAGGATGCGGAAGGGCCTCGCACCCTCCTTCTTGACTTCGCTCATCCCCGAAGGCTATCAGGCCACACCCCGCCGCCAAGTTGCCGGAGAATCTGCGTCATGCTGCCCCGCACGCTCGCCCTCATCGACGACGACCCGGTGTACTCCGAGTACCTCGCCCAGCACTTGCAGGAAAGGGGCGTGCAGGTCACCCGTTATGCCGACGGCAACTCGCTGCTGGCCGACCCCGCGGCCGAGTACGACTTCTACATCGTCGACCTGATGCTGCCGGGTGTCGACGGCGAGCAGTTGCTCGACATCCTGCGCCGGCGCAGCGAGGCCGGGGTGCTGGTGGTCTCGGGACGCCTGGGCACCGAGGTCTTCTCCAACGTGCTGCGCGCCGGCGCCGACATGTACCTGGCCAAGCCGGTGCAGTTCGAGCAGGTCGAGAACGCCATCCAGGCCGTCTACCGGCGCAGCGCGCGCATCGCCGGGGCGAGCGGCCCCTGGCGGCTGGACAAGCGTGCACGTTCGCTCACGGCCCCCGATGGCGCCCAGATCAGCCTCGCCGACTCGGACCTGCAGGTGCTTGAGCAATTTGTCGGCGCCGGAGGCCAGCCGGTCAGCCGCGAATCCCTGCTCACCGCGCTCGGCCGCCCCAATGCCGGTCCCGAAGGGGCTGACGTGCTGAACGCGGTGATGTACCGTCTGCGCCGCCGCATCGAGCGTGCCACGCCGATGCTGGTGCCGCTGCAGGCGCGTTCGCGCGTGGGCTATGTCTTCCGCGCTCCTCTGACCGACCTGTGACGGACGGCTGAGCACGCGCCTCGGGCGCCCGGCGGCGTCGTTCGAGCGGCCTCAGCCCGACTGGCCCTGCGGCAGCACGAGGCGCAACGCCGTGCCCGTGAGGCCGCTGTGCAGCAGCCGCAACTCACCGCCCTGCGCGCGCAAGGCGCGGCTGGCGATGAACAGGCCCAGGCCGTGGCTCGTGCGGCCGTCGCGGTGGCGCACGCGCGCGCCGCGCTCGAACAGCCTTGGCAGCAGCTCGCCCGGCAGGCCGCCGCCCTGGTCGACGACATCAATGAACAGGGCCAGCGGCGACTCGCTGTCCGAGATGCGCACCGTCACCGGCGTGCCGGGCGCCGTGTGGCGGATGGCATTGCCCAGGAGATTGCGCAGCGCCAGCCGCACGAGCGCGCTGTCCATCACCGCCGAGCGCGCCGGGGTGAAGCGCTCGATGGCCACGCGCGAGCGCTCGGCGCGCGGCAGCTCGGCCAGGGCGACGGAGAGGACCGTGTCGATGTCGGCTTCCTCCTCCGGCAGCGTGGTCGCGCCAGACAGCAGCGTCGAGACGGCCAGCGTGTTGTCGACATGGCGCTGCACCTCGGAAAGCACGCCCTGCGCACGCACGAGGCGCTCCGATGCGCCCTGCTCGCCCTTGTCGGCCAGCATGGCGCCGGCGCTCTCGATGGCGGCCGAGGCGTTGTTGAGCGGCTGGCGCACCTCGTGCGCGAGCAGGTCCAGCATCTCTCGTCGCTCGCTGGCCAGGCGCGCGAGCTCGGCCGCCTGGCGCTCGAGCTCGCGCCGGGCCTCCTGCTCGCGCCGCAGTTGCGCCGCCCGGTCGAGCAGCGCCGTGACGTCCTCGGTGACGGCGAGCCCGCGCACCGGCCGGCCCTCGGCGTCGCGCTCGACCACCGACGACAGCAACACGTCCATGACCGTGCCGTCGCGCCTCACCATCTGCAGCGACAGCCGGTCGCTGCGCCCCACGCGCCACAGGCGCGGCAGGTATTCGGTCGCCGTCACCTCGCGCGAGCCCGGCGTGAGGAAGTCCACCGCGGGGCGGCCGAGCACGTCGTCGCGTTCGTAGCCGAGGGCGGCCAGCCAGCGGTCGGAGACGGTGAGCAGGCGCCCTTCGGGGTCGACGGAGTGCAGCATGGCCGGCGTCTGCTCGTACAGCAGGCGCAGGGCCCGGTTGCTGCGCTCGATGGCCAGTTCGGCCTCGTGGCGCTGCGTCACGTCCTGCAGCGCACCGACAAGGCGCACGATGCGGCCTTCCCGCCACTCGGCCCCGCCGAGCACCCGAACGTGGATGTCGCGGCCCAACGCCGTGCGCATGGGCACCACGAGATCGAACGGCGTGCCTTCCTGGATGGTCCGGCGCGCCGCCGCCAGCACGACCTCGTAGGCGCCATTGCGGTAGAGGACCGTGGAGTCGCCGAGCACCGGGCGGTAGCCTTCAGGGCGCTCGAGGATGCGCCGCGTCTGGTCGGTCCACCGCAACTCCCACTGCGGCAGCAGGACCTCCCAGCCGCCCACGTTGGCAAGGCGGCCGACGCGGTCCAGCAAGGCCTGGCTTTCGCGCAGCTCGCGCTCGGCCGCAAGGCGCTCGGTCACGTCCTCGTTGGTACCCACATAGCCGGTGACTTCGCCGTCGGGGCCATGCAAGGCCCGGGCCCGTCCGATGACGTGCCGCACCGTGCCGTCGAGCCGCCGCAGGCGCAAGGCCATCTCGAACTCGCTGCCCGTGCGGGCCACCTGTTGCCACTGGACGCCCAGGGCCTCGCGGTCTTCCGGATGGACGAAGTCATGCCAGCCGTCGCCCAGGCTCTGCTCGTCGTCGAGGCCGGCGATCTCGCGCCAGCGCGCATTGGTGTAGGTGTTGCGCGCCGACGCGTCGGAGTGGTAGACGCCCACCGGCAACGAGTCGGCGAGCGCGCGGAACTTCGCCTCGCTGGCGGCCAGTTCGGCCACCGTGCGGCGCAGCGCGCGCGCCTCCGTCACGTCGTCGGTGATGGCGATGAAGCCGTCGATCCGGCCGTCCGCGAGGCGACGCGGCAGCAGGCGCAGCCGGCGCGTGCGAAGTCCCTCGCTGCGTTGCACCTGCCACTCGAACTCGACCGCTCGCCCGGTCATGGCGGCGACGCGTTCCGCCTCGTAGGCGCGGAACCGCTCCTCGCCGACGGTCGCGAGCAACGTGCGGCCGATCAGTTCGGACGCCGGACGCTCGAGCATGCGGACGGCTGCGGCATTGACGTACAAGCAGCGCAACCGGCCGTCCCAGACGGAAATCGAAGTGTCCAGCGCATCCAGCAGCGTGGGCGCGGTTTCCGCAAGCGCCGAGCAGAGCTCCGGCCCCACCGCGGACGCGCCAGGGACGTGCAGCGGTTCTTGCTCCCGTGTCGACACGCGCTCAGGCGAACTTGAGGATGGGCTGGTCGACAGCCAGGCTCTCGCCCTTCTTCGCGAGCAGCTCGCCCACGGTGCCGTCCTGTGCGGCCGTGAGGATGTTCTCCATCTTCATGGCCTCGATCACCGCCAGCCGCTCGCCCGCCTGCACCACCTGGCCGGGCTTGACGGCCACGTCCACCAGCAGCCCCGGCATCGGCGAGAGCAGGAACCTGGAAAGATCCGGCGGGGCCTTGAACGGCATCTTCGAGAGCAGCTCGGCAGCGCGCGCGGTCATCAGCTGCACGTCGATGCGCAGTCCGTTGTGGTCGACCCGGATCCACAGGCCGTGGCGCTCGAGCTGCGCCGTGAAGGCCCTGCCGTTGCAGGTGCCGTGGGCGCGGATGCCACCGAACTGCCAGCTTGCCTTCAGCGCGTATTCGCGCCCCCCCACCTCCACGCGCGTGGCCCCTTCGACTTCGATGCGCACCGGCACGAAGCGGTGCCGGCCGCCCTCGCCCTTGATGGCGGCGACGAAATCGCGGCCGATGCGTACACCGTGGCCCTCGAGCTGGCCGCTGATGCCGGCGGCGCGGTCGAGGTAACGCCGGTAGGCGCCGGCGGCCATGGCGACGAGGAAATCGGGGTCCTCGTGCGGCACGTCCTCGGACCGGAAACCCTTGGGCCAGTGCTCGGCGATGAAGCCGGTGTTGAAGTCGCCGGCCACGAACTTCGGGTGCGCCAGCAGCGCCGCCTGGAACGGGATGTTGCTGCTGATGCCGCGGATGACAAAGGCATTGAGCGCCTCGCGCATGCGGGCGATGGCCTCGTGGCGGTCGCGCCCGTGCACGATGAGCTTGGCGATCATCGAGTCGTAGAACATCGGGATCTCGCCACCCTCGTAGACACCGGTGTCCACGCGCACGCCGCCCCCCTCGGGCATCGGCGCGGCGGCCGCCATGCCCGCCGGCGGCGGCAGATAACGCACCAGCCGCCCGGTGGAGGGCAGGAAGTTGCGGAACGGATCCTCGGCGTTGATGCGGCACTCCATGGCCCAGCCGTCGCGCCGCACCTCGGCCTGGGTCAGCGGCAGCTTGTCGCCGGCGGCGACACGGATCATGAGCTCCACCAGATCGAGCCCGGTGATGCACTCGGTGACCGGATGCTCCACCTGTAGCCGCGTGTTCATCTCAAGGAAGTAGAAGCTCTGGTCCTTGCCGACCACGAACTCCACCGTGCCCGCGCTCTGGTACTTCACCGCCTTGGCCAGCGCCACCGCCTGCTCACCCATCGCCTTGCGCGTGGCCTCGCTGATGAAGGGCGAGGGCGCTTCCTCGATCACCTTCTGGTGGCGGCGCTGGATGCTGCACTCGCGCTCGTTGAGGTAGATGACGTTGCCGTGTGCGTCGCCGAGCACCTGGATCTCGATGTGACGCGGCTCCTCTACGAACTTCTCGATGAAGACGCGGTCGTCGCCAAAGCTGGCCTTGGCCTCGTTGCGGCAGGAGCTGAAACCGTCGAAGGCCTCCTTGTCGTTGAAGGCCACGCGCAGGCCCTTGCCGCCGCCGCCGGCGCTGGCCTTGATCATCACCGGGTAGCCGATGCCTTTGGCGATCTCCACCGCCTGCTCGGGCGAGGCGATGGCGTCGTTGAAACCGGGGATGGTGTTGACCCGGGCCTCGAGCGCCAGCTTCTTGGAGGCGATCTTGTCGCCCATCGCCGCGATGCTGTAGTGCTTGGGGCCGATGAAGACGAGGCCCTCGTCCTCCACCCGCTTGGCGAAGCCCTCGTTCTCGCTCAGGAAGCCGTAGCCGGGGTGAATGGCCTCGGCCCCGGTGGCCTTGGCCGCGGCGATGATCTTGTCGGCCACGAGGTAGCTCTCGCGGCTGGGTGCCGGGCCGAGCCGCACGGCCTCGTCGGCGAGCTCCACGTGCAGCGCATCGGCGTCGGCTTCGGAGAACACCGCCACCGTGGCGATGCCCATCTTCTTCGCGGTCTTGATCACCCGGCAGGCAATCTCGCCGCGGTTGGCGATCAGGATCTTCTTGAACATGATGTCGCTCTCCTCGTCCGGCTCACAGCGGGATGTTGCCGTGCCGGCGCCACGGGTTCTCGACCTTCTTGTCCTTGAGCATTGCGAGCGAGCGGCAGATGCGGCGGCGCGTCTCGTGCGGCTGGATCACGTCATCGATGTAGCCACGCGCGCCGGCGACGAAGGGGTTGGCAAAGCGGGCCTTGTACTCGGCCTCGCGCGCGGCCAGCTTGGCGGGGTCGCCCTTGTCCTCGCGGAAGATGATCTCCACCGCGCCCTTGGCGCCCATCACGGCGATCTCCGCGTTTGGCCAGGCGAAGTTGACGTCGCCGCGCAGGTGCTTGGAGCTCATCACGTCGTAGGCGCCGCCGTAGGCCTTGCGCGTGATCACGGTCACCTTGGGCACGGTGCATTCGGCATAGGCATAGAGCAGCTTGGCGCCATGCTTGATGATGCCGCCGTACTCCTGCGCGGTGCCGGGCATGAAGCCGGGCACGTCGACGAAGGTGATCACCGGAATGCCGAAGGCGTCGCAGAAGCGCACGAAGCGCGCCGCCTTGATGCTGCTCTTGATGTCCAGGCAGCCGGCCAGCACCATCGGGTTGTTGGCGACGATGCCCACGCTCTGCCCGTCCATGCGGCCGAAGCCGATGACGATGTTCTGCGCGTGCTCGCGCTGCAGCTCGAAGAAGTCGCCATCGTCGACGACCTTGTAGATGAGCTCGCGGATCTCGTAGGGCTTGTTCGGGTTGTCCGGCACCAGCGTGTCCAGGCTGTGGTCGATGCGGTCGGCCGGGTCGCCGCTCTTGCGCACCGGCGGCTTGTCCCGGTTGGACAGCGGCAGGTAGTTGAAGAGGCGGCGCGTCATCAAGAGCGCCTCGACATCGTTCTCGAACCCGAGGTCGGCCACGCCGCTCTTGCCCGTGTGGGTGCTGGCGCCACCCAGCTCTTCGGCGGTGACCTCCTCGTGGGTGACGGTCTTCACCACCTCCGGGCCGGTCACGAACATGTAGGAGCTGTCCTTCACCATGAAGATGAAGTCGGTCATGGCCGGCGAGTACACGGCGCCGCCGGCGCACGGGCCCATGATCAGGCTGATCTGCGGGATCACGCCGCTGGCCATGACATTGCGCTGGAACACCTCGGCATAGCCGCCGAGCGAGGCCACGCCCTCCTGGATGCGCGCGCCGCCGCTGTCGTTGAGGCCGATGACCGGCGCGCCGACCTTCATGGCCTGGTCCATCACCTTGCAGATCTTCTCGGCGTGCGCCTCGCTGAGCGCGCCACCGAAGACGGTGAAGTCCTGGCTGAAGACAAAGACGAGGCGGCCGCTGATGGTGCCGTAGCCGGTGACCACGCCATCGCCGGGCACCTTGTTGTCGGCCATGCCGAAGTCGGCGCAGCGGTGCTCGACGAACATGTCCCATTCCTCGAAGCTGCCTTCGTCGAGCAGCAGTTCGAGCCGCTCGCGCGCGCTGAGCTTGCCCTTGGTGTGCTGCGCAGCGATGCGCCTGGCGCCGCCGCCCTGGCGCGCGGCCTCGCGCTTCTTCTCGAGTTGTTCGATGATGTCGTGCATCGGGTTCTCCTCGGTCCTTGGTTCGTCTCGTTTTGGGTCGGATGGGGTCGGATGGGGCTCGGATGGGCGGGCGGGGTGCCCGACTCAGGTGAACAGGTCGAGCAGCCGCCGCGCCGCCACCGAGGCGGCGACGGTGCCCTCGCGCACCTGCGCCGCCAGCGCCGGCAGCGCGGCGCGCACCGCCGGGTGGCGGCGGAAGCGGTCGCGCAGGCCGGCGTCGATGCGCTCCCACATCCAGGCCTGGTCCTGCGCGCGGCGGCGGCGTTCGAAGGCGCCGTGCCCGGCCTGTTGTTCGCGAAAGCGCTGCACCGCCTGCCAGAACGCCGTCAGGCCGGTCGCCTTGAGCGCGGAGAGCTGCAGCACCTGCGGATGCCAGATCGTGGTGTCGTGGTGCGCGTGCCCGGGGTGGCCGTGTGGCCCCACGAGCCGCAGCGCGCTCGTGATCTGCGCGCGCGCGCGCGTGGCCGCGGCTTCGTCGAGGTCGGCCTTGTTGATGACCACCAGGTCGGCCAGCTCCATGACACCGCGCTTGATGGCCTGCAGGTCGTCGCCGGCATTGGGCAACTGCAGCAGCACGAACATGTCGGTCATGCCAGCCACGGCGGTTTCGCTTTGCCCCACGCCGACGGTCTCGACGACGACCACCGTGTGACCTGCAGCCTCACACACGCGCATCGCCTCGCGCGTCTTGTCGGCGACGCCACCGAGCGTGCCCGAGGCGGGGCTGGGCCGGATGTAGGCGCGCTCGTGTACCGACAGGCGCTCCATGCGCGTCTTGTCGCCGAGGATGCTGCCGCCGCCCACCGCCGAGCTCGGGTCCACCGCGAGCACGGCGACACGCTCGCCGCGCTCGACGAGGAAGAGGCCGAGCGCCTCGATGAAGGTGCTCTTGCCCACCCCCGGCACGCCGCTGATGCCGAGCCGGAAGGCGCGGCCGCTGGCCGGCAGCAGCGCGTTGAGCAGGTCGTCGGCGCGCGCGCGGTGGTCGGCGCGGGTGGACTCGAGCAGGGTGATGGCCTTGGCCACCGCGCGGCGCTGTGCCGCGCCTGGCGGCCCGAGGATGGCGCGGGCGAGCGCGGCGTCGG
>JALHOU010000180.1 GCA_022842825.1 Rubrivivax sp.
TCGCCGCGCTGCCGCTCGGCCTCTTCGGCGCCAGCACGGGCGCGGCGGCGGCGCTCGTGGCGGCGGCACGCCAGCCCGAACGCGTGCGTGCCGTCGTCTCGCGCGGCGGGCGCCCGGACCTGGCCGGTGAAACGCTGGCCGACGTGCGCGCACCCACGCTGCTCATCGTGGGCAGCCTCGACGAAGAAGTGCTCGGCCTCAACCGCCAGGCCATGGCGCAGATGAAGCGCAACGAGCACCGGCTGGAGATCGTGCGCGGCGCCACGCACCTGTTCGAGGAAGCCGGCGCGCTGCCCGCGGCGGCGCGGTTGGCGAGCGCCTGGTTCGTTACGCACTTCGGGCACGCGCACGACGCGGGCCACGCCTGAGGCGACCGCGGCCAGCGAAGACGCCGCGCGGCCGCCAGCGCCAGCCCTCGCGGGCACGCGGCGGCGTTTCGCACCCGCTCCGCTTGCCTGGGTGGTCGGGCCGCGCAACGTGCTGCGTATGATCGGCCTCGAAACCTGCAACGAGAGGACGCCGTGCACGCTTGGCTTTGCGAGACGCTGGAGGGGGTGGACAAGCTGCGCTGGGCCGAACTGCCCACACCCGAGCCCAAGGCCGGCGAGGTGCGCATTGCCATCAGGGCCGCCAGCCTGAACTTCCCCGACCTGCTCACGGTGAAGGGGCAGTACCAGTTCAAGCCACCCCTGCCCTTCGTGCCGGGCTCGGAATTCGCCGGCCACGTCGAGGCTGTCGGCGAAGGCGTCACCCACCTGCAGCCCGGGCAGGCCGTCGCCTGTGTGGGCAGCGCGGGCGGCTTTGGCACGCATGCCTGCGTCCATGCCGCCGGCGTGCTGCCGCTGCCGCCGGGGTTCGACCTCACCGACGCGGCCGCGTTCGCCCTCACCTACGGCACCTCGCACCACGCGTTGCTGGACCGGGCTCTGCTGAAGGCCGGCGAGACGGTGCTCGTGCTCGGCGCCGCGGGCGGCGTGGGCACCGCTGCCATCCAGATCGCCAAGGCGGCGGGCGCCCGCGTCATCGCCGCCGTCTCGAGCGACGCCAAGGCGGCGTTCTGCAAGGGGCTCGGCGCCGATGCGACCGTGAACTATGGCCACGGCGACATGCCACAGCTGCGCGACACGATCAAGGCGCTCACGCAGGGCAAAGGCCCGGACATCGTCTACGACCCCGTCGGCGGCGATCTCGCCGAGCCGGTCTTCCGCTCCATCGGCTGGCGCGGGCGCTACCTCGTCGTGGGCTTCGCGCAAGGTGGCATCCCGGCACTGCCGCTCAATCTGGCGCTGCTGAAGGGTGCCTCCATCGTCGGCGTCTTCTGGGGCGACTTCGTGCGCCGCGAGCCCAGGGCCAGCGCCGCCGGCATGGCCCAGCTCGCCCAGTGGTACCGCGAAGGGAAGGTCAAGCCTGTCATCGACTGTCGGCTGCCGATGCGCGACGTGCGCGCCGCCTACGCACGCATGGGCACCCGTCAGGTGCTGGGCAAGGTGGTCCTGGTCAATGACTGAGCCTCGCCGATTGGCGCTAGCATGACGAGCACCTCCACACCCACCCCACCGGCCCCCAAGGCGGCCAGGATCCAGCAGCCATGACGGTGAAGGTTCTGATCCTCGAAGACAACCCGGTGGCACGCAGCTTCCTGTGCCGCGTGGTGCGCGAAAGCTTCTCCGACGCGAACCACATCACCGAGGCGGGCGACCTCGAGTCGGCACGCAAGCACATCGCGCTTGCCGGCGGCCCCACGGGGTTGCACGGCACGGATCCGTACAAGCTCTTCCTCGTCGACCTGGAGCTGCCCGACGGCAACGGCATGGAGCTGCTGGCCGAGCTCTCGCAGTACCCGGCCACCAAAGTCGTCACCACGCTTTACTCCGACGACGAGCACCTGTTCCCGGCGCTGCAATGCGGTGCCGACGGCTATCTGCTCAAGGAAGACCGCTTCGAGGTGCTGGTCGAGGAGCTGCAGAAGATCGTGCGCGGCCAGCCGCCGCTCTCGCCGGCCATCGCCAGGCGGCTGCTGACGCACTTCCGCCAGGTGCCGCAGGGCGAGACGCCCATCACCGACCCGGGCTTCCTCGCCACCACCGGCTTCGGCATGGCCGGCAACCCCGGTGGCCTGACCGGTCCCAGCCCGACGAGCCGGCCGGTGCCGATGGACCGCCCGCCGGAAACCGAACGCCTGACCCCGCGCGAGACCGAGGTGCTCACCTACCTCAGCAAGGGCTTCACGATCAAGGAGATCGCCAGCCTGATGGGCATCAAGTGGTTCACCGTCAACGACCACATCAAGTCCATCTACAAGAAGCTCAACGTCTCCAGCCGCGCCGAGGCCGCGGTGCTCGCCAGCAAGCAGGGTCTGGTGTGAGGGCGGCGGGCCGGCCCTAGCCCGCGCAGGCAACGCGGGCGCGCGGCATGGGCTTCCTGGTGGCGCTGCGGCGTCTGGCTCCCCGCTTTTTCGGGCCTGCCGCGCCGTGGTCCCCCGACTCGATCTCGGCGGCGGTCTCCGGCTTCGGCGTCATCTCGGGCTTCGGTGCACTCGACGAGGAGCTGCAGCAGGCCATCCAGCCCGGCGAACGCAGCAACGCCCCCACCATCGGCTGGCGGCGCGCCGTTCTCGTCGCCGCGGCGCTCACGGGCTGCCTGCTCGTCTTCCTGCTTGCGCGCCAGCTCGCACTGGCCCCCAGCCTGGCGGTGGACTGGCGCGCCGGCGCCCAGGGCGAGCTCTTCGTTTTCAACACCGGCGAGCCGGTACGCCCCTCGTCGTCCGGGCGCCAGCTGGTGGCTGTGTCGGCACCGGGTCTGCCGCCGCTGCCGGTGGATGCGCTGCTCGCGCACCGCTCGGCGCGCTGGCAGGTCGGCGACGGGCGGCGCGACCAGCAGTTGGCGCAGCAGACAGGCCTGGACGAGCGGCTGGCCACCGGGTCGGTGACGCTTCACTTCAGCGGGGACGGGACGCGCGAAGGGGTGCGCGACGGGACGCGCGAGGGCGCGACGGGCGGGCCGGCACTCACGCTGGCCGTCGAACCGCGCGGCTTCGTGGGGCTGGGGCTGATGTTCTGGCCCCTGGCAGCGCTGGCGCTACTGCTGATGCTGCTGGGCGCCGTGCTGCCCCTGGCGCGCGCCGACCGTCGCAACTTCGGCTTTTTCGTCATGTGCCAGGCGCAGGCGGTCAACCTCGCCTTCGTGGCCGCGCAGTCCGTCGACGGGCTCGGCGGCGCCGGCCTGGTGCCGATGGCGGAGGCCCCGCTGCGCGCGACCATGGACCTGCTCACCGCTGCCGCGGCGCTGCACGTACTGGCCCCGGCCGGCGTGGAGGCGACCGGTCCGGCCCGCCGCGGCTGGATCTGGGCCCTGGCCGGCTGGGCGGTGGCGCTCGGCTTCGCGCCCGTCTTCCACTACGGCGAGCGGGCCGACCTGTGGTGGTGGGCGCAGGGCCTGTCCGCGGCGCTGCTGGGACTGGCCTGCTGGGCCGCGGCGCACAACTACCGCGCCTTGCCCGACCCCTATGTGCTCGTCGTGCGCCGCTTCGTTGCCGCAGCGCTGGTGGTGTGGCTGCTCGTCACCGGCACCGTGGCAGCCACCACTGGGCTCGCCGGCACGGCCGCCGGCACGGCCGCCGTGGCCTCGGCGATGTGGACGCTCTTTGCCGGCTCGCTGCTGCTGCTGTCGCCCTTTGTCTCGCGCTCGCGCCGGCTGCTGCGCGAGCTGGCGCTGCTGGCCGGCATCAGCACCGTGGCGACGTCGATCGACCTCCTCTTCGCGGCGCTCTTCGCGCTCGGGCCGTTCGCCTCGCTGACGCTGGCCGTCTTCCTCGCCCTCGGCGTCTATGCCGGCGTGCGGCAGTGGCTGCTCAACCAGATGATGGCCAGCCAGGTGCTTACCACCGAGCGCACCTTCGAGCAGATCTACCGCCTGGCGCGCGACGTGCAGGCCAACCCGGCGCGCTACCCGGCGCGCGCAGCGCAACTGCTACGCGAACTGTTCGACCCGCTGGAGGTGATGCCGCTGCAGCGCGAGATCAAGGAGGCGCGCGTGCTCGGCAACGGCACGGCGCTGGTGGTGCCCATCATCAGCATCGAGGAAGGCGGCGACACCCTGCCCGCCGCCGCGGTGCTGCGCTTCGCGCGGCGCGGCCGACGCCTCTTCTCGCACGACGATGCGCGCCTGGCCGAGCGCGTCATCGACCAGCTCAAGCGTGCGGTGGCCTACGACCGCGCGGTCGAGCGCGGCCGCGCCGAGGAGCGCCAGCGCATCGCCCAGGACCTGCACGACGACATCGGCGCGCGCCTGCTCACGCTCATGTACAAGGCGCAGACGCCGGAGATGGAAGACTACATCCGGCACACGCTGAAAGACCTGAAAACGCTGTCACGCGGGCTGGCCGCGGGCGAGACGCGGCTCACGCACGCTGCCGCCGAATGGAAGGCCGACCTCGCGCAGCGCGCCGGCGCGGCGCGCGTGCAACTCGACTGGCATTTCGAGGCCGACCGCGACCCGCGCCTGGGCGTGGTGCCTTGGTCGGCGCTGACGCGCGTGCTGCGCGAGCTGGTGAGCAACGCACTGGCGCACTCCGGCGCCACGCGCGTGGACGTGCGGCTGCGGCTGGCCAGCGCTCGCCTGACGCTGCGTGTGGCCGACAACGGCCGCGGCCGCGCGCCGCAGGAATGGGCGCACGGCCTCGGCCTGGGTGGCGTTCGCAAGCGGGTCAAGCAACTCGGCGGCACGGTCGCCTGGCGCGAGAACGGGCCCGCCGGCATCGTCTGCGAGGTGGAAGTGCCGGGTTTTGCCGAAGGCGGGCCGGCGCTGCCGGGCTCAAAAAATACAATCGGGCTGGAGGCCGGGCCGGCCGACTGAGTCGCGAGCCAGGTGGGCCCGAGGCGCCATGGGCCCTTCCTCCCCCCTCACCTGGACCACCGTCAACGCCTCGCCACCAACCACCAGCAGCCCCCCGTGACCGCCCAGTACGTCCTCGCCGCGCTCGGCTTCCTCGTGTGCATGGCGCTGCTCGTGCATCAGTGGATCGGTGCGCGGCACCAGGCCCGGCTGCACCTGTGGTGGCGCGCCCGGGCAGCCCGGTTGCGCTTCGAATGGACGCGGCTGCGCCAGGGCTGGCGGCAGCGCAGCCAGACCCGGCAAGCCAAGGGCCAGGCAGAGCGTGAGGCGGCCGACCTGATCGAGCGCGCTCGCCGCGGCGCGGGCCGGGACGACAACGTGGTCCGCCCGGGGCGCTTCGGCAACCGGCGCAAGGACGTCCACTAGGGCCTGATCATTGTGGCTGCCGGTGGGTCCGTCGTGTGAGCCGGCCCCACCGCCCGACCGGGCTGCTCCAGCGCAGACACCGTGGTCCGGTGGCCCGGTTCGTGCGAGGGTGCCAAATTCGAGGGACAATACGCCCTCGTGCAGACACCCGGGCGGCGGCACCGTCGCCCAACACCATGACCACCCGTCGCAGCACCACCTCCCCGACCGAGCCCACGACCTCCACGCTGGGCCCCAAGCTCCGGCAGACGCAGGCCGAGTACACGGCGGCGCGGCCCAACGCCGAGCCCGGCGTGCGGCCGATGATGTCCAGCTCCAAGATGTACGTGTGCATCAAGTGCCACGCCAACTTCAAGACCGGCGAGGGCAAGCCCGACCCCCGCCTGCGCGGGCTGGGACGCTGCAACAGCTGCCTCGGCGCCACGGTGCAGTCGGCCTGATGGCCGGGCACCGCCTGCCGTCCTCACCTCCGGAAGCGTCCTCGCTCCTGCGCTCGACCTCCAACACCGGCTGAGCCGTCAGCTGCCGACGCCCGGCGCCCATCGTGGTGGCCGGGCGTTGCTGCTTTTCCCCCCGCGGCGGCGGCCGCGGCCGCGGCCGGCCGGTCAGGCCGGAGACGCCGGATCGAGCAGCGACCGCACCCACTCGGCCAGCGCCAGCGACGACGTGAGGCCCGGCGACTCGATGCCGAAGAGGTTGACGAGCCCGGCCACGCCGTGGCGGGCCGGCCCGTCGATGCGGAAGTCCGGCGCCGGCTGGCCGGGGCCGTGGATCTTCGGCCGCACGCCGCTGTAGGCGGGCGCCAGCGCGCCGTCGGGCAGGCTTGGCCAGTAGCGCCGGATGGCCGCCTCGAAGCCCTCGGCGCGGCTCGGGTGCACCGCATAGTCGATCTGCCCCGGATCGTGGACTTCCAGCCACTCGTGGTCGGGGCCGAAGCGCACCTGGCCCGCGAGGTCAAGGGTGACGTGCACGCCCAGCCAGGCGTCCACCGGCACCGGGTAGATCAGGCGCGAGAACGGCGGCGGCGCCATGAGCGCGAAGTAGCTGCCCTTGGCGAAGTGCGCCGGCGGCACCGCCTCGGCAGGCAGCCCTGCGAAGTGGCGCGCCAGCAGGGGTGCCTGCAGCCCGGCGGCATTGACGACAAGGCGGGCGGCAAGCTCGTACCCACCCTCCGGCGTGGCCACTTGCACCACGGCCGGCGCGCGCGCAGCAAAGCGAGCGGAATGCACGCGCGACTGCAGTGCCAGCGCACCGCCATGGCGTTCGAGCTCACCTTGCAGCGCCAACATCAACGCGTGGCTGTCGACGATGCCGCTGCCGGGCGAATGGAGGGCGGCCGTGCAGCGCAGCTCGGGCTCCAGCGACCGCGCCTGCGCGGCCGTCATCGGCTGCAGCGGCACACCCGCCGCCGCGGCGCGCTGCGCCAGCGTGTCCAGGGCGGCATGCTGTTCGTCGCCCGTGGCGACGATGAGCTTGCCACAGCGGCGATGCGGCACGCCATGCGCAGCACAGAAGGCATAGAGCAGTTCCTTGCCGCGCACGCACAGCCGCGCCTTCTCCGAGCCGGCCGCGTAGTAGATGCCGGCGTGGATGACTTCGCTGTTGCGCGAGCTCACGCCTTGGCCGATGCCCGCCTGCGCTTCGACCACCACGGTCTCGTGGCCGTGGCGCGCGAGCTCGGCCCCGACGGCCAGGCCAACCACGCCAGCACCGATGACGAGGGCGTCGATCTGGTCCATTCAGCGCAGGCGCAGCTCAGGCGGGCACGGTTTCATGGGCGCGCAGGTTATCTCGAAACGGCGGCGTGACCACCGCGCTGCAGGTGGCGGGGCCGCCGACAGGACCCGCGCCCGATCGGCCCGAGAATGCGGCCCGTGTCTCGAAGAGCAGGTCCCCCATGAAAGTCTGCATCGTCGGCGCCGGCGCGATCGGCGGCTTCATCGGCACGCGGCTGGCCGCCGCCGGGCGCGCCGAAGTGAGCGCGGTGGCGCGCGGCGCCACGCTGGATGCCCTGCGCCGGCACGGCTGGCGGCTGCGCACCGCGTCAGGCCTGGTGCAGGCCCCCGCCCATGCCGAAGCCGCCGCGGCCGCGCTGGGCGTGCAGGACCTCGTGGTCATCGCCGTCAAGGGCCCCGCCCTCACCCAGGTGGCACTGGGCCTGGCACCGCTGCTGGGCCCGCACACCCTCGTGCTGCCGGCGATGAACGGCGTACCTTGGTGGTTCTGCGAAGGGGTGGCCGGGTTTGCCCCGGGGCCGCTGCAGAGCGTGGACCCGGGCGGGGTCATCGCCGCCGCCATCCCGTTCGAGCAGGTGCTGGGCTGCGTCGTGCACGCCGCCACCTCGACGCCGGAGCCGGGGCTCGTGCAGCACAACTTCGGCCAAGGTCTGATCGTCGGCGAACCCCGGGCCGGAGGCAGCGGCAAGAGCGCACGCGCCCAGGCGGTCGTCGACCTTCTCGCGCACGCGGGATTCGAGGTCACACACTCGGCCGATGTGCGCCAGGCCATCTGGTACAAGCTGTGGGGCAACATGACGATGAATCCGGTGAGCGCGATCACCGGCGCCACCATCGACCGCGTGCTCGGCGACCCGCTGGTGCGCGCGTTCTGCTCGGCCGCCATGGGCGAGGCGGCGGCCATCGGCGCACGCATCGGCTGCCGCATCGACCAGACGGCCGAAGACCGGCATGCCGTTACCGCCAAGCTCGGCGCCTTCAAGACCTCGATGCTTCAGGACGTGGAGGCGACGCGCCCGCTGGAACTCGACGCCATCGTCGGTGCCGTGCACGAGATCGGCCAGCGCCTGGGCATGGACACACCCCACGTTGGCGCGCTGCTCGGGCTGACGCGGCTGTTCGGGCGCGTGCGCGGCCTGTATCCGGCAGGCTGAGGCGCCGCGCCGGCCCGGTGCGAGGTCCGCAGGACCTCAGTAGGACTTCGGCAGGCCGAGCACGTGCTCGGCGATGTAGCTGAAGATCATGTTGGTGGAAATCGGCGCCACCTGGTACAGGCGCGTCTCGCGGAACTTGCGCTCCACGTCGTACTCGCAGGCGAAGCCGAAGCCGCCGTGCGTCTGCAGGCAGACGTTGGCCGCCTCCCAGCTCGCCTTGGCGGCCAGGTGTTTGGCCATGTTGGCCGCCGCGCCGGCGTTCTGGTGCTCATCGATCTTCTCGCAGGCCTTCCAGCGCATCAGGTTGGCCGCCTCGAGCTCGATGTAGGCCTCGGCGATCGGGAACTGCACGCCCTGGTTCTGGCCGATCTTGCGGTTGAAGACGACGCGCTCGTTGGCGTAGCGGGTGGCCCGGTCGATGAACCAGTAGCCGTCGCCGATGCACTCGGCGGCGATCAGGGTGCGCTCGGCGTTCAGACCGTCGAGCAGGACCTTGAAGCCCTGGCCCTCGGGGCCGAGCAGGTTCTCCTCGGGGATCTCCAGGTTGTCGAAGAACAGCTCGTGGGTCTCGTGGTTGACCATGTTGGGGATCGGCCGCACGGTGAGGCCGTGGCCGATGGCCTGCTGCAGGTCGACGAGGAAGCAGCTCAGTCCCTGCGAGCGCTTGTGCACCTCGGCCAGCGGCGTGGTGCGGGCGAGCAGGATCATCATGTCGCTGTGCTGGATGCGCGAGATCCAGACCTTCTGGCCGTTGACGACCCAGCGGCCCTGCTTGCGCACGGCCAGGGTCTTGAGCCGCGTGGTGTCGCTGCCGGTGGTGGGCTCGGTCACGCCCATCGACTGGATGCGCCACTCGCCCTTGGCGATGCGCGGCAGGTACTCCTGCCGTTGCGCCTCGGTGCCGCTGCGCACGATGGCGTTCATCACGTACATCTGCCCGTGGCAGGCGCCGGAGTTGCCGCCGCAGCGGTTGATCTCCTCCATGATGACCGAGGCCTCGGCCATCGACAGGCCCGAGCCGCCGTATGCGGTGGGGATGAGCGCGGCCATCCAGCCCGCCTGGGTCAGTGCGTCGACGAATTCCGCCGGGTATCCGCGCTGCTCGTCGACCCTGCGGAAGTACTCGTCCGGAAACTGCCGGCACAGGTCGCGCACGGCGTCGCGGATCTCCTGGTGCGGGTCGGGCTCTCGAATCATGGGCAATCCTCCGTGACTGCGCCGCGTCGGCCTCATCGACCCTGACATGCCGCGCCGAACCGGAGCCCATTGTCCGGCCAGAACCGCGGGGCGCGCGACCTTCTCGGCGCCGCCGGTACGCTGGTCGAACGCAGATCCTGCGAGCTGGGCGAATGGGTGCAGCGCGCCGGCCGAGGCGGCGCGACACCGCGGCGCGTGCTTCCGTGCGGCCTCAGACTGGCAGCGCGGCCGGCCGCGGTTGCGCACCACGACGCTCGAGCATCATGGCTTCGACGCGGGTCAGGAGCGCCGGCGCCGACAGCTGCTGCAGCAGTGCTGCGAAGCGCGGGTCGGCGTGCAGGGGTCGGATGGCCGCGAGCTCGATGCGGGTGTCCAGCGCAAGGTTGAAATCCGCGAGGTTCGTGAGCTCGCCGGCGGCCATCCGCTCACCCAGGCGTGCGCACAGGTAGCCCCAGGCATCACGCAGCTGGCCGATGTCGCAGCCCGCGGCCGCAGGCGACACGAGCCGCGCATCCAGCGCCGCGACACTGCCGATCACCTCCTCGGGCAACTCCCAGCCGCGCATGAGCACGCGCCCGATCTCCGGAGCGCCCAGGCCGACCAGGGCCTGCTCGGAGCGGGTGCGTGCAAAGTGGTCGCGCTCCACCACGCGCACCAGCAACCCGCGTGGTACCGCCACCGAGACCGCCAGCTCGCCGAGGAAGGACAGCAGCACCGAACAGGCCAGGCCGCCGGTGTCGGGCAGGCTCACGCGCGGCGACGTCTGCAGTGCGAGCTCGCCGGCCAGGGCACTGGCCTGCCAGATGCGCCTGAGACGCTCGGCCCGGTCGGGGCTGTCGCTGCGGAAACCCTGCTGCAGCGCGTGGTGCATGCAGATCGAGCGCACGGCGTTGAGCCCGAGGTAGGTGACGGCTTGGCCGATGGCGCTGACCGGCCGCTGCAATCCGTAAGCCGGGGAGTTGACGGCGGCCAGCACCTTGGCGGCAATCAGCGGTTCGCCGTTGATCAGGTTGACCATCTCGTGCGAGCCGTTCGCGCCCCCCAGGTCCAGGCCGGCCAGGCGGCTGAGCAGCCGTGGCGGCCGTGGCACGTCCTTGAACGTCTTGGCGACGCCCTGCAGGCGTTCGGGCGCCAGGCTGTCGGCGAGCACTGGCGCCCACGCGGTCAGCTCCGCCGGCAAGCCGGCAGCCTGGGCCGGTTGAGGCGTCAAGTCCATCGGTGCGGTCGGCGCGTACGCTTCGGTCGATGGCCCGGGCTCGGTTCGCGTTGGAACGCGGGGCTCGCCGGCGATCGCCGCGGCGGCCTGGCGCGCGTCCGGCGCTGCCCCCGGCGCACCAGGGGATCGCCCGGGCCCCGGCGCCCTCGCCTCGCGCTGCGCGTTTCGCAGCATCCACCAGCCGCCGACACCGGCGACCAAGC
>JALHOU010000181.1 GCA_022842825.1 Rubrivivax sp.
GGCCGCCGCGCCGCCGGCGGCGGCGGTGGCGTGGCGTGCGGGCCTCTCGCGGCGGCGCAGCGGCGGGGGTTGGGTGGAGACTTCCATGCGCAGGGCCGGCGTGGTGCGTGGTCGCTCAATGGTCGACGCTCAGGCCCGACATCGTGGCGTGCAGCACGCGCTGCACCGCCTTCACGTGCTCGGTGAAGCGGCTGGAGACCTGGAAGTCGGCCGCGCTGCGCGGATAGGGCTCGTCGATGCGCAGCTCGCGCACCACGCGCCCCGGCCGCGGCGCCATGACGACGATGCGGTTGGACAGGTACACGCTTTCGTACACGCTGTGCGTGACGAAGATGACGGTGAAGCGATGCTCCCTCCAGATCGCCAGCAGGTCGTTGTTGAGCTTGCTGCGCGTCATCTCGTCGAGCGCCGCGAAGGGCTCGTCCATCAGCATCAGGCGCGGCTGCGTGACGAGGGCGCGCGCGATCGACACGCGCATCCTCATGCCGCCGGAGAGCTCGCGCGGGTACACGTCGGTGAATTTCGTGAGCCCGACCATGGCCAGCGCGTCGCGCACCGTCTCGTCGGCCTGGCTGCGCGACATGCCCGAAAGGCGCAGCGGCAGGAAGACGTTGTCGAACACCGTGCTCCAGGGCATCAGTGTCGGCTCCTGGAAGACGAAGGCGAGCTCGCGGTCGGTGCGCGAGGCGCCGAGCGTGCGGTGCGCGGCCCAGGTCAGCTTGCCCGAGGTGGCCGGCGAGAGCCCCGCGAGCAGCCGCAGCGCCGTGCTCTTGCCGCAGCCCGACGGCCCGAGGAAGCTGATGAAGTCGTGCTCGCCGATCTCGAGCGACATGTCCTGCAGCGCCAACGTGCCGTTGGGGAAGCGTTTGCTCACACGCTCGATCTTCACGAGCGAGCGGGGTTCGACGGCGGTCGCGACGGATGCGGCAGGAGGGGCGGCGGCCATGGGGTTTGAAGAGCAAGCGCCGTGCCGCAGGGGGCGGGGGCCCCGAACAGACGCTCCCCGTGGGGCGGCGGTACAGAGCAGTCTAGGAACCCTCGTGCGGGTTGGTCAGCCGCGTTTTCCCGCAGCGGCGCGGCCAGGATGTCCGCCTGGCGCGCCGGGCCCCCGCCTGACCTCGTTCAAGGTCTGGAAGGCCGACGGCGCGCATCATCCATAAGGATGACGCTCATCGACTGGTATCTTCCTCTGAAGCAAGCCCATGTCGGGCTGGTGGTGTTGAGCGCAGCCCTCTTTTTCGCGCGCGGCCTGGGCGTGCTGGCCGGTCGGCATTGGGCCATGGCACCCTTGGCCCGGCGCGGCAGCGTGGCCATCGACACGGCGCTGTTCACGGCCGGCGTGGCGTTGTGGCTGATGCTCGGCCTGCACCCGCTGCGCGACGCCTGGCTGGGCGCCAAGTTCGTGTGGCTGGCCTTGTATGTCGCGCTGGGGTCGATGGCCCTGAAGCGGGCGCGCACGCCGGCGGCGAGGGCGGCGTTCTTCGCCGCGGCGCTGGTGGCCGTGGGGACGCTGGTGACGGTGCCGCTGTACCGCCATCCCCTGGGGTGGATCGGCGGCTGGGCAGGCCGCTCGGCGGTCGGCTGAAGGTCCAGGCGCCTTGGTGCGTGGCGGTGCGCGGTGGCCGGGCGGCTGCGTCTCGTTACACCCTGCGGGCTGCACGGCGTGGTGCCGATGCCACGCGGCGGAGGGGCGCTGCGAGAGGGCCGCCGCTGCGTTGCGCTCCGACCGCAGGGGCGGGCACGTCGCGCGGCGTGCGGCGATACTGCTGCACCGCCTCCATGCGTATTCCGTGGGCTCGCGACCGCGAGCGACCAGCCGCCGTTGGATCTCGCCTCCTTTCTCGACTCGCGCGTCGATGCCTTTCTGGCCTCGCTCGCCGACCCCTGGCAGCGGGTGGCGCTGTTGGCGGCACTCGCCGCAGGCGCGCTGATCGTCGCTTCGACCCTCGTGAAGACCATCATCCCTCTGCGCTGGCTGGCGCTCGGGGGCAATGTCGGCTTCGTCGTCTACGGGATCATGCAGCCGGCGCCGATGGTCTTCCTGCTGCACGTCGTGCTGCTGCCCATCAACCTGTGGCGCGTGCTCGAGATGCAGCGCCTCACGCGCCGCCTGCAGCGAGCCAACCGCCTCGGCCGCGAGGAACTGAAGGTGTGGCTGCAGCCGTTCATGAAGCGGCGGCGCGTGAAGCCCGGAGCAGTGCTCTTCCACCAGGGTGACCGCGCCGACCGCCTGTATGTGCTGGCCGAAGGCCGGCTCGAGGTGGTCGAAGCTGGCCGCACCATCGAGGCCGGGCAGATGTTCGGCGAGATCGCCTTCTTCTCGCCCGCGCAGCAGCGCACCGCCACCGTGCGCTGCATGGAGCCTTCGACGCTGCTGTCGATCGACGAGGTGAGCTTTCGCCAGCTCTTCTTCCAGAACCCGGCCTTCGGCTTCGAGGTGGCTCGCCTCATCGTGGGGCGGCTGTCGGACGACGTCGCACGGGCTCAGCGGGCCGACCCGGAGCGCCTCGCGCCGGCCCTTGATTACACTGCCGCCGCTTCGCAACCTCCTGCGCCACCACCGCCATGAAGCTCAAGCCGGCCATCGCCCTTTCTTCCCTCGCCGTGCTCGTCGCGTTCGGCATCGGGGTGGCCCGGGCCCAGCCCGTGCGCGAGGCCAAGTCGCTGCTGCTCGACCTCTCTGCCGAGGCGCTGATCGACGGCGACACGGCGCGCGGCCTGCTGAAGGAGGGCATCCCGGCCAAGGTTTGGAAGGTCTACCCGGAAGGCAAGTGGACCTTCCTGAGCCAGGTGGACGGCGGCCTCACGCGCGAAGGCATCTGCGTCGTCACGGCGCGCGTGGTGCTGTTGCCGCGCACGGGCACGGTGCGCGCGGTGCTGTGGCGCCCGGAAAAGCGGGCCACCGCTTTCGACGCCAGAGCCGGTGCCACGCCGGAGCAGTGCAAGGCGCTCGCCAGGGACAAACTGAAGGAAGCGATCGCTGGTGTCGTCGCCTCGCTGGTGAAGACCTGACGCGCTCGGCGGCGGCGTGCGCCGCGGCCGCTGCCGCGGTCGCTCATGGTCCCAATGGCCGCTCACGGCCGCACGGCAGGAGTCTCCAGCGGCATCCCGGCCGCGCGCGACACGAGATGGAGCTCGAGCGCGGTGGCGTCGTCGCCGTCCGGCGCCAGCGGCTCGGCGCGCACGCCGACCAGGCAGCCGCGCAGTCGCCGCTGCAACGAGCCGACACCCTGCCATTCGAGGCGATAGATCGGATAGCCCGTGGGGTGCCCCTGCGGAATGAGGCTGCCTGCGAGCCGGCGCCCTGCGTGAGCGTCGTGACACTGTGCGCACGAGAGGTCGAGTTGCCCCACGCGCTGCACGAAGAGCGCGCGGCCGCGCTCCCGCCAGGGCGCGAGGCGGGCGTCGGCCGGCGGCGCGATGGGTCGGCCGCGCGATTGCAGTGCGACGAACATCTCCAGCGCCAGCCGGCCATCGTCTTCCGGCAGCATCGGCGCGCCGCCGTTGCGGCGCTCATGGCAGTCGGCGATGCGCTGGCCTAGGGTGAAGGGCCGTTGGGCGCGCTCGTCCCAGGCCGGGTGGCGCGCCGCCACGCCTGCCATCCTGGCCACCTCGTGGCAGCGGGCGCATTGGGCGGCAAAGCGCTGGCGGCCGTCTTCGACCCACAGCCAGGCCGGGTTGGCGGCGTCGTCGCGCTGCATGGCCTGCGTGGCCGCACTCATGTCGGCATAGCCCGAGCGCCGCGGATCGCCGGCCGCCGGCTCGCCGCGCGCAGGCGGTGGGGCAGCACCGCCCGACCCCATCGCGCCGCCCGTTGCGGCGGTGCAGGCGGTGACGAGCCCCACGAGCGCGGCGGAACAGGCCGCGAAGACGGCGCGGCCCGGCGTCATCGGCGCCACGCCAGCGCCGCGCCGCGCGGTGGACGACCGATGCACAGGCTCACAGCGGCCCGACCGCCACGCTCGTTGAGTGGGCGAACCCGCGGTCGCCGGCCCAGCTGACGACGAGCGTGCCTTCGCCCGCGACGACGAGCGGAAAGGTCACGTAGGGGTTGGCTGCGATGGCCGCCTGCAGATCGGCGGCGAAGACCAGCTCGCCGTCGAGGCGGCACTCGATGCGGCGCACGATGTCGCGCGGCACGCGCTGGCCCAGCGAATCGGCGCGGTGCCCTGTCTCCATGGGATGGGCGACCAGCAGGCGCACCTCGAAGGGCTCGCCGCGACGCACCTGCGGCGGCAGCGTGACGAGCGAACGCACCGGCGCGCGCGCCGGGGCGCTGCCGGGGGTGGGTCCTGCATCGGCCATCTCGCTCAACCCTCCACGCACGCGGCGAGCGTGACGACCACGTCCATCGCCACCTGCCAGCAACTGCCGTCGCTCATCACGGCCAGCGCCACCACCTGCTGCGAGGTGGCCAGGCGCATGCGCGTGGACACGGAGGCGCGCCCGTTGCGCGGCGAGAGATGGAAGACGGCGACACCGGGGTCGGGGTTGCGCTCGGTGAAGAGGGCGATGCGGCGCACGTGGTCGGCCTCGGTCATCGGGCTTTGCACGCTCACCGTCACCGGCACGGCGTTGCCGTTCTCCACCAGCTCGGCCAGATCGAGCCTGACGCGGCCCGGCCGCGGCGCCACGCCGCCGGTGAAGGCGGCCACGGCCTCGCGCAGTGCCTCGGGTGTGGCGGCGGCGGGGCGCGCGACGAGAAGCGCCGCGCCCGCTGCCGCAGCACAGAGCAGGTCGCGGCGGCGGCTTGTCACCGGAGGGTGCGCAGGTAGGCGACCACGTCCTCGACCTGCTGGGCGTCGAACACCGGCTTGTCCTGCCAGGCCGCGCCGACACGGGCGAGGCCCTCGGTGCGGTGGTAGGCCGGCATCGGCGTGGCCGGGTCCAGGCGCTTGGGGTCGGCGATGCGCAGGCGCAGCTGCGCATCGCTCCAGCGGTGGCCGGCGCCGGCCAGGTCGGTGGCGAGGTTGCCTTGCTGCGCAGCCTCGGCGATGGGGGCACGGTGGCACAACAGGCACAGCCCGACCTGCCGGCTGGCGACGAGCGCGCGGCCGCGCGCCGCATCGCCGGTCTCCGTGCCCGGCAGCGGCAGCGGAATGCCGTCGCCCACCACCGCCAGCCCGGCGGCGGCCAGCAGCATGGCGGCCGCGCCCATCGCAGTCTCAGGCCCGCTTCAGGCTCTGGTTCTTCAGCGGCAGCTCGCGGATGCGCCTGCCGGTGGCGGCGAAGATGGCGTTCAGCACCGCCGGCGCCGCCACCGCGATGGTCGGCTCGCCCACGCCGCCCCAGAAGCCGCCCGAAGGCATGACGATGCTCTCGACCTTGGGCATCTGGTTCATCTTCAGCGACGGGTAGGTGTCGAAATTCGTCTGCTCGATGCGGCCGTCCTTCACCGTGCACTCGCTGAAGAGGGCCGCGCCGAGGCCGTAGACGAACGAGCCCTCGATCTGCGCCTCGATCTGCTGCGGGTTGACGGCGTGGCCGCAGTCGGTGGCGGCGACGATGCGGTGGATGGTGAGGGCCCCCTCGGCGCTCACGGAAACCTCGGCGCAGGCGGCGACATAACTGCCAAAGCCATGCGTCTGCGCCAGGCCGCGGAACACCTTCTGGCCGCGCACGTCGGGTGCCGGCGTGCCCCAGCCGGCACGCTGCGCCACCGCCTCCAGCACCGCCAGGTGCTTGGGGTGGTTCTTCATCAGCGAGCGACGCAGCGCCAGCGGGTCTTTCCCCGTGGCATGCGCGATTTCGTCGATGAAGCACTCGACGTAGATGGCGTTCTGGTTCAGGTTCACGCCGCGCCAGAAGCCGGGCGGCACGTGCGGGTTGCGCATCGCGTGGTCGATGAGCAGGTTCGGCACGCTGTAGCCGAACATCGCTTCGCCGCCGCCGTTGTTCAGGCCCTGGAAGACCACCGGATCGCGGCCCTCGCGCACGTTCTGCGGAAAGACCGCGGCGAGGATGCTCTGGCCCGAGATGCGCATGTGCAGGGCGTCGAGGTTGCCCTGGGCGTCGATGCCGGCGGTGAGCTTGCACATCGTGACCGGGTGGTAGCGGCCATGGATCATGTCTTCCTCGCGGCTCCACAGCAGCTTGACCGGCGTGCCGGGCATCGTGCGCGCGATGGCCACCGCCTCGCGCACGTAGTCGGTCATGCCGCGGCGGCCGAAGCCGCCGCCGAGCGGGATCTTGTAGACGTCGCACTGCTCGGGCTTCAGGCCGGCCGCCTCGGCGGTGGCGGCGAGCGCGGCCTCGCCGTTCTGCGTGCTCGTCCAGACTTCGCAGCGCTCGGGGGTCCAGCGGGCCGTGGCATTCATCGGCTCCATCGTGGCGTGGTTCTGGTGCGGGTAGGCATACACCGCCTCGATGCGCCGGGCGGCGCCAGCCAGCGCCGCGGGCGCGTTGCCGTTGCTGTTGCCCACCGCCGCCTTGTCGGCGCTGAGGCCCTCGCGCAACGTCGCCTGGATGGTGCTGTTCTGGACCGCCACGTTGGGGCCCAGGTCCCACTCGAGCGGCAACGCATCCAGCGCCTTCTTGGCGCGCCACCAGGTGTCGGCCACCACGGCGACGGAGGCATCGCCGACCGGCACCACCTTCTTCACGCCGGGCATCTTCTCGATCTTGGCGGCGTCGAAGCTCTTGACCTTGCCGCCGAACACGGGGCAGTGGCGGATGGCCGCGTTCAAGAGCCCGGGCATCTTGAAGTCGGCGCTGTAGACGAGGCTGCCGTTGGTCTTCTCGACCGTGTCCAGGCGTGCCATACGCTTGCCGGTGAGCTTCCAGCTCTTCGGGTCCTTCAGCGTGATGCTGGCGGGCTCGGGCGGCGTGAGCTTGGCCGCCGCCGCGGCCACCTTGCCGTAGGTGGTGCGGCGGTTGCTCGCGGCGTGGGTGATGACGCCGGCCTCGGCGCGGCATTCGGCGGCGGGCACCTTCCACTCGTCGGCGGCGGCTTGCACGAGCAGGATGCGCGCGGCGGCACCGCCCTTGCGCACGTAGTCCTGCGACTCGCGGATGCCGCGGCTGCCACCGGTGGAGAAGTTGCCCCACACGCGCTTGCGAGCGAGGTTGGTGGCGGGGGTCGGGTACTCGGTGGTGACGCGGCTCCAGTCAGCCTCCAGCTCCTCGGCCACCAGTTGCGCGAGGCCGGTGAGCGTGCCCTGGCCCATCTCGCTGCGCGCGATGCGGATGATGACGCGCTCGTCGGGCTGCACGACGACCCAGGCGTTGATCTCGGGCGCCGCGCCTTGCGCTTCGGCGCCGGTCGGAAAGCCGAAGACGAACGACCCGGCGGCCGCCGCCGTGGCCGCGCCGGACGAGGCGATGAACTGGCGCCGCGTGAGGGCGCCGTTGTCGGTGGTGTTCGAACGGGTCTTCATCAGGCGCTCCTCACCACATGCACGATGCCGAGGTCGGCCCGGGTCTCGCCGGCGGCCAGCTTGATGGCGGCACGCACGCGGTTGTAGGTGCCGCAGCGGCAGATGTTGGTCATGGCCGCGTCGATGTCGGCGTCGGTGGGGCGCGGCTTGTCCTTCAGCAGGGCGGCGGCGGCCATCAGCATGCCGCCCTGGCAGTAGCCGCATTGCGGCACGTCGAGCTGCACCCAGGCCTTCTGCAGGGCGTGCGTCGTGTTCGGTGACAGCCCCTCGATGGTGAGGACCTTCTGGCTCGCCTGCACCGCCGAGACCGGCAGCACGCAGCTGCGCACCGGCGCACCGTCGACATGCACTGTGCAGGAGCCGCATTGGGCGATGCCGCAGCCATATTTGGTGCCGGTGAGCCCGAGCTGCTCGCGCAGTACCCACAGCAGCGGCGTGTCGGGTTCGGCGTCGTGCAACATGACGCGCCCGTTGACGTTCAGTTGAGCCATCTCGTCTCCATTTCTTGGCGCCGGACCGGCCGCGCGCTGGCGAGCCAGGGAAAACCGGCGGGCGCATGATGCCCCCGAATGCGATCTGGAGCGAATCAGGGGTGTTTCCAGGGTGCGCACCCCGGGCGGGCCCGGCTTGACTGCGCCATTGGCGCGATCTCTACTTTGAGGTTCCGTTGAAATCGAGTGCCACCGGAGCAGACCATGGGACGCAACATCACCTTCCACCGCCCCGACGGCCAGGCCCTGCAGGGCTACCTCGCCGAGCCGAAGAACGCGTCGGACGCACCGGCGATCGTCGTCATCCAGGAGTGGTGGGGCCTGAACGAACAGATCCGCGGCGTCGCCGAACGCTTTGCCGAGGTCGGCTACCGTGCCCTCGTGCCCGACCTGTACCGCGGCAAGAGCACGGTCGAAGCCGAAGAGGCCCACCACCTGATGACGAATCTCAACTTCGGCGAGGCTGCCGGGCAGGACGTGCGCGGCGCTGTCAAGCACCTCAAGGGCAGCGGCAGCGCCCGCTGCGGCGTCACCGGCTACTGCATGGGCGGGGCGCTCACGACGCTGGCGGCCGTGCATGTGCCGGAGATGGATGCCGGCGTCATCTGGTACGGCTATCCGCCGCTGGAGTACGTCGATGCGGCGAAGATCAAGGCGCCGCTGATGGGGCACTGGGCCACGCACGACGAGTTCTTCGCCATCGCCGGGGTCGACGCGCTGGAGGCGAAGCTGCGCGCCGCCGGCGTTTCGTTCGAGTTCCACCGCTACGACGCCAAGCACGCCTTCGCCAACGAGACGCAGGTGGGCGAGAAGCGGCTGCTGCCGGCGCTCGCGCACGATGCCGCCGCGGCTTCGCTGGCCTGGACGCGCACGCTCGACTTCTTCGGCCGGCACCTGCGCTGAAGGTGCTGCCGGCACCGCCCGCGCGGTGCCGCTGGCTCGCGGCCGCACCGGCGGGCCGCCATCGGAACCGTGCCCTCCCTCACGAAACGGAGGAAGCTGAGCCTTTTCGGACACCGATGCGGCGTCTGCCAGTGAGGCCTCGCCTGGGGCCGTGCTGAAATTTGGAGCCCGTTCCTCCATTCGTGGTCATGCCGCCTGCCTCACCTTGCTCGACGTCTCCGGTGCCCGCTTCTTGCGAACGTGGCCTCACCTGCGAACGCCGCGGGCCTCGAATCGGCGCGCGCGCCACTCGTGCCCTGCTCGCCCTGGCGCTGGCCGCCACCGCGGGTGTCGCGCCGGCCCAGCGCCCGCTCAGCGAGGCCAGCGTCGAGTCCCTGGTGGCGGCGCTGTCCGGCGGCGGCCGCGCGGCCGCTGCCGGTGACGGCCCCACGACCCGATCGTTCCGCCGCACGCAACTGCCGGATGCCGCAAGCAACGTGTGCGCCGAGTCGGCCAAGCCCGCACCACGCGCCACCGGCGCGGCGGATCGCCCGGCAACGCGCAATCTCGAGGTCGTGCCTTATGCGGGCGACAGCACGCCGGGCGTCAACCTCTCGGTGCAGTTCGCGACCGGATCCGACCGCCTCGCCGCCGCCGACCGCAGCCTGCTCGACAACGTCGCCTCGGCGCTCAAGGCGCCGGCGCTGGCCAGCGAGAGCTTTGCCGTGGCGGGCCACACCGACAGCAGCGGCGACGCGCGCCTCAACCTCGAGCTCTCGTGCGCGCGCGCGTTGGCCGTGCGACGCTACCTCGTGGACAAAGGCGTGGCCGAAGCGCGGCTGTCGGCCTACGGCTTCGGCAGCCATCGGCCCCTCGAAGGCGACGGTGCGGCCGCGGCCAACCGTCGCGTCGAGGTTCGCAAGGCGCCGCAATGAACCTGCGCAAAGGCCGCCCGAGTGAAGCCTTGCACGCCGGCAGGCGCCCGCGCACATCGGCCGACGTTGAGGCGCCCTCATGCATGGAGTAACGTCCCCGCTGCAGGAGGGGGCAAGGTGTCGCCACCCATCGTGGTGGCCGGCGTCGTGGCCTCCCCATTCCGGACACTGAAGTGCGGCCGATCGCGGCCGAAAACCCGCCATGATGACCCGTACCCCCCGACCCGTTCGCCTCGTTGCCGCGCTGTCCGTGGCCGTGGCCTGCCTGGTCATGACGCTCGAGGCGCACGCCGCACGCCTGGCGCTGGTGGTGGGCAACGACAGCTACCAGCACGCCACCAAGCTGCGCAACGCGCGCAACGATGCCAACGCCATCGGCCGCGAACTGGAGTCCGCCGGTTTCTCGGTGACGCGCGTGCTCGACGCCACGCGCGACGGCATGGACGACGCCCTGGGCAACTTCCTGCGCCGCGTCCAGAAAGGCGACGAGGTCGTCTTCTTCTTCTCCGGCCACGGCTCGCAACCGCCCAACCTGGGGCCGCACCTGCTGCCCGTGGACATCAAGCCCACCGACAACCGCGTCATCGAGCGCAACGGCCTGTCGCTCGAGAAGCTCACGGACGACCTCAACCAGCGCGCGCGCTTCTCGCTCATCATCATCGATGCCTGCCGCGACGACCCGCTGCGCGAGAGCGCGACCGGCCGCTCCATCGCACCGGGATCGACGCTCACACGCATCGAGCCGCCCAAGGGCTCGATGGTCATCATGGCGGCCTCCAAGGGGCAGCAGGCGCTCGACCGTCTCAGCAACAACGACCCGGTGCCCAACGGCCTGTTCACGCGCGAGCTCATCAAGCACATGCGCATCAGGGGCCTGTCGGCGGTCGAGATGCTGCGCAAGGTGCGCACGAGCGTCGAGGCCACGGCCGAGACCGTCAACCACAAGCAGCGCCCGGCGCTGATGGACGAGTCATCGTCGGACTTCTTCTTCTATCCGGGCGCTGGCGGCGTGGCGGCGGCTCCCGCGCCGGCGCCGGCCTTCGACCCGCCGAGATCGGAAGAGCG
>JALHOU010000182.1:0-7631 GCA_022842825.1 Rubrivivax sp.
TCGTCGAAGAACGGCATCCACAGCTGCCCGGGCGGCAGCAGGCGCTTCCAGGCCTCGCCGGCCGCCGCCTTCTGCACCGCCGGCTCGGACAGCGCCAGGATGTACAGGCGCTCGCTGCAGCCCTGCTCGCCGAAGCGCTCGCGAAAGTACTCCAGCTCGGCGCGGCACCAGTCGGAGAGCACGTAGTTGTCGTGCACCACGACCACCATCGCGAAGCTCTTGTCGATGCGCTCGCGCAGCTCCGGGCCGAGCACGCCCGCGACCGGCCCGTTGTCGCCCGACTTGTGCACGGGCGGCAGGCGCACCCCGCGCATCACCGACTCGAGGCCGCGCTGCAGCTCGGCCGCGAAGAACGACACCCAACGGTGGCAGCGCACGTCGTCGGCATGCGCGTAGCTGATGAACGCGGTGTAGTTGCTGCCTTCGAGCGAGTTGATCACGGCAACCGATGCTAGGCGTCGGCAGCGCGCGGTGTAAAGGCGCATACCCTCGCTGCACCCCCCTACCCCGTCGTGCAGCGCCGGGGTGGCATCCACCGGGCAGGTGATACTTCAGCATCCGGTGAATTGATCGCATGCCCAGCCCGCGCACCCGCACCGCGCCCCCGGCCAAGGCGCCGGCCCGATCCAAGGCCCGATCCACGGCCAGGGCGCCGTCCGCCGAGCCGCGCCCGCGTGACGCGGACCGCTCGCAGGGCGAGATCCTCGAGGCGGCCACCGCCGAGTTCGCCGAGTTCGGCCTCGGCGGCGCGCGCGTCGACCGCATTGCCGAGCGCGCCGGCGTCAACAAGCGGCTCATCTACTACTACTTCGGCAGCAAGGAAGACCTCTTCCTCGCCGTACTCGAACGCGCCTACGAGGTGATCCGCGGCGAGGAGCGCAAGCTCAACATGTCGGAGGTCGACCCGATCGAGGCCATACGCCGCCTCATCGCCTTCACCTGGAACTACTACCTCGCGCACCCGGAGTTCCTGACGCTGCTCAACAGCGAGAACCTGCATCGCGCGCGCCACCTGAAGCGCTCCCCGGGCATCGCGAGCATGAACTCGCCGCTGGTGCAGATGCTGGCCGACGTGCTGCAGCGCGGCCACCAGGCCGGCATCTTCCGCGCCGGTGTGGACCCGGTGCAGCTGTACATCTCCATCGCCGGCCTCGCCTATTTCTACCTCGGCAACTGCCACACGCTCTCGGCCGTGTTCGCGCGCGACCTGCTGGCCACCAAGGCCAAGGTGGAGCGGCTGTCGCACATGACCGACCTGGTGCTGGGCTACCTGGTGCGCGACTGACAGGCCCTCACCGGGCCCCCGGCCCCCGGGTGGGCCCGGATGCCACGGGGTCCAGCCGCGCCTACGATTCACCGGACAGTTAACTTGCAAGGAGACCGCATGACCCCGCTGCCCTTCCGCCGCTTCGCCAAGGCGACGCTGCTCGCCGCCGCCCTGCTCGCCACCGGCCTCGGGTCCGGCCTCGCGCACGCGCAGTGGAAGCCGACCAAGCCCATCACCATCATCGTGCCCTGGGCGGCCGGCGGCGCCACCGACCAGGTCACGCGCCTGGCGGCGGCCGAGATCGAGGCCGGCCTCGGCCAGAAGATCGTCGTCGTCAACCAGCCGGGCGGCGCCGGCTCCATCGGCACCAAGGCCGCGATGGACGCGCCCAAGGACGGCTACACCTGGACCGCGGGCGCCGCCAAGCAGCTCGGCACCTATCCGGTGCTCGGCATGATCCAGAGCAAGGTCGACGACTTCCATCTCTTCCTCGCCGTGACCAACGTCTCCATCGTGAGCGTCAACCCCGGCACGCCCTACCAGACCTTTCCGCAGCTGCTGGAGGCCATGAAGGCCAACCCGCTGCCGGTGGCCACGGCCGGCAACAGCAGCTCGGGGCACTTCGCGATGGAGGCCATCGCCAAGAGCACGGGTGCCAAGTACCGCCATGTCACCTACGACGGCGGCAACCCGGCCGTCGTGTCCACCGTTTCCGGCGAAACGCAGATCACCACCCAACTCGCCCCGGAGCAGAGCGAGATGCTCAAGGGCAAGCGCCTGCGTGCACTGGCCGTGGTGGGCGACCAGGCGCTCACCATCGAGGGCGTGGGCACCATCCCGCCCATCACGCAGTTCGTGCCCAATTTCCCCAAGGTGACCACCGGCTTCGGCATCTTCATCCCCAAGGGCGTGCCGGCCGAGGTGGTGGCCACGGTCGAGAAGCTGTGGGCCGAAAAGGTGGTGACGTCGGAGAAGCTCAAGAAGTACGCCGCCGACCGCGGCGCGCTCTTCACGCCGATCTTCGGCAAGGCCGCCTACGACGCCGTCTGGCCCACGGTCGTCACCGACGCCTACCTGCTGCAGGACGCCGGCCTCGCGAAGGTGTCGCCCGAGTCGCTGGGCATCAAGCGCTGAACCCGCGCCGCTGACCCGCGATGTCGCCGCGCGGCGAGTGGCTGGGCGTGGCCTTCTGGGCCGGCCTGGGCACCACCATCTCAGTGGCCGGCTGGCGCATGGACCGGCTGTCGCACCAGGGCATTGCACCCTGGTCGGCGCCCGGGCTGCTGCCGGCCGTGGTGGGGATGCTGATGGTCGCCTTTGCGCTCGTGCTGGCGGTGCAGGCCTGGCATGGCGGGCAAGAGCAGGCGCAGCCGCCCGCAGAGGCCGGGAACGCCGGGAGCGCCGATCAGGCCGCCGGGCCGGCCTCCTGGGGCGGCAGCGCGCTCGCCACCGTGCTTTGTGTGCTGTTCGCTGGTGTCTCGCTCGGCCGTGGATGGCCGTTCCAGGTCGAGGCCGCGGGCTTCATCCTCGTATTCACCGCCCTCTTCCGCTGGCACGAGTGGCGCGCCGAAGGCCGCTTGGCGCGCGGGCTGGCCCAGACCACGGTGATCGCGGTCGCCGCCGCGGTGGCCATCTCGTGGCTCTTCGAGTCCGTCTTCCTCGTGCGCCTGCCGTGAGGCCGGACACCGCCGCGCGCGGCGCGCCGCACACGAAGCGGGTCGCCGCATGGAAGGCCTGAACCACCTCGGCACGGCGCTGCTCGGCCTGCTCGGCCCGTGGCAGATCGCCTACGCGCTCGGCGCCACGCTGGCCGGCATCGTCATCGGGCTGCTACCGGGGCTCTCGGCCACGCTCGGCGTGGCGCTCTTCACCACGCTCACCGTGAAGATGGCGCCCACCGACGCCATCCTCGTGCTCGTGTGCGTCTACGTCGGCGCCATCTACGGCGGCAGCCGCACGGCCATCCTGCTCAACATCCCCGGCACGGCGGCCAACGCCGCCGCCTGCCTGGACGGCAACGCGCTCGCGCGCCAGGGGCTCGCCGGCCGGGCGATGGGCATCGCCACCACGGGCTCGGTGGCCGGCTCGCTCTTCGGCGTGGTGTGCCTGGCCATGTTCACGCCGCTGCTGGCCGAGACGGCGCTGAAGTTCGGCGCCTTCGAGTTCTTCTGGCTCGGCATGGTGGGCGTGATGATGTCGGGCACCCTCACCGGCGCCAACCCGGTGAAGGGCTGGCTGATGGGGCTGCTCGGCATCTTCACCGCCACCATCGGGCTGGACCCCATCCACGCGCACGCCCGCTTCACCTTCGGCGAGAACGCGCTCACCGGCGGCATCGGCCTCATCCCGGCGCTGGTGGGGGCCTTCGGCTTCGCCGAGATCCTCACCGTGATGGGCCAGCCGCGGCTGCGGGCGGTGGTGTCGACGGTGGGCTCGGTGCTGCCGAAGATCGCCGACCTCGTGCGCTATTGGCGCACCATCCTGCGCTCGGGCCTCATCGGCGTCTCCATCGGCGTGCTGCCGGGTGTGGGCGAAGACATGGCGGCGTGGTCGTCGTATGCCGCGGCCAAGCGCGCCAGCCGCGAGAAGGAGAAGTTCGGCAAGGGCTCGGTGGACGGCCTCATCGCCGCCGAAACCGGCGACAACGCCGCCATCCCCGGCGCGCTCATCCCGGCGCTCGCGCTCGGCATCCCGGGCTCGGCGCCGGCCGCGGTGCTGATGGCCGCGATGATCATCCACGGCGCCCAGCCCGGCCCGATGCTCATGGTGAACAGCCCGCAGTACGTGTACGACATCGTCGGCATCACCTTCTTCGCCACGCTGGCCATCCTGCTCTTCGGCCTCGTGCTCGTGCGCCCCATCCTGTGGGTGCTGCGCGTGCCGCGCGAGGTGATCATGCCCATCGTCTTCGTGCTCTGCGTGCTCGGGGCGTACTCCATCACGCAGCGGCTCTTCGACGTCTGGGTGATGCTCGGCGTGGGCGTGCTGTGCTTCCTGCTGCGGCGACAGGGCTTTCCGGTGGCGCCGTTCGTGCTGGGGCTGGTGCTCGGCGACATCATCGACAAGTCCCTGCGGCGCGGGCTCGTTCTCTCCGACGGCAGCCTGGCACCGTTCTTCACGCGGCCCATCAGCGCCGTGCTGGCAGCGCTGGTGGCGGTGATGCTGCTGGCGCAACTGCCGGCGGTGCGGCGCTGGTGGGCGCGCCACGGCGGCACGGGCCCCACGCCGGCCATCACGAAATGAGGGTGCGGACATGACACCGATGACCGAGCGCCTGGCGCTGTGCAACGAGGTGCTGGCTCCCTGGCCCTTCGAGCGGCAGTGCGAGTACGCGGCCGCGCTCGGCTACCGCGGCCTGGAAGTGGCGCCGTACACGCTGGCCGACGACCCGACGACGCTCACCGAAACCCAGGCGCGCGCCTTCGCCGCGACGGCGCGCGACCACGGCCTCGCCATCACCGGTCTGCACTGGCTGCTGGTGGCGCCGAAGGGCCTTTCGATCGGCCACCCCGACGCCACCGTGCAGGCGCGCACGCGCGCCGCGCTCGACCACCTCATCGACCTGTGCGCCGCCATGGGTGGCCGCTACCTCGTGCACGGCTCGCCGGCACAGCGCAACCCGCAACCCGGGCAGGCGCATGCCGACGCGCTGGCCCGCGCCACCGCCGCCTGGGTGCGCTGCGGCGAGCGCGCCGGCCCGCTCGGCCTGGCGTACTGCATCGAGCCGCTCTCGCGCGACCAGACGAGCGTCGTCAACACCGTGGCCGAAGCCGCTGCCATCGTGCAGGCCGCCGCGCTGTCGGGGCTGCGCACGATGCTCGACACCTGCTCGGCCGGCGCCACCGAGGCCGAGCCGCTGCCGGCGCTGATCGAGCGCTGGTGGGGCAGCGGCCTGCTTGCGCACGTGCAGCTCAACGACCGCAACCGGCGCGGGCCCGGGCAAGGCAGCGACCGTTTCCGACCCATCCTCGCTGCGCTGCAACGCGCGGGCTACGCCGGCTGGCTGGCCATGGAGCCCTTCGACTACCGGCCCGACGGGCCCGGCTGCGCAGCACGGGCCATCGGGTACGTGCGCGGGCTGCTCGAGGGCCCGCAGGAGCCAGGCCCGTAGACCTCGCCGTCGTTGCCCGGCCCCCTCCGCCGGCCTCGGCCGGGCCTTGTGGCCTAATTCGCCTTTCGCCTCCAACTCACCGGAACCGCCATGGGCAACAAGATCGTCACCGAAGCAGACCGCCGCGCCACGCCCCCCCTGCCGACCAAGCAGGGCACCAACAGCTCCTCGCACGCCGGCCAGCGCATCAGCAAGGAGCGCGGCTCGCACACGCGCAGCAAGAAGAACCCGGGCAAGCGCGCTCGCAAGGGCGGCTGAGCCCCCGCGTCGCGCGAGCCCTCGGGGTCCGGGGCCAAGGCGGGGGCCGCTGCGCACACGGCCGCGAGCCCCTGTCCGGCACGCGCTCGAGGCACCTTTGCCACCGCGAGCATGCTGCGCATCACCGAGCTGCGACTGCCGCTGGACCACCCGCCTGACGCACTGCGCCCGGCCGTGCTGGCCCGGCTGCGGCTGACCGAGAACCACCTCGAGGCCTTCACCGTCTTCAAGCGCGCCTACGATGCGCGCAAGAAGTCGGCGGTGGTGCTGATCTACACCCTCGACTGCCAACTGGCCGAGGGGGTGGACGAAGCCGCGGTGCTGCGTGGCTTCGCGGGCGACCCGCATGTGCGGGCCAGTCCCGACACCCGCTACCGCATCCCGGCCCACGCGCCGGCCGACTTCCGCGCAGGCGGTCGTCCGCGCCCGCTCGTCGTCGGCTTCGGGCCCTGCGGCCTCTTTGTCGCCCTGCTGCTGGCGCAGATGGGCCTGCGGCCACTCGTGCTCGAACGCGGCAAGGCCGTGCGCGAGCGCACGCAGGACACCTGGGGCCTGTGGCGCCGCGGCGTGCTCGACCCCGAGTCGAACGTGCAGTTCGGCGAGGGCGGCGCCGGCACCTTCTCCGACGGCAAGCTGTGGAGCCAGATCAGCGACCCGCGCCACCTCACGCGCAAGGTGCTCACCGAGTTCGTGAAGGCCGGCGCGCCCGAGGAGATCCTCTACGTCAGCAAGCCGCACATCGGCACATTCCGGCTCGTGAGCATGGTCGAGAAGATGCGCGCCGAGATCGAGAGCCTTGGCGGCGAGATCCGCTTCGGGCAGCGCCTGACCGACGTGCAGCTCGAGGAGCGCGAAGCAGGCGGCGATGGCAGCAACGGCCCAGGTGGCCCGAAGCACCGCATCCGCGGCGTCGTGCTCGCCTCGGGCGAGCAGATCGACGCCGAGCACGTCGTGCTGGCGCTCGGCCACAGCGCCCGCGACACCTTCGAGATGCTGCACCGGCGCGGCGTCTTCATGGAGCCCAAGCCCTTCTCGCTGGGCGTGCGCATCGAGCACCCGCAAGGCGTGATCGACCGCGCGCGCTTCGGGCCGAACGCCGGCCACCCGATCCTCGGCGCCGCCGACTACCGCCTCGTGCACCACGCGCGCAACGGCCGCGCCGTCTACAGCTTCTGCATGTGCCCCGGCGGCACCGTGGTCGCCGCCACCTCCGAGGCCGGGCGCGTGGTCACCAACGGCATGAGCCAGTACTCGCGCAACGAGCGCAATGCCAATGCCGGGCTGGTGGTCGGCATCTCGCCGCAGGACTACCGGCAGGACGGGCGCCCCGATGGCCCCGTGCACCCGCTCGACGGCATCGCCTTCCAGCGCTTCTGGGAGTCGCGCGCCTTCGAGCTCGGCGAGGGCGGCTACAAGGCGCCGGGGCAACGCCTGGGCGACTTCCTGAAGGGCCAGCGCTCCACCGCCTTCGACACCGTGCTGCCCTCTTACCAACCCGGCGTGCACCCCACCGACCTGGCACAGCCCGGCCGCGCCGCCCTGCCCGACTACGCCATCGCCGCCCTGCGCGAGGCGTTGCCGGCCTTCGAACGGCAGATCAAGGGCTTCGCGATGCCCGATGCAGTGCTCACGGGCGTGGAGACGCGCACGTCGTCGCCGCTGCGCATCACGCGCGGGCGCGATCGGCAGAGCCTGAACGTCGGCGGCCTCTACCCCGCGGGCGAGGGCGCGGGCTATGCCGGCGGCATCATGTCGGCCGCGGTCGACGGCATCGAGGTCGCCGAGGCGCTCGCAGCGCAGATGCTCGGCCTCGCGGCGGCCGCCGCCTGAGCGGCCGCCGAGAAGAGACTCGCACCATGCCGAAGCGGGTGCTCGTGCTCGGCGCCACCGGCACCATCGGCCGCGCCACGGTGCGCGCCCTCGTGCGGCATGGCCACGACGTGGTGTGTTTCGTGCGCACGCGTGCCGGTGCCGGTGCCGGTGCCGGTGCCGGTG
>JALHOU010000182.1:7731-10695 GCA_022842825.1 Rubrivivax sp.
TCACCGACCCCGCCTCGCTGGCCCGCGACGGTTTTCGCGGCGAGCGTTTCGACGCCCTCGTGTCCTGCCTCGCCTCACGCACAGGCGCGCCGGCCGACGCCTGGGCCATCGACCACCAGGCGCACCTGCATGCCCTGGCCGAGGCGCAGCGCGCCGGGGTGGCGCACATGGTGCTGCTGTCGGCCCTGTGCGTGCAGAAGCCGCGCCTCGCCTTCCAGCACGCCAAGCTGGCCTTCGAGCAGGCGCTCATCGGCTCGGGCCTCACCTACTCCATCGTGCGGCCGACGGCGTTCTTCAAGTCGCTCTCGGGCCAGGTCGAGCGCGTGAAGCGCGGCAAGCCCTTCCTCGTCTTCGGCGACGGCACGCTCACGGCCTGCAAGCCGATCAGCGACGACGACCTCGGCGACTATCTCGCCGGCTGCCTGCAAGACCCCGGCCGCCACAACCGCGTGCTGCCCATCGGTGGGTCCGGCGCGGCCATCACGCCGCGGCAACAGGGCGAGCACCTCTTCGCGCTGCTGGGCCAGCCGCCGCGCTTCAAGCACGTACCGGTGGCCCTGCTCGACGCCATCGTGGCGGTGCTCGGCACGGCCGGCCGCGTCGTGCCGGCGCTGGCCGCGAGGGCCGAGCTCGCCCGCATCGGCCGCTACTACGCCACCGAATCGATGCTCGTGCTCGACCCCGCCACGGGCCGCTACGACGCCGCCGCCACGCCCTCCACCGGCACCGAGACGCTCTTCGGCTACTACGAGCGCCTGCTCGCCGGCACGGCGGTGCTGGAGCGCGGCGACCACGCGGTGTTCTGAGCCGCCCCCTGCGACCACACACGCGCACACTCCCCCAGGACCGAGCCCCGCGAGCACCACGAGCACCACGAGCGCCATGAAGCTACAAGCCATCTGCACCACCGTGGGCCAGGCCGCCGACGCGCGCCGCATCGCCACGGCCGCCGTCGAGCGCGGGCTCGCGGCCTGCGTGCACATCGATGCCATCGAGAGCGTCTACCGCTGGCAAGGCGCGCTGCAGCACGACACCGAGCAGCGCCTGATGTTCAAGACCACCGAGGCCGCTGCGCCGGCGCTGCGCGCGCTCATCCTCGAGATGCATCCCTACGAGTTGCCCGCGCTCTACGCGCTCGAGGTGTGCGAGGCCAGCCCCGCCTATGCCGAGTGGGTGGCGCAGCAGACGCAGCAGCAGACACAGCAGCAGACGCCGCAGCAGACGCACCAGCAGACGCCGCAGACGCAGCGGCCCTCGCCCTGAGGCGCGCCGGCCCGGCCGCACACCCCATGTCCGCTGCCGCCCCGCCCCTCCTCACGCACGAGCTGCGCTTCACCCAGGTGGCTTCAGGCGCCCGCATTGCCTGGGCGCGCAGCGGCCGTGCCGGCGCACGCACGCTCGTGCGCGTGGCGCATTGGATGACGCACGTCGAGTTCGACCTGCGCTCTCCCCTCTGGAAGCCCTGGATCGAGCGCCTGGGCCGGCCCTTCACGCTGGTGCGCTACGACGAGCGCGGCTGCGGCTGCTCGGGCAGCGACGAGCGGGTGCCCGACCTCGAGACCGCCGTCGAAGAACTGGACGCGGTGGTGCAGGCGCACGGCGCGCCCCGCGTGGCGCTGCTCGGCATCAGCGGGGCGGCGCCGCCGGCCATCGCCTACGCGGCGCGCTTCCCCGAGCGCGTCTCGCACCTCGTGCTGCTGGGCGGCTTCACGCACGGCCTGCGGCACCGCAACCTGCCGGCCGAGACGCTCGCCTATCACGACGCCCAGGTGCGCCTGGTGTAGACGGGCTGGGGCCGCAACGACCCGGCCGTGCAGGAGTTCTTCACCAGCCGCTTCCTGCCCGACGGCACGCCCGAGGCGCGGGCCGCGCTCACCGAGCAGCAGCGCCTGAGCTGCGACGGGCCGCGCGCCGCCGCCCTCATGCGGGCGCGCGTGCTGCTGGATGTGCGGCCGCTCGCGCCCCTCGTGCGTGCGCCGACGCTCGTGCTGCACAGTGCCGGCGACATGGCCGTACCGGTGGCCCTGGGGCATGAAGTCGCGGCCTCGATCCCCGGCGCGCGCTTCGAGTCGCTGCCCTCGCGCAACCACATCCCGCTCGCGCACGAACCAGCGTTCGAGCGTCTTTGCGAGGCCATCACCGCGTTCGTCGCCCCCTCGCCCACCCTGCCCGCGCTCACGGCGAGAGAACGCGAGCTCGCCGCGCTCGTCGGCCGGGGCCTCGACAACGCCCAACTCGCCGCCCACCTCGGCGTGGCCGAGAAGACGGTGCGCAACATGCTGAGCACGCTCTACGCGAAGCTGGGCGTGGAGGGCCGGCCCCAGGCCGTGGTGCGCGCCCGGGACCTCGGGCTCTGAGAAGACCGCTTCCGGGACATCCGCCCCCTGGCCGCGGCCGGCGGCGCGGCTTTCAATCGCGCTTCCAACCACTCGCCCCGCGCGAAGGAGAGCCCCGATGATCAAGGTCAGCGTCATGTACCCCCAGCAGCCCGGCACGCGCTTCGACCACGCCTACTACCGCGAGCGCCACATGCCGCTGGTGCAGGCCCGCATGGGCAAGGCCTGCCGCCACTACACCGTCGACCAGGGCCTGGCCGGCGGCGCGCCGGGCGAGGCCGCGCCCTACGTGGCCGCGTGCCACATCTTCTGCGACTCGGTGGAGGAGTTCCAGGCCGCCTTCGGCCCGCACGCGCAGGAGATCATGGCCGACATCCCGAACTACACCGACCGCGCGCCCGTGCTGCAGGTGAGCCAGGTCGTCGTGGGGTGAACCCCGTGCACGGGAACGGCCGCGCTCCACCGCGCGGCCGCGCCCGGCCGCACCCGACCGAGCCCGGCCAGGCCCGCCTCGGGCTCAGATGGGCTGGTCCGCCGCCACCACGGGCAGCTGCAGGCACAGCTCGAAGTGCTCGTAGCCATGCGCGAAGGGCTCGCCCACCCAGGCCTCGAAGCAGGGCTGGTGGTC
>JALHOU010000183.1 GCA_022842825.1 Rubrivivax sp.
CGCCACAGCGCGGCGAGGTCCAGGCGGTCGCCGCGCATGACCGGCGCGCTGCCGTCCTCGGCCGCGCGCGGCAGCGGCACGCAGGTGTCGCCGTGGCACAGGCCCTCGGGCTTCCAGCGCCAGCCGGTGGCCGCCTCGATGGCCGCGGCGTCGAGCCAGAGCGCGTCGCCCTCGGCGGCCGAGTCGGGGCACGGCGTCTCGCGTTGTTCATGCAGCAAGGTGATCACGGCAAGAGGGCCCGGGCGGGCGTGGCCTGCGGAAGTTCGCGCGCCGATCGTAGCGGGCGACCCCGCACCCTGCCGCTTCCGCGGGGGGCGGCCTACAGCCCCAGCTGGCGCGAGGCCAGCTCCTTCATGATCTCCTCGGTGCCGCCGCCGATCGTCATCACCTTCACCTCGCGGTAGATGCGCTCGGGTGCGGTGCCCCTCATGAACCCCATGGCGCCGAGAATCTGCACGGCGGCGTCGGCGCAGAACTGCAGGGTCTGCGTGGCGTGGTTCTTCAGCAGGCAGACCTGCGCCACCCACTCGGCGCCCTTGTCGGACTTGTCGCCGCTGTCGGCGCGCGCCGTCACCGCATCCAGCCAGGCGCGCGTGGACTCGATGCGCATCTTCATGTCCATCAGCTTGTGGCGGATGACCTGGTGGTCGACGATGGCGGCGCCGAAGGTCTTGCGCTGGCGCGCCCAGTCGAGCGCGTCGTCGTAGCAGCGCTCGGCGAAGCCCAGCGCCATGGCCGACATGGCCAGCCGCTCGCCGTTGAAGTTGGTGAGGATGATCTTGAAGCCCAGCCCCTCCTCGCCCACCAGGTAGCGCGCCGGCACGCGCACGCCGTCGAAACGCAGGTGCGCCGTGTCCGAGCTGTGCCAGCCCATCTTGTGCAGCCGGCTGCGCGAGAGGCCCGGCAGGTGGCCGGGCACGACGAGCATCGAGATGCCCATCGGCCCCTTGTTCTTCGGGTCGGTGCGCACGGCCACGGTGAGCCAGTCGGCGCGCAGGCCCGAGGTGATGAAGATCTTCTCGCCGTCGACCACGTAGTCGTCGCCGTCGCGGACCGCCGTGGCGCGCAGGGCCGAGACGTCGGTGCCGCCGCCGGGCTCGGTGATGGCCAGGGCCGAGATCTTCTCGCCGCGCAGCACGCCCGGGATCACCTCGGCCTGCAATTCGGGGCTGCCATGGCGCAGGATGGGGGGCAGGCCGATGTTGTGGCTGAAGAGGCTGGCCATGACGCCGCCGCTGCCGCCCCGGCGGGCCAGCGTGGCGGTGAGCACGTTGCGCATGGCCCAGGTGGTGGGCGTACCGCCCAGCGCCTCAGGGTAGCCGAGGCCGAGCAGGCCGAGCTCGGCCGCGCGGCCGTGCAAGGCGCGCGGCAGTTCGCCGGCCTCTTCCCACGCTTCGAGGTGGGGCACGATTTCGTTCTTCGCAAATCGCTCGGCCAGATCGGCCATGAGTTGCAGGTCGGCGCGGGAAACCGCGATGTCGTTCATCGGCATGGGTCGGTGGCAGTCGAGGCAGGTGCGGGGGCGCGATGGGCCCCGGGTGCCGGGGCGCCAGCGCGCTCCGGCGGCGCTGCGATTGTCGACCGGCCGCCGATGGCCGCCGATGGCCGCCGTGCCTACGGGTCGAACCCTGGCGCCAAGGGGCCGCCCTTGGGCAAGAATCGCGCGCGGGGCGGCGCGGCACGCCGCACCCCGTGGCCGCGGGCACGAAGCCGGCGGCCGCCACAGGAGGATTGCCTTGAACCTCGACTTCGTCCCGGAATCGACCCGCGCCGCCAGCCTTGGCGCGCTGATGAAGGGCGCCGGCTACCTCGTGCGTTTCCTGCCGCTGCCACAGCCGACGCTGCTCGTCGGCCCCGGGTCGAGCGGCCGGCTGGGCGCCGCGGTGGCCGGCTTCGGGCATCGGAAGATCCTCATCGTCACCGACAAGGTCATCGCCAAGCTCGGCCTGCTGAAGAGCCTCACCGATGCGCTCACCGCCGGCGGCACCGAGTACGTGGTCTTCGACGAGATCACGCCCGACGCGCCGATCCCGCTCATCGAGCGCGGCATCGAGTTCTTCAAAGAGCACGAGTGCGACGCCCTCGTCGCCTTCGGCGGCGGCTCCTCGATGGACGCCGCCAAGGCGATCGCGCTGGCGGTGACCAACCCCAAGCCGCTGCGCCAGCTGGCCGGCTACTTCAAGGGGCTGCGCGCGCCGATGAAGATCTACGCCGTGCCCACCACCGCCGGCACCGGCAGCGAGGTCACCGTCGCGGCGGTGATCTCCGACCCCGAGCGCGAGAGCAAGCTCGTCATCGTCGACCCGCGGCTGGTGCCGAAGATGGCCGCCCTCGACCCCGTGCTGATGACCGGCCTGCCGCCGGCGGTGACGGCGGCCACCGGCATCGACGCGCTCACACACGCGGTCGAGGCCTTCCTCGGCCAGTGGGCCACGCCCTACACCGACGACATGGCGCTCACCGCCGTCGGCCTCATCTTCGAGAACCTGCGCACCGCCTACTGTGAGGGCGCCAACCTCGAGGCGCGCGAGAAGATGTCGCTCGCCTCCACCTACGCCGGCATCGCCTTCACGCGCGCCAATGTCGGCTACGTGCATGCCATCGCGCACCAGTTCGGCGGCAAGTACCACACGCCGCACGGGCTGGCCAACGCCATCGTGCTGCCGCACGTGCTGCGCTGGTCGCTGCCGGCGGTGACCGAACGCCTTGCGTTGCTGGCCGTGCGGGCCCGCGCCGGCAACGAAGACGAGGACGAGGAGACCCTGGCGGGGAAGTTCCTCGAGGCCGTCGACCGCCTCAACGCCGACCTCGGCATCCCGTTGCACCTGGCGGCATTGCAGGAGGCCGACATCCCGGCGCTGGCGCGCGCCGCCTGCCACGAGGCGCACACCGGCTACCCGGTGCCGCGCTACATGACGGTGGCGCAGTGCGAGGAGCTCATCGGCCAACTGCTGCCGCCGACCGCGGCCGCCGAGAGGGACGAGTCGGCGCCGGCTTCGCGCAGGAGTCCCGGGCGAAATAGTCCGGCGCGCAAGAGTCCGGCGCGCAAGACCGCGGCGCGCAAGGGCGCCACGGGCACGGGCCCCGCGCGCAAGACCACGGCCGCGAAGAAGGCCACACCACGCAAGACGCCGCGCTGAGCCCGGCGCCACGCATCGACCCCACCGGAAGAAAGCCAGCAGATGAAGAAGGTCGTCACCGTCACCCTCGGCTCCTCGAAGCAGGACTTCCGCTTCGAGACCGACTTCCTCGGCCAGCGCTTCGAGGTGCAGCGCGTGGGCGCCGACGACGACACCACCAAGGCCTGGGAGCTGATGCGGCGCCACCAGACGCACGCCGATGCCATCGGCGTCGGCGAGATCGGCGACCACTACCACGTCGGCCAGAGCACGCTCATCAACAAGGAGACGCGGCGGCTGCTGAACGTCGTCACGCGCGTGCCGGTGACTACCGGCGCCACGCTGCGCCGGCTGCTGCAGGTGCGCGCCGTGCGCTGGGTGCAAAACGAGCTCGGGCACTACTTCAACAACAACCTCGTGCTGTTCCTGTCGGGCATGCGCAACTACGACATGGCGGTGGCGATGTCGGACTACACGCCCAACCTCTTCTTCGCCGATGCGCTGGCGCAGACCGGCGCGCCGACCATGTTGACCTCGCTGGCGCAGCTCGAGCTCTACGCCAAGGGCACCGACTGGGCGCTGTCCAGCAAGCCCGGCATCCTGCTCGAGTCGGCGCTGTCGGGATTCAAGACGAGCCGCATCGCCGCGCAAGTGACCAAGTCGCACGTCATCGTCGGCACCTTCCATGAGCTGAAGGAGGTCGGCACCGCCGACAACCTCGCCGGCAAGACGGTGATCACCTCCGCCGTCGACGACGAGCGCATGGCCTGGTTCACACGGCACCGCGTGAACCTCGTCATCGACGTCAGCCCCAAGCTCTTTCCGCGCGTCGTCGGCACCAACGTCATCGAGGCGATGATCCTCGCCGCCCTCGGCAAGCCGCACGAGCAGGTCTCCGACGACGACTTCACCGAGATCATCGACGAGCTGGCCATCCAGCCGCGCCTGCTGCACCCCACGGGCAGTTTCCGCAACATCCGCCGCTTTGCCTTCGTCATCCATCCGCTCAGCCAGGAGTTCATCCGCAAGGGCATGCCGATCCCGAAGGGCACGCCCAAGTTCGTGATGGACAAGGTCGAGACGCTGGCCGCGTACATGCCGCCGATGGTCTACTGCAAGATGGAGAACATCGTCAGCCCCGCCGGCGCCGAGGCCGAGGGGTGGCTGATCACGGTCGGCGGCACGCCCAAGGAGATGCTCTCGCGCAGCCCCGAGTTCACCTACCGGCGGCTGCTCGCGGCGGCCCACATGGCCGAGAAGCTCGGCGCGCAGATCATGGGGCTGGGCGCGTTCACCAAGGTCGTCGGTGATGCCGGCATCACGGTGGCGCGGCGCGCGCGCGTCCCGGTCACCACCGGCAACAGCTATTCCGCCAGCGGCGCGCTGTGGGCCGCCGCCGACGCGATGAAGCGCATGGGCCTCGTGCAGCCGGGCCGCAACGGCCGGCGCGTGCAGGCCAAGACGATGGTCATCGGCGCCAGCGGCTCGATCGGCTCGGTGAGCGCGCGCCTGCTCGCGATGGCCTTCCAGCAGGTCGTGATCGCCGGCCGCGACATGGGCAAGCTCAAGGAGCTGAAGGCGTCGATCCTGAAGGACACGCCCGACGCCGACGTCGTCTGCAGCACCGACTACGACAGCCTGCTGGGCGACATGGACATGATCGTCACCTCGACCTCGGGCGCCGGCAAGAAGATCCTCGACATCATGAAGGTCAAGCCCGGCTGCGTCATCACCGACGTGGCGCGCCCGCTGGACCTGCCGCCCGACCAGGTGGCCAGGCGGCCCGACGTGCTGGTGATCGAGTCCGGCGAGATCGAGCTGCCGACCAAGGTGAAGGGACTCAAGAGCATCGGCCTGCCGCCCAACGTCATCTACGCCTGCCTGGCCGAGACCATCGTGCTCGCGCTCGAGGGCCGCTTCGAGGTCTTCACGGTGGGCCGCGATACCGAGTGGGAGAAGGTCAAGGAGATCTACAAGCTCGGCATCAAGCACGGCATGAAGCTGTCGGCGATCTCCGGCGTCAAGGGCGTGTACACCGACGAGGACATCGCCCGGGTCGTGAAACTGGCGAAGAAGGCGCGGCTGACGTGGAAGGGCGGCAGCGCAGCGAAGGGCGCGCCGAGGAAGGCTGCGGCCAAGCCGGCCGCGACGAAGAAGGCGGCACCGCCGAAGAAGGCGGCTGAGGCGGCTGCAGCGAAGAAGGCCACGGCGGTGAAGAAGGCTGCGCCAGCGAAGAAGGTGGCCGCCGTGAGCAAGGCGCCGGCCGCGAAGAAGGGCATGGCGAAGAAGGGCGCGACGAAGAAGAGCGTCGCGCAGACGATCGCTGTGAAGAGGGTGGCCGCGCAGAAGGCGCCGGCCCGCAGGTCGGCCGGCGCGTTGGCCGCCGCCTGAGGCCACCCCGGTGGACGCCGTACGCCTGAACCCGCTGGACACCGCGTGGCTCTTCACCGAGTCGCGCGCCACGCCCAACCATGTCGGGGGCCTGCTGACCTTCCGCCTGCCCGAGGGCGCGCCAAAGGACTACCTGCGCCACCTGATGGCCGAGTTCCGCAGCCACCGCAGCTTCGCGCCGCCGTGGAACCGGCGGCTGAAGCTGGCCTACACCAAGAACCCGCTGCCCTCGTGGGTGGAGGACGACGACATCGACCTGGAGTACCACGTGCGCCACGCCGCGCTGCCCTGGCCGGGCGGCGAACGCGAGCTCGGCGAGCTGGTCGGCCGCCTGCACACGACGCCGCTCGATCTGGCGCGGCCGCCTTGGGAGTGCACGATCATCGAAGGGCTCGACGGCGATCGCTTCGCGCTCTTCGTCAAGATGCATCACTCGCTGATCGACGGCATCAGCGGCATGAAGATGCTCGAACGCGCGATGTCGCCCGACCCGGCGAAGAGCCTCGCGCTGCCACCGTTCTGGGCCACGGGCCTGAGTCCGGCCAGGAAGCCCGGTCGCAGCGACCCGCCGCCCACGGTGGCCAACGCCACCGCCGCGGCGATCGAGGGCCTGAGCGTGCAGGCGCGATCGCTGCCGCAGCTGGCGGCGGCCTTCGGCAAGATCCTCAAGCGCATCGGTGACCCGAGCGACGGCATGGTGGTGCCGTTCGATGCGCCGCTGTCCCTCTTCAACGGGCGCGTGCGCGAGAAGCGCCGATTCGCAACGCAGCAGTTCCCGCTGCCGCGCCTGCGCGCGCTGGCCGACGCCGCCGGCTGCACCATCAACGACATCGTGCTCACGCTGTGTGGCGGCGCGCTGCGCCGCTTCTTGCAGGAGCGCGACGCGCTGCCGGGCAAGCCGCTCACCGCCGGCATCCCGGTGTCGGTGCGGCCCAAGGACGACGAGAACACCGGCAACGCCATCAGCTTCATCGTCGCGACGCTGGGCACCGACATCGAGGACGCCGCCGAGCGGCTGCGCGCCGTGCGCGCCTCGGTGTTGCACGCCAAGGCGCATGTGCAGGGCCTGCCGCGGCAGGCGATGCTGCAGTACACGATGCTGCTGATGGCGCCGACCATCGTCACGCTGCTCACCGGCATCGGCGGGCGCACGCGGCCGATGTTCAACATCACGATCTCCAACGTGCCCGGGCCGGACAAACCCCTTTACTTCCGCGGCGCCGAGCTGCTGGCGATCTTCCCGGCCTCGATCGTCACGCACGGCCAGGCACTGAACATCACCTGCGAGAGCTACGCGGGCCAGATGAACTTCGGCTTCACCGGCTGCCACACCTCGGTGCCGAGCCTGCAGAAGCTGGCCGTCTACTCGGCCGAGGCACTGGCCGAGCTGGAGGCGGCGCTGCTGCCGAGGGTGCAAGAGACGGCGAAGATGGCTGGTGGCGTGAAACCGGCGCCGACGGCTGCCGCGAGCACGAGGCGCACGAAGGCCCCAGGTCGCGCGCGACCGGCGACGAAGGCCCCCGCGCGCGCGAAGCAGGTCGCGAAGCGCCGACATGCGGGGACCGCACCGGCCTGAAGCGGTGCAGTGAGCGCAGCTTTCACGCCCCCCAACGAAAAGGAAGCGCGCGCTTTCCTGCCGCTGATCTGCTCCGGGCTCCACTCCTGTGGATCATTCCGTGTGCCGCCCACGGTGCGCAAAGCCACCATCAACCGCATCAGCGCCTGCTGGCCGAGTTCGGCGTGGTGCTGCCGCTGAAGGCCGAGGCGGTGCGCCGCCGAGCCGCCGCCGAGTTGGAAAACCTGTAAGCGCGCAGGCATCCCACCCCAAGGGCGCCGAACGGCTCAGCGGGAGGCGTCGGGCTGCCAGCGATGCGGCAGCAGTTCCTCGATCCGCCCTGCGGGCTGTGTCGGCAATCGGGTCAGCACGTCCTTCGTAAGCTCCCCCTCCGAGTAGACAGATCGAAAGTGGAGGCTTCCGCATCTCCGAGGAAGAGCGATGAGGCTGTCGAGATTCACGGAGAGCCAGGTGCTGGCGATCCTGGGCGAGGACGAGGCTGGGATGCCGGTGGCGGAGGTGTGCCGCAAGCACGGCATCAGCAACGCGACGTACTACCAGTGGAAGAGCAAGTACGCGGGCATGTCGGTCAACGAGCTCAAGCGGGTCGAGGAGCTTGAGGCGGAGAACGGGCGGCTCAAGAGGATGTATGCCGAGCTGGCCTTGGAGAACGCGGCGATCAAGGACGTCTTGTCCCGAAAGTTGTGACGCCGGCCGCCAGGCGAGGCGCGGTGCAGATCATGGTTGAAGAACACCATCTGTCGCGCGTGCGAGCTTGCAAGGCCGCGGGGCTACCGCGGTCGGCGTTGTACAGGCCCACGGCTGACCGGGCGGGCAAGGACGCACCGGTCATCGAGGCGATCAACGCAGTCGTTGACAAGCGCCCCCGGTGGGGCTTCTGGAAGTGCTTCGAACGCCTGCGCGCTGATGGCCATGGCTGGAACCACAAGCGGGTCTATCGGGTGTACTGCGGGATGCGGCTGAACCTCAAGCGCAAGGCCAAGCGACGTGTGATCACGCGGCCGCGCCAGCCCCTGTTGGCCAGCCAGGAGCTCAACCACGTCTGGGCCTTGGACTTCATGCGCGACACGCTGTACGACGGCAGGCCGTTCCGAACGCTGAACGTCATCGACGAGGGCAACCGGGAAGCGCTGCGCATCGAATGCGGCATGTCGATCCCATCGGCCCGGTTGGTGCGGGTGATGAGCCAACTGATCGAGGTCTATGGCAAGCCGCGGGCGATCCGGCTGGACAACGGGCCTGAACTGACCGCGCAAGCCTTCACCGACTGGGCCAAGGAGCGCTCGATCCAGCTGCTGTTCATCCAGCCCGGCAAGCCCAACCAGAACGCGTTCGTCGAGCGGTTCAACCGCAGCTTCCGCAACGAAGTGCTGGACGCCTGGCTGTTCAATGCGCTCAGCGAGGTGCAGGACGCAGCCGACGACTGGCTCAGCGACTACAACGAGTACCGGCCGCACGAGTCCCTGGGTGACATGCCGCCGGTGGTGTTCAAGCCCGAGTGTTCCACGCGAAAGTCTCCACTTCTGGGCTGTCTACTTGACGGGGGAGCATACGGATTGGGCTCAGCGCGTAGGCGACAACATACGCTCCGAGCGCCTTCGAGTACCGGGGCGTACCTGGGTGCCTGCCTGCAAACCAAAGAGTCACGCCGTCCCGCTTGATGCGCCTCGCCCATGAGCGTGCAGTGTCGATCAGCTGCATTGGCGACGCGAACCGGTGGGTGTTGTGTGATGGGCGGATTACCAGGCGAAGTGCAACACCTTCAAGAAGAAGGCGGTGAGTTGGAGACTTACTGCTTCTCTTCCGGCAAGAAGGGTCTGCAATGGGATATCACCAACTCACCACGAGGGAACGGTACCTGATCGTGGAGCACAAGTCGATGGGGCTGAGCATCAGGCAGATTGGCGAGGCGCTGTGTCGAAGCGCCTCGACGATCAGCCGGGAGCTCAAGCGCAACGCTGACAAGGGCGATGGGCGGTACCGGGTGGAGAAGGCGGACAGCTACGCCAGGGCGAGGCGGTGGCGAAGCCGACAGGGAAGCCAGTTCAAGGCCAGTGAAGTGGCGGTGCACGAACTGCTCGGCAGGAAGTGGAGTCCGGAGCAGATCAGCGGGAGGCTGCGCAAGCGGCGAGGGATGAGGATAGGCACGAGCACGATCTACCGCTGGCTGGCCAAGGACAAGGCCAAAGGGGGGATGAATTGGTTGCAGACGAGGCAACTGTCGCGCCGCTACCGCAAGGGCTACAGGGTGAGGGATCTACGAGGGAGGATGAGCGGCAAGAGGCCGCTGAGCGAGCGGCCCCGACCAACCAACGACAGGAGCGAGGTGGGCCATCTGGAAGGCGACACGGTGATGGGCAAGGACGGTAGGCACTGCCTGCTGACGCTGGTGGACCGGATGACGCGCGGGACGCGGATCCTGAAGCTGCCGGCCAGGCAGGCGGCGGAGGTGAACAAGGCGCTGATCAGTGAGGTGCGATCGGGGCGGCTGAAGATCAAGAGCCTGACGCTGGACAACGGGACGGAGTTCCACGGCTTCAAGGAGCTCGAGGACAAGCTGGGCATCGAGGTGTACTTCGCGCAGCCGTACCACTCATGGGAGCGTGGGACCAACGAGAACACCAACGGGCTGATCAGGCAGTACCTGCCCAAGGGCAGCTGCTTCAGGCAGCTGACACAGCGTCAATGCGACAAGGTCGAGCGCGACCTCAACGACCGGCCGAGGAAGGTCCTCGGGTTCAGTACGCCGAATGAGGCGCACGTCGAAGCGTGTTGCACTTAGTATGGGAATTCGTGAGGCCTAACGTTCGAGCTAACGCGACCCCAGCGGCGGGGCGCCTTGCCGGCGGGGCGCAACATAGACAACGTGCGACCCGCGGGCAGGGCGCCCCGCCGCTGGGGGTCGCGTGTTGAGCGAGGGGTTAGGCATCACTGCGCCGCGACAGTGCCAGGCGCATTGCTAGACCAACCATGACCACGCCGCAGAAGCGGTAAAGCCAGACCAGCGCCGCAGGCCGCGACTGGAACCAAGCCGACAGACTGCCAGCGAAGACCGCGACAGGGCCCTTGATCAGGAACGTCAAGGCCGCAAACACGATGCCCAGAGCAAAGATGGTGAGCGTGGGATGCGCTGCGTCACGGGCTACGAACTGGGGCAGGAAGGCGAAGTAGAAGATCGCGATCTTGGGATTGCTGATGTTCGAGGCCGCCCCGGTGATGAACAAGCGCACTTGCGACTGGGGCGCAGGTGTCGCGCCCTCGAGTTGCGCGCTCCGTGTGAAGAGCAGCTGCGCTCCTAGGTAAAGGAGGTAGGCGGCCCCGACGAACTTGATTGCTGTGAAGAGCCACTCCGAGGTTCCCAGCAACGCACCGAGGCCAAGCGTCGCCAGCAGCGTGTGGCCGACCAGACCCACGCTAACCCCTGCAGCCGTGGCCAGACCTGCCCGCATTCCATGAGTGATGGACCTCGACATGACGAGGATCATGTCCTGGCCAGGGGTCGCGATGACGACCACCGATGCAAGGAGGAAGAGGAACCACTGTGCTTCGATCATGCGCGATGGGTGTTTGGTGATGCCTAACGTTCGAGCTAAC
>JALHOU010000184.1 GCA_022842825.1 Rubrivivax sp.
CGGCGCCGCCGGTGGGGGCGGCTCGGGCGGGGCGGGCGTCGGTGGAGGAGGCGCGGGTGGGGTCTGCGCCGGTGGAGGAGGCGCCGGGACGGGCGCTGGCGCGGCGACGCCACCGTCGCCGTCGCCCCCGCCGCCCCCGCACCCCGTCATCGACAACAGCAAGCCCGCGGCCGAGGCCCATTGCAGGAGGTCGCGGCGGCGCGGGCCGGCACCATCTGGCGCTTCGGAGGGACTCATAGGCTGGCAGACTACGCCAAATGGCGCCCCTTGTTGACCCCTTGCGATGCGTTCAGGCGTAGAGACGCCGCCCGCCGCTGCGTGGGCTGCCTGCTCACCCGCCACGCTGCCGTTGGCGCCGGCACCTGGCGAAGTGCTCCTGGTCCTGGTCTCGCTGGACGCACCACCCTGGCCGAGTGCGGACCTTCACGCCGTGCTCGACGCCGCCGAGCGGGCGCGGGCGCAGCGCTTCCACTTCGAGTTGCACCGTCGGCGCTTCGCCCATGGCCGCGGCATGCTGCGCCACGTGCTCGGGCACATGCTCGGCCTCGCGCCGGCCCGCCTGCGATTCCACGCCGGCCCGCAAGGCAAGCCTGGCCTGGATACCGGCGCCATCGGCGGCCCACCTGGCGTGGCGCTGGACTTCAACCTCTCTCACTCCGCGCAGTGGATGCTGCTCGGCTTGAGCGACGGCGCCGCGCTGGGCGTGGACGTCGAAGTGCCGCGCCACGTGCCCGAACTTCGGGCCATTGCCCAGAGCCACTTCGCTGCCGCAGAGAGGCAGGAGCTGCTGTCGATGCCCGTCGAGTGGCAGCAGGACGCCTTCTTTGCCTGCTGGACACGCAAGGAAGCCTTCGTGAAAGCCCTTGGCGGCGGTCTGTCGTTGCCCCTTGACGGCTTCGAAGTGTCGTTGCGCCCGGGAGAGCCGCCGGCGTTGCTGCACACGTCCGACCCCGCCCATCCGACTGCAGACTTCGCCCTCTGGGCCGACCGTACCCCCCAAGGTGGCTGGTGCGCCGCCGTCGTGCGGCGATCCGGGGCGATCGTGCGGACTTTCTCATTGCTCTGAGGCGCGCGCGCGACCGTGGGCCATCCGGCCCCATGGCAGCCGATAGCATGCCCGGCCGACGCCTCGGCGCTCGGCGGCGCTGTGCCGCAAACCCGGCTGGGAGCCCGGCGTCGAACCGGGCGCGGGGATTTTGGGGAGTTTCTCGATGGCTGAAGACTTGCGCCTGCGCGTGCGGCGATCACGCCGGGCCGGCCCCGCGGCGCGCGGCTGTCCCCGGCTGCACAAGGTGTCTGCACGATGAGCCCCGCTGCCTGGTTCATGCGCTTCGGTCAGCGTCCGGCGCCGTCTGCCCGGCTGGTCTGTTTCTCCTACGCAGGCGGCGGCGGCGCCGTGTACCGGCCGTTCGCACTGGCGATGCCCCCATCGATCGAGGTACTCGCCGTCCTGCTGCCTGGCCGGGAGAGCCGCCTGCGCGAGCCGCCGTTGACGTCGGTGCAAGCCATCGTCGAGGCGCTGGTGCCGAACCTCGCGCCGCGGCTCGACCGGCCATTCGCGTTCTTCGGACACAGCATGGGCGGGCTGGTCGCGTACGAAGTGGCGCGCACGCTGGCCGCACGAGGCCTGCCCGGACCGGCCCAGATCATCGTCTCGGCGCGCCGGGCGCCCCACCTCGCCGAGCCCGATGCGCCGCTACATGGGTTGCCCGACGACGCCTTCATCGCCGAGCTCGACCGCCGTTACGGCGGCATCCCGGCCGAGATCCTGCAACACCGCGACCTCCTCGAGCTCATGCTCCCGGCCATGCGTGCCGACATGATGGCCATCGAGACGCATCGCCACGTGCCCGGCCCCTTGCTCGATTGCCCGATCACGGTGTTCGGCGGCGCCGGTGACGCGCGCGCTCTGCCGGAGGCGCTCGCGCCCTGGCAAGCGCACACCCGCGGCCCGATGCAGCTGCGACAGTTCGTAGGCGGGCACTTCTACTTCAACGACGCCGCAGTGCGCGGGCAGCTCATCGCCGAGTTGGTGCGCCTGCTGGAACCGCTCACCGCCCCTGCGCCCGCGTTCACCATGGGTGGCGCCGCCCAGTAATGGCTGCCGATCGCCCGGCTGCTGACCATGCTCGCCTCGGGCCTGCGGCGCATGACGGCCACGCGGTGGCCATCGTCGGCATCGGCTGCCGCTTCCCGGGCGGCGTGGTCGACGTGGCGGGCTTCTGGCAGCTGCTGAAGGAAGGCCGCGACGCGATCACGGACATTCCCCCCAGCCGCATCGACATCGAACGCTTGTTCGACCCACGCCCCGCTACGCCCGGCCACGTGGTCACGCGCCGCGGCGGCTTCGTCGAAGGCATCGAAACCTTCGACGCCGCCTTCTTCGGCATCTCCCCGCGCGAGGCCGAGCGGCTCGACCCGCAGCAGCGCCTGCTGCTCGAGACCGCCTGGGAGGCCCTGGAAGATGCCGGCGCCGACATCAGCCGGCTCGAAGGCAGCCGCACCGGCGTCTACATCGGCCAATGGGTGAGCGATTTCGAGTCGCGCCTGTTCGCCGACACCGACAAGATCGACTTCCTGATGAGCACCGGCAGCGGCCGCTACGCCGCCTCGGGCCGCCTGTCCTACGCGCTCGGCCTGCGTGGGCCGAGCCTCACGCTCGACACCGCTTGCTCGTCGTCGCTGGTGGCCGTGCACTTGGCTACACGCGCGCTGCGCAACGGCGACTGCGAACTCGCGCTCGCCGGCGGCGTCAATCTCATCCTGCAGCCGTACATCCACCTCGCCTACTCGCAAAGCCGCATGATGGCGCCCGACGGCCGCTGCAAGTTCGGCGACGCCTCGGGCGACGGCTACGTGCGCAGCGAGGGCGCCGGCATCGTCGTGCTCAAGCGCCTGACGCAGGCGCTTGCCGATGGCGACCGCATCTATGCCGTGGTGCGCGGCAGCGCCACCAACAACGACGGCTGCAGCAGCGGTGTGCTGGGCCGCCCGAGCCGCATCGGCCACGAGGAACTGCTGCGCGCCGCCTACGCCGATGCCGGCGTGCCGCCCACCAGTGTGGGCTACGTCGAAGCGCATGGCACTGGCACGCGCGCGGGCGACCCGGTGGAGATCGGCGCCTTGGGCGCCGTGCTCGGCGCGGGCCGCGGCGCCGGCGCCACCTGCCTCGTCGGCTCGGTCAAGACCAACATCGGCCACACCGAGAGCGCGGCGGGCATCGCCGGCCTCATCAAGGCCGCACTTGTGTTGCATCAGGGAGAAGTGCCGGCCAGCCTGCACTTCCACGAACCCAACCCGCAGGTGCCGTGGGCCGATCTGGCCTTCCGCGTGCCCAACCGCACCGAGGCCTGGCCCGCTCAAGCCTCGCAGAGCGGGCCGCGCGTGGCCGGCGTCAATTCGTTCGGCATCTCGGGCACCAACGCGCACGCGGTGCTCGAATCGGCGCCGGCTATGGCGCAAACGCCCGCACCCGCCTCGAAGGCTCTTGTGCATCGGCCAGCCCTGCTGGTGCTGTCGGCGCGCAGCCCCGAAGCGCTGCGCGCACTGGCGGCGCGCTATGCGCAGCGCGTGGCCGGGCTGCCGCGCGCGCAGCTCGACGACCTGTGCTGGGCCGCCGCGACGCGCCGCACGGCCCTGAGCCACCGCGCCGCCTTCGTCGCCGACGACGCGCAAGGCCTGGTCGCCCAGCTCACCGCCCACACGGCCGGCGAGGCCGGTGGGGCCGCCGCGGCCGAGGGCCTGGTGGGCGAAGCCGACGTGGCGAACCCGGTGTTCATCGTGCCCGGCCAAGGCGGCCAATGGGTCGGCATGGCGCGCGACCTGCTGCAGCACGAGCCCGTCTTCCGCAGCGCGCTGCAAGCCTGCGACGAGGCCGCCGCTGCCCATCTCGGCGGCTCGATCCTTGCGCAGCTGGCGCTCGATGCCGCGGCCCCGGAATACCGGCTCGATCGCATCGAGTTCATCCAGCCCACCCTGGTGGCACTGGCCATCGCCTATGCACGCTGGCTGCAGTCGGTGGGCATCGCGCCGGGTGCGATGGTCGGCCACAGCATGGGTGAAGTCGGCGCCGCGCACCTGGCCGGCGTGCTCAGCCTCTCAGACGCCATGCGCATCATCTGCCGCCGCAGCGCGCTGATGGCGCTCACGCGCGGCCAGGGCGGCATGGCGATGGTCGGCCTTTCGATGCCCGAAGCAGAACGGCACCTGGCCGGCGTGCCCGGCCGAGCCGGCAAGCTCTCGGTGGCGGCCAGCAACAGCCCGAGCGCGAGCGTCGTCTCCGGTGAGCCGCAAGCGCTCGACGAATTCATCGCCGAGCTCGAAGCCTCGGGCCACTTCGCCCGCCGCGTGCAGGTCGACGTGGCCTCGCACAGCCCGCAGATGGAAGCGCCCGCGGCAGCCCTCGCGGCCGAGCTCGCCGGCCTCGTGCCGCGCGAGGCGGCGCTGCCGCTGCTCTCCACCGTGCTGGGGCGGGCTGCGCGGGGCGCGGAGTTCGATGCCGCGTACTGGGGCTGCAACATGCGCCAGCCTGTGCGCTTCGACGCTTGCGTCGACGCGCTGCTCGAGGGCGGCGCCACCTGCTTCGTCGAACTCGGCCCGCACCCGGTGCTTTGCGGCGCGGTGCAGCAGACGGCCGAGGCGCGCGGCGAGACGGCCGCGCGGGCCACGGCCGTGGCTTGCGGGCGGCGCGACGAGCCCGGCGCTGCAGGGCTGATGACGCTCGCCGCGCGGCTGTGGGCGCAAGGCTGCGCGCTCGATTGGGCAGCGCTGCTGCCGCATGGAAGCCGGCATGTCGACCTGCCGCTCTACCCCTGGCAGCGCGAGCGCCACTGGTGCGAGGCGGCCAACCAGATGGCCACGGCTGGCGTCGCTTCCGCCTCGCCCTCCGGCACCGGCCAGGCCGGCGCGCACCCGCTGCTCGCGCGCCGCTTCGAGCCCGCCGGGCAGCCGGCCATCTGCTGGGAGACGACGCTCGACGCGGCGCAGTTCGCCTATCTCGCCGACCACGTCGTGCGCGGGTCGCCCTTGTTCCCCGCCGCGGGCTATTGCGAAGCCGCCCTCGCGGCGGCAGCGCAGTGGCATCCCGGCCGCCGCTTCGGGCTGCGAGATATCGAGTTCCATGCCGCATGGGCCCTGCCCGACTTCGCCGACAAGGCACGCCAGTCGGTCGCGCGTCTTCAGGTGCGGCTGGAGTGGGCTGGCTCCGAGGCCGCGCGCTTCGAGATCCACGGCCTCACTGCGGCCGCCACTTCATCGCATGGCCAGCCCGGGGCGGAAGGCGCGGACGACGCGCGCTGGGTCCGGCGGGCCAGTGGCCGCGTGGTCGCTCTCGACGAGCACGCGGCTCACGCCGCTGCCTCGATCGGGCCGCCGGCAACGCAGCCATCGCCGCAGGAGGGGCCCTCGCTGTCACGCGAGGACATCTACGCACAACTGGCTGGCGTCGGCCTCGCCTACGGCGCGGCCTTCCGCGGCCTCGCCAGGCTCGAGCGCGAGACTGTGGGTGGCGGCGCGCGTGCCGAGATCTCCTTGGACGCCGCCACACTCGCCAGCCACGCGGCACGGCACATCGCCTACCCGCCACTGCTGGACGCCCTGCTGCAGGTGCAGGCCGCCGCGCTGGCCCTGGCACCGGGTGCCGGGGCCGGCACGCCAATTCCGGTACGCATCGGGGCGCTGGACGTGCATGCGCCGCTGCCGCCCGAGGGCCACTACCGCGTGCAGTTGCGGGCCACGGTAACGGGTATGGCCGATGCCGATGTCTTCGATGCAACCGACGCGTGCGTCGCCACGCTGCGCGGCAGCGTCTTCGAACGACTGAGACAGGGCGGCCGCAGCCGCGCTGACACGCTGGAGGGGTTGCTGTTCGCGCCGGCCTGGGTGCCAATGGCCGTGCAGGCGGGACAGCCGGGTGCGGGAGTGGATACCACAGCAAGTACGGGAGCGGGCGCGATGCCTACCCGACTGCCACGTGATACCTCCAGCACCGCCGTGGCCACCGCCGCCGACATCGGCCCGGTGGTGATCGTTGCCGACGCCAAACTCGCCGCTCAAGCTGCCCAGTGGGTCAGCGAAATCGGAGCGCTAGGCACCTGCGCCACTTTGCTGCCGGCACAAGACCTGGCCAGCCCCGGCGCAGGCGAGCAACTGGCGCGCCTGCTCGCGCCATCAGACGCGCCAGCCAAACGCGCCCACATCGTGCACCTGGGCGCCCTCGCGTGCCCGGCCCCGGACGACGGCTCGGACTGGATCGAGCGCAGCTGGCAGCGCATCGGCGACGACACGCTGGCCCTCGCCCGCCATGTGGCCGCGCTCGAAGGCACGCCTGCACCGCGCCTGTGGCTGGTGACGCGTGGCGCCCAACACACCGGTCACGTCAGCGAGGCCACCACCGGCGCCGCAGGCCCCGCCCTGGGGCAGGCCGCACTGTGGGGCCTGGGCCGCGTGTGGGCGCACGAACAACCGGCGCTCGACCTGACCTTGGTCGATCTCGACGCCAACAGCCCGCAGACACAGGCCACATGGGCCACGCTTGCACCGCTGCTGGCCACACCGCCCGCCGAGCGCCAGCTGGCCCGTCGGGGCAGCCAGTGGCTTGCGCTGCAACTTCAGGGGCAGCCTTTGGAGCCCGGCCTCGTTGACAGCGTGGCGGCCCCGGCCTTCGAAGCGGCCCTCGCTGCGCCCGGCACGCCCGATGCACTGCACTGGCGCTCGGCGCTGCGGCCCACGCCGCAGCCGCACGAGGTGGAGATCGAGGTCGAGCATGCCGGCCTCAACTTCATGAACCTGATGTCGGTGCTCGGCAACCTTCCCGGCTACCCGGGCGGGCAGGGTCCGCTGGGCATCGAGTGCAGCGGGCGCATCACGCGGCTCGGCGCGGGTGTCAGCGGCCTGGCCGTCGGCGACGCCGTCGTCGCGGTCGGCCACCATTGCCTGCAGCGGCACGCGGCCGTGCCTGTCGACCTCGTCGCACCGCGCCCCGTGGCCCTCGGCAGCGCATCCGCCGCCGGCCTGCCCATCGCGTTCCTCACCGCGGTGTATGGTCTCTTGCACCTGGCGCGGCTGGAGCGCGGCGAGCGCGTGCTGATCCACTCGGCCGCGGGTGGCGTGGGCCTGGCCGCCTTGCAGGTGGCGCGCCTGGCCCGCGCCGAGGTCTTCGCCACCGCGGGCAGCGACGAGAAGCGCGCGCTGCTGCGCTCGCTGGGCGTGGCGCATGTCTTCGACTCGCGCTCGCCGCGCTTTGCCGACGAGGTGCTCGCCGCCACCGCCGGCAGCGGTGTCGATGTGGTGCTCAATTCGCTCGCCGGCGAGGCCATCGCCGAAGGCCTGCGCTGTCTCGCGCCCTATGGCCGCTTCGTCGAACTCGGCAAACGCGACATCTACGGCGGTACCTCCGTCGCACTGGCCCCCTTCCGCGCCAACCTCTCCTACTTCGCCGTCGACCTCGACCGCATGATGCGCGAGCGCCCGGCGGTGCTCGGCCGCCTGCTGCGTGAGCTGATGGCCGGCTTCGACTCGGGCGCCTACCAGTCGCTGCCCGTGCGCACCTATGGCGCCGATGAGCTGGTCGCCGCGTTTCGCGATCTCATGCCCGGCACCCACGTGGGCAAACATGTGGTGGCGTTGTCGCCCACGCCGGCCCATGTGGCCGCGGCACCCGGGCAACGCATGCCGGTGCATGCCGACGGCTGCTATGTCGTCACTGGCGGCCTCGGCGCGCTGGGCCTGGAAGTGGCCCGCTGGTTGGCCTCGCGCAGCGCCGGCGCGCTGATGCTGGTGGGCCGCAGCGCCCCCGGCGCGGCGGCGCAGGCGGCACTGGCGCAGATCGCGGCGCAGGGCACGCGCTTGCTCACCGCCGCCTGCGACGTGGCCGACACCGCCGCGCTGGCCGAAGTGCTCGAACGTGCGCGCCGCGAGGGCGGCCCGCTGCGCGGCGTCTTCCACGCCGCTGGCGTGCTCGCTGACGCCACGCTCGGCGCGATGACGGCGCAGACGCTGCGCGCCCCGCGCGAGGCCAAGGTGATGGGCGCCTGGAACCTGCACCAACTGACCCAGGGCGACGCCCTCGACGCCTTCGTGCTCTTCTCCTCGGTGGCCTCACTCTTCGGCACGCCAGGCCAGGGCAACTACGCGGCGGCCAACGCCTTCCTGGATGCGCTGGCGACCGACCGGCGCGCGGCGGGGCGCGCGGCGCTGTCCATCAACCTCGGCCCCGTGGCCGAGGTGGGGCTGGCTGCGGCCCGTGGCGTGCGCGGCGATTCGTTGGCCCGGCTCGGCTTCGACGGCCTGCCTGCACCGCGCGTGGTGGAGGCGATCGACGCGCTCGTGGCCGTGGGCGTGGCGCAAGCCACCTGCGCCGTTTTCGATGCGCGGCGCTGGCACGACGCCACCGCGCGCGACGGCGCACTCGGCATCGTCGCGAGAGATGCCGCACAGGCCGATGTTGCCGCCGAGGACACTGCCGCCACTCCCGAGATCTCGCTCGCCGAGGCGCTGGCTGCCGTGCCCGCCGGCCCGCCGCGGCGCGCGCGGCTCGAAGACGCGCTCAAGGCCGAGATCGGTGCCGTGCTCCGCATGGCCCCTGCCCGCGTTCCCGCCGACCGCGCGCTGAAGACGCTCGGCCTCGATTCGCTGATGGCCCTGGAGCTGCGCAACCGCCTGGAGAAGCGCAGCGGCGTGGCGCTCTCGCCCACGCTCGCCTGGAACCACCCGACGGTGCGCGCGCTCGCGGCGCACCTGGCCGAGCGGTTGCAGGTGCCGCTCGATGCGGCGCCATCCACCGCTGGCGCATCGGCCGCGCCGCTCGCCACCACGCCAGCATCCCCGGCCAACGTCGGCGACGAGCTCGACGCCCTGCTAGACGACCTCGACGAGATGAGCGAAGAGGAAGCGCGCGCGCTGCTCGAGCAGGAAGCCAAGGGCGCCGCATGAACGAGCCCAACCACCGCCTGGCCAGGCTCTCTCCCGCCAAGCGCGCGCTGCTCGAGAAACGCCTCGCGCAGGGCGCGGCGGCCGCGCCATCGGCGCACGTGACGCCGGCCGTTGGCAGCGCGGTTCGAACAGCCGCCGAGCACATTGCCATCGTCTCCGCCGCATGCCGCCTGCCGGGTGGCGTGCGCACGCCGGCGCAGTTCTGGCAACTGCTGATCGACGGCGTCGATGCGGTGACGGAAGTGCCGCCCGACCGCTGGGACGGCGTCGCGATGTTCAGCGCCGACCCCGACGAGGCCGGGCGCATGAACAGCCGCTGGGGCGGCTTCCTCGACGGCATCGACGGCTTCGATGCCGCGTTCTTCGGCATCTCGCCGAAGGAAGCGGCGCTCATGGACCCGCAGCAACGGCTGCTGCTCGAGGTGGCCTGGGAGGCGCTCGAGTCCGGCGCACAGGCGGCCGACCGCCTTGCCGGGTCGGCCACGGGCGTGTTCATCGGCGCGCACAGCCACAGCAGCGACTACCACCTGCTGCAACTCGCGCAGGCCGCGGGCATCGAGGCGCATGCCAGCACGGGCTCGGCGCACAGCATCCTCGCCAATCGGCTGTCGTACCTGCTCGACCTGCGCGGGCCCTCGCTCACCGTCGACACCGCGTGCTCGTCATCGCTCGTCGCCGTGCACCTCGCCTGCCAGAGCCTGCGCACGGGGGAGAGCGACCTCGCGCTGGCCGGCGGCGTCAACCTCATGCTGCTGCCGCCGGCGGGCCTGGCATTCGCCAAGCTGCAGATCCTGTCGCCGAACGGCCGCTGCCGCAGCTTCGACGCGGCCGCCGACGGCATTGCGCGCGGCGAGGGCTGTGGCCTCGTGCTGCTCAAGCGGCTGCCGGAGGCGCTGCGCGACGGCGATCCGGTGCTCGCGGTCATTCGCGGCAGTGCCGTCAACCAGGACGGCGCCAGCAACGGCCTCACCGCACCCAACGGGCCAGCGCAGCAGGCCGTGGTGAGGCGCGCGCTCAAGCTGGCCGGCATCGAGCCGCGCCGGCTGGGCCTCGTCGAGACGCACGGCACGGGCACGCCGCTCGGCGACCCGGTCGAGGTGGAGGCGCTGGCCCAGGTCATCGGCGCGCCGCAGTCCACCACGCAGCGCTGCTGGCTGGGCGCGGTGAAGACGAACATCGGCCACCTCGAGGGCGCGGCGGGCATCGCCGGCCTCATCAAGGCCGTGCTGTGCCTGCAGCACGCGCGCATCCCGAAGAACCTGCACTTCCAGGCCCTCAACCCGCACATCCGCCTGGAAGGCACGCCACTGGCGGTGCCGACCGAAGCGCTGGATTGGCCCGCCGACGGTGCGCTGCGGGTGGCTGCCGTCAGCTCGTTCGGCTTCGGCGGTACCAACGCGCACGTGGTGCTCGAGGAGCATCCGTGCAAGCCCGCGCCCGGGGCATCCGGCAACGCCCTCCCCGAGCCGCCGGCCACGCCGCGGCTGCTGCCCCTGTCGGCGCGCGACGCGCAGGCCCTGCGCGCGCTGGCGCACGGGCACGCGGCGCGCCTGGACACGCTGGCGCCCGCAGACACCGCCGCCCTCGAGGCGCACGTGCACACCGCTGCCGCGGGACGCTCGCACCACCCGGTTCGCATGGCCGTGGTCGCCGACTCGGCCCCCGCCCTGGCCCAGGGGCTGCGCCTGCGCCTGCAGAGCGAGGCCGCGGAAGACCGCG
>JALHOU010000185.1 GCA_022842825.1 Rubrivivax sp.
GTGCGGCCGGCCTGCCCGACGACGGCATGGCGCGCCTGCTCGAGGCCGCCGAGGCGCTGGAGCTGGTGCGGCGCGCCGATGACGACACGGCTGCCGCGGGCGCGGGTGGCCATGCGCGCGTCGCGCGCTTCGCCCTCGGGCGCCTGGGCGGCGCGCTGGCCGCCAACCCGGCGCTGGAGTCGCTGGTGCTGCACCATGCCGCGCTCTACGCCGATCTCGAGGATCCGCTCGCGCTGCTTGCCGCCGGCCGCGGCGGCGGGCGCCTCGCCCGCTACTGGAGCTATGCCACCGCCGCGGCACCGGGCACGCTGCCGGCCGCCGAGGTGGCGCCGTATTCGGCCGTGATGTCGGCCTCGCAGGCGCTGATCGCCCGCCAGGTGCTCGACGCCTACCCGCTGCACCGCCACCGCTGCCTGCTCGACGTGGGCGGCGGCGAGGGCGCGTTCCTGGCCGCCGCGCTGGCCGAGGCGCCGGCCCTGCACGGCATGGTGTGCGACCTGCCGGCCGTGGCCGAGCGTGCGCGCGTGCGCCTCGCCGCCCGCGGGCTCGGTGCGCGCGCCATGGCGCACGGGGTCGACTTCAAGCGCGACCCGCTGCCGCGTGGCGCCGACCTCGTGACCCTCGTCCGCGTGCTCTACGACCACGACGACGAGCCGGCGCTGCGCCTGCTGGTGGCCGTGCGCCAGGCCCTGCCGCCCGGCGGCACGGTGCTGGTGGCCGAGCCCCTGGCGCGCACGCGCGGCGCCGAGCGCATGGGCGCGGCCTACTTCGGCATCTACCTGTGGGCCATGGGCAGCGGGCGCGTGCGCAGCGCCGCCGAGCATGTGGCCCTGTTGCGCGAGGCGGGCTTCCGCCACGCGCGCGAGCGCCGCACGGCGCTGCCGCTGCAGACCGGGCTGGTCGTTGCGCGCGCACCCTGAGTCGGGAAAACGCCCGCGCCCCCGGGGTGCGGGCCTTCGGGTTCGGGGTGACCAAACACCACTTGACAATCATAAGTGTCAGTCTAGGATGACACTCACGCCCACCCACCACGGGCAGCGGAACATCGGTTCCGCGGTCTGCGCGGTGAAGGGGTGCCGAGGAGGTGCCGCGATGCACACCACCGCGATCGTGATGGAACAACCCGAGCGACTGGCGCTTCGCGAGGTCGATCTGGCCGACCCGCACGAAGACGACGTGGTCGTCGACATCGACTGGAGCGGCATCTCCACCGGCACCGAGCGCCTGCTCTGGAGTGGCCGCATGCCGCATTTTCCGGGCATGGGCTACCCGCTCGTGCCAGGCTACGAATCGGTGGGCCGCGTGCGCGAGGCCGGGCCGCGCTCGGGCCGCCAGCCCGGCGAGACGGTGTTCGTGGCCGGCGCGCGCTGCTTCGGCTCCGTGCGCGGGCTCTTCGGCGCGGCCGCGGCGACGCTGGTGGTGCCGGGCGAGCGCGCCATCCCCATCAGCGAGGACCTCGGCGAACGCGGCGTGCTGCTGGCGCTCGCGGCCACGGCGTACCACAGCGTCGCCGGCGGCGGCCGGCGCGACCCGATCCAGCCGCCCGACCTCATCGTCGGGCACGGCGTGCTCGGTCGCCTGCTGGCCCGGCTGACCGTCATCGCCGACTACCCCGCGCCGACGGTCTGGGAGACGAACCCCGAGCGCTTCGGCGAGCCGATGGGCTACCCGGTGATGCACCCGGACCAGGACCCGCGGCGCGACTACCGGCACATCTACGACGTCAGCGGCGACCCGGCCATCCTCGACCGCGCCATCGCCCGCCTCGCCTTCGGCGGCGAGGTCGTGCTGGCCGGCTTCTACAGCGAGCCGCTGTCGTTCAACTTCGCGCCGGCCTTCATGCGCGAGGCCTCCATCCGCGTCGCCGCGGAATGGAAGCGCGCCGACATGCTGGCCGTGCACGACATCGCCGAGTCGGGCCTGCTGCCGCTGGACGATCTCATCACCCACCACGCGGCGGTGAGCGACGCCGAGCGTGCCTACCGCACCGCCTTCAGTGACAGCCAGTGCCTGAAGATGGTCATCGACTGGAGAGGTCGCGCATGAGCGCGCCGGGCCGTTCCCATGCGCCCCTTCGTGGCGCGCGCAGCGCAGAGGGAGTTCCCATGAGCGGACATGACGAAGTGCCGGTGAAGTTCCTGCGCACCGAGGTTCTGCGGGCCGAAGCGGCGATCGAACCCGACCCGGTGCCCACCGGCGAGGTGAAGAAGACGACGCAGATCATCGCCATCTACGGCAAGGGCGGCATCGGCAAGAGCTTCACGCTCGCCAACCTCAGCTACATGATGGCGCAGCAGGGCAAGAAGGTGCTGCTCATCGGCTGCGACCCGAAGAGCGACACCACGAGCCTGCTGTTCGGTGGCAAGGCCTGCCCCACGATCATCGAGACGAGCTCGAAGAAGAAGCTCGCCGGCGAGGCCGTGGCCATCGGCGACGTCTGCTTCAAGCGCGACGGCGTGTTCGCGATGGAGCTCGGCGGCCCCGAGGTCGGGCGCGGCTGCGGCGGGCGCGGGATCATCCACGGCTTCGAGACGCTCGAGAAGCTCGGCTTCCACGAGTGGGGCTTCGACTACGTGCTGCTCGACTTCCTCGGCGACGTGGTCTGCGGCGGCTTCGGCCTGCCGATCGCGCGCGACATGTGCCAGAAGGTCATCGTCGTCGGCAGCAACGACCTGCAGAGCCTGTACGTCGCCAACAACGTCTGCAGCGCGGTCGAGTACTTCCGCAAGCTCGGCGGCAACGTCGGCGTGGCCGGCATGGTGATCAACAAGGACGACGGCACCGGCGAGGCGGCGGCGTTCGCGGCCAACGCCGGCATCCCGGTGCTGGCCGCCATCCCGGCGCACGAGGACATCCGCCGCAAGAGCGCGAGCTACGAGATCATCGGCCGGCCCGGCACGCAGTGGGCCTCGCTCTTCGAGACGCTCGCCACCAACGTGGCCGAGGCGCCGCCGGTGCGGCCCAAGCCGCAGACGCAGGACCAGTTGCTCGGCCTCTTCTCGGCCGATGTCACCGGCCGCGACGTGAAGCTCGAGCCGGCGACCACGTTCGACATGGTTGGCCGGCGCGACGTGACCAAGCCGTCGCTCGAAGTCATCTACGACGCCGCGTGAAGACGATGGACGCGCCGAGCGCAGGCCCTGCGGCCACGCCCCTCGCCGAACCGGACGGCGGGCCGGGTCGCGATCCGGTCGGCGACCCCATCGCCGACGTGGCCGCCCGCATCAACACCGACGCCATCGCCGGCGACGGCCTGGGCTGTCACTCGGGTCGCGCGCAGATGCTGGCCGCCGCCGAGGCCGCCGGCAAGAGCGCGGTGCTCGAGCAGTACCGCAAGGACTACCCCCTGCCCGAAGGCGCCGGCCCGCACGAGCAGCCGCAGAGCATGTGCCCCGCCTTCGGCTCGCTGCGCGTGGGCCTGCGCATGCGCCGCACGATGAGCATCCTGTCGGGCTCGGCCTGCTGCGTCTACGGGCTCACGTTCACCTCGCACTTCTACGGCGCGCGGCGCAGCGTCGGCTATGTGCCCTTCAACAGCGAGACGCTGGTGACGGGCAAGCTCTTCGAGGACATCCGCGACGCGGTGCACGCGAGCGCCGACCCCGAGAAGTACGACGCCATCGTCGTCACCAACCTGTGCGTGCCCACGGCCAGCGGCGTGCCGCTGCAGCTGCTGCCCAAGCAGATCAACGGCGTGCGCATCGTCGGCATCGACGTGCCGGGCTTCGGCGTGCCCACGCACGCCGAGGCCAAGGACGTGCTCGCCGGCGCCATGCTCAAGTACGCGCGCAGCGAAGCCGAGGCCGGCCCGGTGGCTGCGCCGCGCGGCGGCGTGAGCGACAAGCCCACGGTCACGCTGCTGGGCGAGATGTTCCCGGCCGACCCGGTGGGCATCGGCATGCTGCTCGACGGCCTCGGCCTCGCCTGCGGGCCGGTGGTGCCCACGCGCGAGTGGCGCGAGCTCTATGCCGCGCTCGACTGCGTCGCCGTCGCGGCCCTGCACCCCTTCTACACCGCCAGCGTGCGCGAGTTCGAGACCGCCGGCCGCCCCATCGTGGCGAGTGCGCCGGTCGGGCACGACGGCACCGAGGCCTGGCTGCAGGCCATCGGCAAGGCCGCCAGCGTGCCGCAGGCGATGATCGACGCCGCCAAGAACCGCTGGCTGCCGGCCATCAAGGGCGTGCTCGCACGCACGCCGGTCAAGGGCCGCGTGACGGTCAGCGGCTACGAAGGCAGCGAGCTGCTCGTGGCGCGCCTGCTCATCGAGAGCGGCGCCGAGGTGCCCTACGTGGGCACGGCCTGCCCGCGCACGCCCTGGTCGGCGCCCGACCTCGAATGGCTGCAGGCCCGCGGCGTGATGGTGCAGTACCGCGCCTCGCTCGAGCAGGACATTGCCGCGGTACGCGAGTTCCGCCCCGACCTCACCATCGGCACCACGCCCGTGGTGCAGGCGGCCAAGCAGGCGGCGATCCCGGCGCTCTACTTCACCAACCTCATCTCGGCGCGGCCGCTGTACGGCGTGGCCGGGGCCGGTTCGCTGGCGCAGGTGGTGAACGCGGCCATCGCCAACAAGGCGCGCTTCCAGACGCTGCGCGAGTTCTTCGGCCAGGTCGGCGAGGGCGACCAGGCCGGCGTGTGGGAAGACAAGCCCGTGGCGCGGCCCGAGTTCCGCGCCGAGACGCGCCGCCAGGTCATCAAGATCATGAAGCGGCGTGAAGCCGAAAAGATGATCTAGGAAGGCAGGTCATGTGCCCCCAAGCTCACTTCGTTCGCTGCCCCCCGAGGGGGCGCTCAGCGCCCTACGGGCGGCCGGGCGGGCGCTGAGATGCTCGTCCTCGACCACGATCGCGCCGGCGGCTACTGGGGCGCCGTGTATGTGTTCACCGCGATCAAGGGCCTGCAGGTCGTGATCGACGGCCCGGTGGGTTGCGAGAACCTGCCGGTGACGAGCGTGCTGCACTACACCGACGCGCTGCCGCCGCACGAGCTGCCCATCGTCGTCACGGGGCTGGCCGAAGAGCAGCTCGGCCGCGAAGGCACCGAAGGCAGCCTGCGCCGCGCGCACAAGGCGCTCGACCCCGACCTGCCGAGCGTGGTGGTCACCGGCTCGATCGCCGAGATGATCGGCGGCGGCGTCACGCCCGAGGGCACGACGATCCAGCGCTTTCTGCCGCGCACCATCGACGAGGACCAGTGGCAGTGCGCCAACCGCGCCATGCTCTGGCTGTGGCACGAGCATGGGCTGCGCCACATCCCGAAGCGCGTGCCGTTCGCCGAACGGCCGCCAAGCGAGAAGCCGCGCGTCAACATCCTCGGCCCCGCCTACGGCCAGTTCAACATGCCGAGCGACCTGGCCGAGATCCGCCGCCTCGTCGAAGGGATCGGTGCTGAGGTGAACATGGTGTTCCCGCTCGGCAGCCACCTGGCCGACGTGCAGAAGCTCGCCGACGCCGACGTCAACGTGGTCATGTACCGCGAGTTCGGCCGCGCGCTGGCCGAGGCGCTGGAGCGGCCCTACCTGCAGGCGCCCATCGGCCTGCACAGCACCACCGCCTTCCTGGGCGAGCTCGGCCGCCTTCTCGAGCTCGACCCCGAGCCCTTCATCGAGCGCGAGAAGCACACCACCATCAAGCCGATCTGGGACCTGTGGCGCAGCGTCACGCAGGACTTCTTCGGCACCGCCAACTTCGGCGTCGTGGCCGGCGAGACCTACGCCCGCGGCTTGCGCCACTTCCTCGAAGACGAGCTCGGCCTGCCGTGCAACTTCGCCGTCGCGCGCCGCCCGGGCGAGAAGACCGACAACGAGGCCGTGCGCAGGCTCGTGCACGAGAAGGCGCCGCTGGTGCTCTTCGGCAGCATCAACGAGCGCATGTACCTCGCCGAGCGCGGGCAGGGGCCTGGTCCGCGACCGTCGTTCATCCCGTGCTCGTTCCCGGGCGCCATCATCCGGCGCGCCACGGGCACGCCGTTCATGGGCTATGCCGGCGCGACCTACGTCGTGCAGGAGTTCTGCAACGCGTTGTTCGACGCGCTGTTCCACATCCTGCCGCTGGCGCCGGACCTGGACCGCATCGAGCCCACGCCGTCGCGCCAGGTGGGTGGCACGGCCGGCCGCGAGGGCCGCCCGCTGCCTTGGGAGGCCGAGGCGCAGGCGCTGCTCACGCGCCTGGTGCAGGCCGAGCCCGTGCTCGTGCAGATCTCGGCCGCCAAGCGCCTGCGCGACCGCGCCGAGAGCGAGGCGCGACGCGCCGGCGACGAGCGCGTGACCTGCGGGAGCGTCGATGCGGCGCACGCCGCGCTGCACCGCGGAGTGGCCGCATGACGGGCGTCACCAGAGCATTTCACGGGCGCGGCACCGCTGCCGCCCCGGCATCGGATGTCGTGGCGTGTCGCCGCGGCTGCCTCGTTGCGCAGGCTGCGCGCAAGTGGGGCCGCAAGGCCCAAGGAAGGAGTGGTTCGCATGGCTGACCGCAAGGGCTCGATCTCGGGCCTCACTGACGAGGAAGCACAGGAGTTCCACCGGTACTGGGTACAGGGGTTCGTGGGATTCACGGCTGTGGCCGTGGTCGCACACCTGCTGGTCTGGATCTGGCGGCCCTGGCTCTAGTCGATCGAAGGAGGTGTCCATGTCCCCCAAGCAGCAAGAACACGCCCACGCGGCCGTCGAGACGAGGTCCGCCTCTTTCCTGACGATCTTCGCGGTGGCGTTCCTGGTCTTCGCGGCCATCGCGGTGGTCGGGCAGGTGCTCGGGTGGCACTGGCGCTCCTGGTTGCCCGGAGCCGAAGGCGTGAAGTCGATGACCGGCGGTGTCAGGACCGCGGTCTACACCTTCATGTCCCATCTGCAATAGGAGAGTGACTGTATGTGGAGAATCTGGAAGATCGCCGACCCGCTCCGTGCGCTGGTCGTGCAGGGCGTTTTCCTGTTCGGCCTCGCGGTGATGATTCACCTCGTCCTGCTGAGCACGCCGACTTTCAACTGGCTCGACGGCCCCAACGCCGCGGCCACGAAAGCCACGGCGGCCAAGAAGTAGGGGCACGCCGATTCCATCGGCAACTGCAGGCAGGCAAACCGTGGTTGCAAGGTGCGAGCCGCGCGACCCCGGTGTGCCCGCCGCTTTCCGCACCTTTCGCAGTGATCGCAGATTCACCGTGCGTGAGATGCCGTGGCGCCGACGCGCCACGAGCCACGGCGGAAAAGGACGGCTGACATGGCCATGCTGAGTTTCGAGCGCAAGTATCGGGTGCGCGGTGGCACGCTCGTCGGCGGTGACCTGTTCGACTTCTGGATGGGGCCGTTCTACGTCGGCTTCTTCGGCGTCGCAGGCATGTTCTTCACCTTCGTCGGCGTCGCCATGATCCTCTGGGGCGCGGCGCTGGGCCCGACCTGGAACCTCTGGCAGATCAACATCGCGCCGCCCGACCTCAAGCACGGCCTGGCGCTCGCGCCGCTGCGCGAAGGCGGGCTGTGGCAGGTGATCACCGTGTGCGCCATCGGCGCCTTCTCGTGCTGGGCGCTGCGCGAAGTGGAGATCTGCCGCAAGCTGGGCATGGGCTACCACGTGCCGGCGGCCTTCAGCGTCGCCATCCTGGCCTACGTGACGCTGGTCGTCATCCGACCGGTGCTGCTCGGCGCCTGGGGCCACGGCTTCCCGTACGGCATCTACAGCCACCTCGACTGGGTGAGCAACGTCGGCTACCAGTACCTGCACTTCCACTACAACCCGGCGCACATGCTGGCGATCACGTTCTTCTTCACGACGACGCTGGCGCTGGCCCTGCACGGTTCGCTGATCCTCTCGGCCACCAACCCGCCCAAGCACCTGCCCGGCGGCGGCGTCGTGCGCACGCCCGACCACGAGGACACCTTCTTCCGCGACCTCATCGGCTACTCGGTGGGCACGCTCGGCATCCACCGCCTGGGCCTGTTCCTGGCGCTGGCGGCGGTGCTGTTCAGCGCGCTGTGCATCGTGCTCAGCGGCCCGTTCTGGACGCGCGGCTGGCCGGAGTGGTGGGGCTGGTGGCTGCAGCTGCCCATCTGGAAGTGACCGCGCCGGGACCCTGAGGCGAACCCCGCGGACACGCGAGCGCCACCGGGTTCCCGAACGAGCGAAGCAACGAACGAGGAGCGGGCCATGCCCATGCAATACCAGAACCTCTTCACGCGGGTGCAGGCCGTGGGGCCGGCGCACCTCGGCGTGCCGCTGCCCGAAGGCCAGAGCAACGTGCCGCGCAGCTGGACCGAGCCGTGGTTCATCCACCTGATGGGCCGGCTGGGCAACGCGCAGCTCGGGCCCATCTACCTCGGTGGCCTGGGCGTCGCTTCGCTCATCCTCGGCACGCTGGCCATCAACATCATGGGCTTCAACATGCTGGCCCAGGTGAACTGGAGCCCGATCGAGTTCGTGCGCCAGCTGCCCTGGCTGGCGCTGGAGCCGCCCAAGCCCGAGTACGGCCTGCGCCTGCCGCCCATGAACGAAGGCGGCTGGTGGCTCTTCGCAGGGGGCCTGCTCACGACCTCGATCCTGCTGTGGTGGGCGCGCACCTATCGGCGCGCACGCCAGCTTGGCATGGGCACGCACGTCGCGTGGGCCTTCGCCGGCGCGATCTGGCTCTTCCTCGTGCTCGGCTTCTTCCGGCCCATCGCGATGGGCAGCTGGAGCGAGGGTGTGCCGTTCGGCATCTTCCCGCACCTGGACTGGACGGCGGCGTTCTCGCTGCGCTACGGCAACCTCTTCTACAACCCGTTCCACGCGCTGTCGATCGCGTTCCTGTACGGCTCGACGCTGCTGTTCGCGATGCACGGTGCCACCATCCTGGCGGTGAGCCGCTACGGCGGCGACCGCGAGATCGACCAGATCCTCGACCGCGGCACCGCCACTGAACGCGCCGCGCTCTTCTGGCGCTGGACGATGGGCTGGAACGCGACGATGGAGTCCATCCACCGCTGGGCCTGGTGGTTCGCGGTGCTGTGCCCGCTGGCCGGCGGCATCGGCATCCTGTTGTCGGGCACGGTCGTCGACAACTGGTACCTCTGGTCGGTGAAGCACGGCGTGGCGCCGGCCTACCCGAACGTCTTCGGCACCGTCTTCGACCCGGCCACGCTGCCGGCGGGGGGCAAGCCATGAACCCGGTCCAAGCCCATGGCGCCAGCTTCACCGTGCGCGGCAGCGCCTCCGTGCGCCGCGTCGCCACGCTGGTGGCGGCGCTCGCGCTGCCGTGGCTGCTCGCCGCCTGCGAGCGGCCACCGATGCAGAGCACGCAGCAGGGCTACCGCGGCACGGGCATGGTGCAGATCGACAACCCGCGCCTCAAGGCCGCGCAGGAGGCGGCGCGCCCGCCGATCCCGGCCGTCACGCCGCCGGCCCCGACCGAGGGGCCGAAGGCGCGCGACGTGTTCAAGAACGTCAAGGTGCTCGGCGACCTCTCGGTGGCGGAGTTCACGCGCCACATGGCCAGCATCACCGCCTGGGTGGCGCCCGAGCAGGGCTGCAACTACTGCCACAACCCTGCCGACCTGGCCGACGACAGCAAGTACCAGAAGGTCGTCTCGCGCCGCATGATCGAGATGACGCAGCACCTCAACGCAGACTGGGGCAAGCACGTCGGCGCCACGGGCGTCACCTGCTACACCTGCCACCGCGGCGCCAACGTGCCGGCGCAGGTGTGGCACACCGCGGCGCCGCACCCGCGCAGCCAGTGGGGCAGCATGCTCGGCAACGACTTCGGGCAGAACCGCCCGAACATCGGCCTCACGTCGATGCACGTCGACCCGTACACCGACCTGCTGGCGGGCAAGGACCCGATCCGCGTCGCCGGCCCGGCCGCGCTGCCCAGCACCGACTACAAGATGCCCATCCAGTCGGCCGAGAAGACCTACGCGCTGATGATGCACTTCAGCGAGGCGCTCGGCGTCAACTGCACCTTCTGCCACAACACGCACTCGTTCCAGGCCTGGGACAGCCCGCCGCAGCGCGCCACCGCATGGCACGGCATCCGGATGGCGCGCGATCTCAACAACGCCTACCTGACGCCGTTGACCGCCGCGTTCCCGAAGGAGCGCCTCGGCCCCATGGGCGACGTGTCCAAGGTCTACTGCGCCACCTGCCACCAGGGCCAGAACAAGCCGCTCGGCGGCAACGCCATGGCGGCGCAGTTCGCCGGCCTGACGAAGGTGGCGGTGGCCATGCCCGCGGCGGCGGCGCTGCCGCCGCCGGTGGACGAGGCGACCAAGTCGGTGCTCTATTTCGGCGTGGGTTCGTCGGCGCTCGAAGGCGCGCAGGCCAAGGGCCTGGCGCAGCTCACCGTGACGATGACGCAGCGCGCCCGCACCGTGGCCACGATCTCGGGCTACCACTCGGCCGCGGGCACGCTCGCGGCCAACCAGGAGCTGGCCAAGCAGCGTGCCTTCGCCGTGCGCGACGCGCTGCTCGCCGCCGGCATCGCCGAGGCCCGCGTGCGGCTGGAGAAGCCGCAGCAGACCAGCGCCAACGTCAACGGCGAAGACCCGGCGGCGCGGCGCGTCGAGGTCACGCTGAGGTAAGGCCAGGGCGCCCGGGGCGGCGTGCGGCGCGGCGCGTGCGAGCTGCGGCCGGCACGCCCGACCAGG
>JALHOU010000186.1 GCA_022842825.1 Rubrivivax sp.
AGGGCCTCGCCGTCACCGTGCTCGAAGCCGGCGAGGCCGCGGCCACCGGTGCCTCCGGCAACGTGGCGGGGCTCGTGCGCGGCCTCGTCTCGCGCGACGACGGCGCGCATGCGCGCTGGCATCGCGCCGCGGCACTGGCGGCGCAGCGGCAGATCGCGCCGCTCGTCACCGCCGGCCTGGTGCCAGGGCGGCTCGAAGGCGTGCTGCATCTCGCCGACGACCTGCACGACATGCGCCGCCGCGCTGCGGCCTCGGCCTGGCCGGCCGATCTCGTGGCCGCGCTCGAAGCCGCCGCTGCCTCGGCGCTGGCCGGTGTGCCGGTGCCCGGCCCAGCCTGGTTCTTCCCAGGTGGTGGCTGGGTCGATCCAGCGGCCCTCGTGCGGCACACCTTGGCCGCCAGTGGCGCCGAGCTGCGCATGCAGCAGCGCGTGGCCCGGCTGCAAAGGCACGGCGCACGCTGGCGGGCCTGCGACGAACAGGGCCGCCCTTGGGCCGAGGCCGACCTCGTGGTGCTGGCCAACGCCGCCGACGCCGAACGGCTGGCCGCGCTCGAGCGCCCGGTGTCCGGCGCGCTGGCATGGAAACTCGGCCGATCGCGCGGCCAGGTGACGAGGCTCGCCGCCGCTCTCGTCGCCAGCCACGCGCCGCGGCTGCCGCTGGCGCGCAACGGCTACGTCATTCCGATGCCCGACGGCAGCCTGCTGTGCGGTGCCACGCAATCGCCCGGCGACGACGAGGCCGGGCTGAGAGCGGCCGACCATCTTCACAACCTCGCGGTGCTGGCGCGGCTCACCGGCGCAGAAATCTCGCCGCCCGGGATCGAGCGGCTGCCGGGCCGTGTCGGCTGGCGTTGCCACACCGACGACCGCCTGCCGCTGGTGGGCGCATTGCCGTCTGCCGAGGGCGAGGGCGAGATCGAACGCGAGAACGAGAACGACCTCGTCGCATCGCCGCGCGCCTCGGTCCTGGCCCAGCCGCGCCACGTGCCGCGCGAGCCCGGGCTATTCACCCTCACGGCCCTCGGTTCGCGCGGCATCACCAGCGCGGCGCTCGCGGCCGGCACGCTCGCGGCCTGGATCTGCGGCGCGCCGCTGCCAGTGGACACCGACCTGCTCGACGCCGTCGACGCCGCGCGCTACCGCGCCCGGGCCGCGCGCCGCCCGACCGGCGGACGTTGAGGCGCGTCGCGCCGGCTCAATAGCGCAGCGTCAACACACCCTCGGCCGTGCCGAGCAGGCAGATCTGGGCGCGGTGGCGCGCGAAGATGCCCACCGTCACCACGCCGGGCCATTGGTTGATCTCGGTCTCCAGCGCCAGCGGGTCGGTGATGGCCAGGCCGCGCACGTCGAGCAGCGGGTGGCCGTTGTCGGTGAGCACCCCGGCGCGCTGCACCGCCTCGCCACCGAGGCGCGCGAAGCGCCGCGTCACCTGCGGCAGCGCCATGGCGATCACCTCCACCGGCAGGGGGAAGCGGCCGAGCACCTCCACCCGCTTGCTTGCATCGGCGATGCAGACGAAGCGCTCGGCGAGGTCGGCGACGATCTTCTCGCGCGTCAGCGCGGCGCCGCCGCCCTTGATCATGTGGCCGCGCGGGTCGATCTCGTCGGCGCCGTCCACGTAGACCGGCAGCCGCTCGACCTCGCCGGCCTCGAGCACGCGGATGCCGCGCGCCACCAGCCGCTCGGTGCTGGCGCGGCTGCTGCTGACGGCGCCGGCCACCGGCACCTTCATGGTGGCCAGCGCATCGATGAAGTGGTTGACCGTGCTGCCGGTGCCCACGCCCACGATGGCCCCCGGAATCACGTGCTCCAGCGCCGCGCGGCCGACCAGGGCCTTCAGTTCGTCTTGCGTCATGGCGCGGATTATCGGCACCCCGGCCGCACGCCCGACGCGGACGCGGCCGACTGACGCAGCCGGCGTCTGCCCGGGCGGTGCGCGCACGGTCGGCGCCGGACCGGCTGAGACAATGCCGACATGTTCTTCGCTCCGCGCCTGCCGTACGGCCTCGCCCGCCCTTTCCTCTTCGGCCTCGACCCCGAGGCGGCACACGAGCTGACGCTCGACTCGCTGGCGCGGCTGCAGAACACGCCCGCGATGTGCCTGTGGTCGCGCGATCGCGTCAGCGACCCCGTCAGCGTGGCCGGGCTGACCTTCCCCAACCGCGTCGGTCTGGCCGCGGGGCTGGACAAGAACGGGCGCTGCATCGACGGCCTGGGCGCAATGGGTTTTGGCTTCATCGAGGTGGGCACGGTCACGCCGAGGGCCCAGCCCGGCAACCCGAAGCCGCGCTTGTTCCGCCTCAAGGAGGCCGAGGCGCTCATCAACCGCCTCGGCTTCAACAATGAGGGCCTGCAGGTCTTTGTCGCCAACGTGCAGAAGGCGAGAAGCTTCCGCGCCGGCGGCGGCATCGTCGGCCTCAACATCGGCAAGAACGCGGCCACCCCGATCGAGCGTGCCGTCGACGACTACCTGCTCGGCCTGACGGGCGTGTACCCGTTCGCCGACTACGTCACGGTCAACATCTCGAGCCCGAACACGAAGAACCTTCGCGCGCTGCAAAGCGACGAGGCGCTCGACTCGCTGCTGGCAGCGTTGCGCGCGCGGCGCGACGAGCTGGCCGACCAGACCGACCGCCAGGTGCCGATGTTCCTGAAGATCGCCCCCGACCTCGACGAGGCGCAGATCGACCTCATCGCGGCCACGCTGGTGCGGCACGGCATCGACGGGGTCGTGGCCACCAACACGACCATTGCACGTGATGCGGTCACCGGCTTGCCCCATGCAGCAGAAGCGGGCGGCTTGTCGGGCCGGCCGGTGTTCGAGGCCAGCAACCGCGTCATCCGCCGGCTGCGCGGCGCGTTGCCGGCGTGCTTCCCGATCATCGGCGTCGGTGGTGTGCTCAGCGGCGCCGACGCCGCGGCCAAGCGTGAGGCCGGCGCGGACCTCGTGCAGATCTACACCGGGCTCATCTACAAGGGCCCGGCGCTGGTGCACGAGGCCGCGCTCGCGCTGCGCCAGGGAGCCCGTCGATGAGCGCGAGGCCGGCTGCAGCGTCGCCGGCGGGCCAGGGCACGCCTCAGAAGCGGTAGCCGACCCCCAGGCTGTACGACCAGGGGTTCACCTTCGCGTCCAGGGTCTGCCCGGTGGACAGCGTGGCGCGCGACTTCAGTGCCGTCTTGGCCACGAAGCCGTCCAGGCTCCACTGCGGTGCGAGCCGCCAGACGAGGCCGCCCTGCACCGTCAGGCCCCAGCGCGACTCCATCGTCAGCGTCGTCGGGTTGGACGGCGAACCGCCCGTGAGCGCCGTCAGCGCGGCCGTGCTGCGCGCCTTGTAGAACTTCGCATACGTCGGCCCGGCGCCGACATAGGGCCGCAGGTCGGCCCGGGCACCGAAGAAGCGGTATTGCGCCAGCAAGGTGACCGGCAGCGCGCGCACCTCGCCGATCTTGCCCACGCCGGCGATGGCGCCGTCGCCGACGATGTCGTGCTTGAAGCCCGCCGACAGTGGCAGGTCGAGCGCGATGTGGTCGCTCCACATCCACGTGATGCCGCCGGTGGGCTGCGTGTTGCTCTTGATGTCGGCCTTGGTGCCGGCGAAGCTCGGTGCGGTGAGGTCGCCGCTGGTGACGTCGGGCGCGATCTGCGTGGCGCCGCCGCGCAAGATCAGGCTGCCGGCCGATTGGGCCGATGCAGCTCCCGCGCCGGCGAGCAGCGCGGCTGCGACGATGAGCGCACGCGTTGCCGTGGCGCGCCCCTGGTTCTTGGTTGCCATGTGCATGTCTCCTGGGTGGGCCTGGCGATGGGACTCAGAGCCAGCCTGCCTGGGCCAGCGAGCGGGAGATCAGCTGCGCGACCAGCTGATGGCCGTACCCGGAGGGGTGGAAACCGTCGGAGAACGCCCAGGACTTGTACCAGTCGGCACCGCCCGTGGCGCCGGCCGGCGGCGCCGCGGCGAGCGCCGCATTGGTGCAGGTGGCCAACGTGTAGGTGGGCAGGCCGTCACTGCCCACACCCGTGGCCGGGCAGGCCGTGTCACGCACGTTGCTGAGGCCGAACTGCGCCGGGTTGGCGATCTGCGCGTTGAACTCGCTATAGAAGTCCACCACCACCACGCGCGACTCGCCGGCAAAACGCGTCGCCAGCTGCCGGTTGAAGGCCTCGACCCAGCTCTTGAAGAGTGCCTCCGACTGCGCCCGCGCCGTCGCGCCGGTGGCGCCACCGCCGCTGGCCATTGCGATGCCGTTGAGCACGGCCTGGAATCGCGGCGTGTTGGTGATGCCCGGCATGTTGAGCAGCACGATGCGCCGCGCACCCTTGTCCAGCGCGCCGGTCTTGATCATGTCGAAGAAGGTGTCCGCCAGCGCCGTCATGTAGGTGACGCCGGCCTGCGCCAGCCCTGCCGCGCCACCCGCCGCCGCCGCCTGCACCTGCGCCGGGCTGAGCTGCGTGCCCAGCAGCGCCAGGTAGGAGGCGCCACCGTCACCGGCCGGCGCCGGCTGCCCGGCGCGCAGATAGGTGCTCACCAGCGCGGCCGCGTCGTTGCCGCCGCCGTCCACCACCAGCAGGTCGGCAGCGGCGAAGTTGCCCGCCGCCGTGGCGGTGGCGAACTGCACGCCGATGCCGCGCGGGTCGGGCGCGGTCAGCCCGGAACTCGCCGGGTTGATGACGCCGCCGCCGATGGCGAAGTTGGCGCATCCGGCGGCCGGGTTCGGCGCAAAGGTCGCGCCGTTGAAGGCGAAGAAGTTGCAGCCTTTGCCGACGCCGTAGGCGACGCCGATGCGCTCGGGGTACATGTCGTTGCCCTGGATGGTGGCGCGCACGCCGCCGAAGGTGCCCACGTCGGCGAGGCTGTCGCCGAGGACCACAACGCGCGAGACGCTCGTGGCAGGTGTCGTGTCGGCGCCGCCGCCGCCGCAGGCAGCCAGCGCGGCGGCCAGTACCACGGACAACGCGGCGGGCAGAACCCAGCGGCGGCCCGTGAGAAGTCTTCGGGGCATGGTGATTCCTTCCTCTTGAGATCCAATGGGGTCGCACGAAAAGCACGACCGTTCGCTGCACGGAACTATACGGACGCGCCAAGCCCGACCGCCTTGGGGAAACCCGGCCCGGCGGACTGCAAGCCGCCGGCGGCGGCCCGATTCGAAGGCGCCGCGGACGCACTGCAGCACGGCGGCAAACTAGGGGGAAACGGGGCCGAAGTTGCAACTCGTCACGCAAGCGCCTCCATAGGTCCCGAAACGGTCACAAGGCCGGCCGAGAATGCGACCCGATCGCCCAGCAGGCCGTGATCTGCATCACGTCCCGATCCAGCCTCTGCCCGGACCAAGGGGTTGACCACCATGCACGAAGCTCCCCTCTTCCCACCGAACGCTTCACAAGCCACGACCCTGGTCACCACCAGGGTGGAGATACCCGACCTCGTGGCGCAGGTCTACGAGGCAGCGCCGCCGGAGGAGAGGCGGGCATTGCTGGCCATGCTGCTGCGCCCGCTTGGGCTGCTCTCGCTCGCGGCCATCGGCAACGGCATCTTCGCCCACCTTCGCCTGCACGGCGGCTGGCCCGACTTCCGTCCGCCCGGCGAAGACCTCGACCGCGTGCGCGCGAGCGACATCGCGGCGCTCGTGCACCACGTACAGCAGGTCAGCATCGAGACCGTGCAGGGCCTCGCCGCCCTGCTCAAGGGCTCGCCCGTCCTCGCCGGCTCCGCCGCCGCGGCGATGCTCGTGGCCGTGCTGCTGCAGCACTCGCGCCGCCGGCGCGCCGAGCCTGCCGGTCACACCGACGAAGCGGGAACGGCGGGCTGAGCCACCTTCATCGCCACCCTGGGGCGAGAGATCCCTCGGCCTCAGCTCGCGCGGTTCATTCGCCCACCACCACCCCTTCGCGCCGCGGGTCGGCAGCGCCATGCCAGCCCGTGGCCGTGCGCTGCAACGCCTGCACGCCGCTCGTCAACGCCGCTTCGCTCACCTCGTGGCCGCGTGATCGCAGCGCTGCCAAGGCGGCGGGCGGGAAGCGCCCGGCCTCCAGCACGGTGGTCGGTCCGTTGCCGGCCGCGAAGTTGGGCAGGTCGATGGCCTGCTGCGCAGCGAGCCCCCAGTGCAGCGAGCCGATCAGCGTCTTCGCCGTGTAGTGGATGATGGCTGCGCCGCCGGGCGAGCCGAGGGTCATCAGCAGGCGGCCGTCGCCGGCATCGAAGACGAGCGTCGGGCTCATGCTCGAACGTGGGCGCTTGCCCGGCTGCACCCGGTTGGCCACTGGCAGGCCGAATGCACCGATCGGCGCGAACGCAAAGTCGGTGAGCTGGTTGTTGAGCAGATAACCGCCCGGCAGCCCGGTGCCGCCGTCGGCCATGATGCGCGCGCCGAACACCGCCTCGATGCTGGTGGTGAGCGCCACGGCGCGGCCACCCTCGTCGACGACGCTGACGTGGCTGGTGCCGCCCTCAGGCTGCACCGGCATCGGCGCCCATGAGAGGCTCGCCGCCCCCGGCGGCTGCCCGGGCGCGGCCCGGCCCATGCTGCGCTCGCCCACGAGGGCGGCACGACGTGCGAGATAACCACCGTCGAGCAGCGTGCGCCAGTCGCCCGCCGGCGCCGGCGTGAACGCCGGGTCGGCGATGTAGCGGTCGCGGTCGGCAAAGGCCAGCCGCGAAGCCTCGGCATAGCGATGCAGCCAGTTGGCGCCGGGCAGCGCGTCGACGAGGCCGGCCCCGCTCTGCGGCAGGCGCTCCAGGATGCCGAGGATCTGCATCAGCGTGAGGTGGCCCGACGACGGCGGCGGGAAGCCGCAGACGATATAGCGCGCACGCCACTCGGTGCACAGGGCGCTGCGGCGCAGCGGCAGATAGTGCGCCAGGTCGTTGGTGCTCAGCGGTCCGGGGCGCGTGGCGTGCCCGCGCACACGCGCCACGAGGTCGGCCGCGATCGGGCCCTCGTGCAAGGCCGCGCTGCCGCGCGCCGCAATGGCGCGCAGCACTTCGGCCAGTGCCGGGTTGCGCAAGAGGTGCCCTTCGGGGTGCGGGCGCCCGTCGGGGCCGAAGAAGTAGGCGCGCGCCTGCGGGTCGGCCGCCAACGCGCCTGCGCTGCCTTCGATGAGCAGCAACGTGTGCAGCCGGTTCCCGACCGCGAAGCCGCGCTCCGAGAGTGCCAGGGCCGGCTCGAACAACCGGGCCCAGGGCAGCTTTCCGTGCACACGATGCGCCGCCTCGAGCATGCGCACGGCGCCGGGCACGCCGACGGCGAGGCCGCTGGCCACGGCCTGCGCCATCGGCATCGGCGCGCCGTCGGGCTGCAGGAACAGGCGCTCATCGGCCGCTGCCGGTGCCGTCTCGCGACCGTCCCAGGCCGCCACATCGCGGCCGTCCCAGTGCATCAGGAAGGCGCCTCCGCCGATGCCGCTGCTCTGGGGCTCCACGAGCGCCAGCACCATCTGCGCAGCAATGGCCGCGTCAAGCGCGTTGCCGCCAGCCTTCAGCATCTGCCAGCCCGCCTCGGCAGCCAGTGGGTGCGCCGCCGCCACCGCCGCGCGCGTGAAGCGCCATCCGGGCTTGCGTTGCAGGCCGGAAGCGCCCTCGGGCTGCGCGGCTGCGGCAACCGGTGACCCAGCGTCGGGTGGTGCCGGTGCGGCACAACCCGCAAGCGCGAGTGCCAGCGTCCACCGCAGGTACCGCGCCAACACACCCAGGCGCCTGTTCACCGGCAGTCGCATCAATTGCAGCCGGGCCGAAGATGCATCTCGAAGCTCCAGGCCGGGCGCGGCCACGGCAACCTCTTTGCGCGCGTCGGCGCCGGGAGTGGCGGGCTGCGCTCCCTCAGCGCAGCGTCACGCCGGTCTTGCTCTGCAGTTCCTCGCGCGTAACCTCCGGCGCCAGTTCCACGACCTTCAGGCCGTGCGGCGTCACGTCCATCACCGCGAGGTCGGTGATGATGCGGTCGACCACCGCCACGCCGGTGAGCGGCAGCGTGCACTTGGGCAGGATCTTGAGGTCGAAGCCGCCGTCCTTCTTCTTGGCCACGTGTTCCATGAGCACGACGACGCTCTTCACGCCGCCGACGAGGTCCATCGCGCCGCCCATGCCCTTGACCATCTTGCCGGGGATCATCCAGTTGGCAATGTCGCCCTTCTCGCTCACCTGCATGGCGCCGAGGATGCTGAGGTTGATCTTGCCGCCGCGGATCATCGCGAAGCTGTCGTGGCTGCCAAAGATGCTGGAGCCCGGGATGGTCGTCACCGTCTGCTTGCCGGCGTTGATGAGGTCGGCGTCGATCTCGTCCTCGGTCGGAAAGGGACCGATGCCGAGCATGCCGTTCTCGCTTTGCAGCCAGACCTCGATGTCTTTCGGCACGTAGTTGGCCACCAGCGTCGGGATGCCGATGCCGAGGTTGACGTAGTAGCCGTCCTGCAGCTCTTTGGCGGCGCGCGCCGCCATCTGGTCCTGGGTCCAGGGCATGTGGGTGCTCCTTCGATTCGATACGGCGATGAGCGTCTGCTGACAGTCAGGCGGCGGTCTTCTCGCGCTCAACTACCCTGGTCGTGCGCTTCTCGATGCGCTTCTCGGGCCTGGCGTTGAGCACCAGGCGGTGCACATAGATGCCAGGCAGGTGCACGGCGTCGGGGTCGAAGGTGCCGGTGGGCACGATCTCCTCGACCTCGACGACGCTGATCTTGCCAGCCATGATGACCGCGGGGTTGAAGTTGCGCGCCGTGCGGCGGAAGACGAGGTTGCCGCTCTCGTCGGCCTTCCAGGCCTTGGCGAGCGAGACGTCGGGCACGAGCGAGCGTTCCATCACGTAGGGCTTTCCGTCGAACTCGCGCGTCTCCTTGCCCTCGGCCACCATGGTGCCGTAGCCAGTGCGCGTGAAGAACGCCGGGATGCCGGCACCGCCGGCGCGCAGCTTCTCGGCCAGCGTGCCTTGCGGCGTGAACTCGAGCTCCAGCTCACCGGCCAAGTACTGGCGCTCGAACTCCTTGTTCTCGCCAACGTAGCTGGAGATCATCTTCCGGATCTGCCGCGTCTCGAGCAGCTTGCCGAGGCCGAAGCCGTCGACACCGGCGTTGTTGGAGATGACCGTGAGGCCCTTCTTGCCGGTGTCGCGCAGCGCATCGATGAGCGCCTCGGGGATGCCGCAAAGGCCAAAGCCGCCGACGGCGAGCAACTGGCCGTCCTTGACGATGCCGTCGAGCGCAGCGGCGGCACTGGGGAAGATCTTGCGCATGGACCGGGTCTCCTGCAGAAGGCGGGAAGCGTACTACGTAAGGCATTAAGTAGGCGTTACGTAGAATCAACTAAGGAGCGCCCCCACACGATGAACACGCCCGACCCGATGGCCTCGCTGGCCGACCCCGAGATGCTGAACCAGGCCCTGGCGCGCCTGTTCGCGCCGTGGGTGCGCGATCTGGACCTGCGCGTCATCGAGGCGCGCGCCGGCGAGGTGACGCTGGTGCTGCCGGTGACGAGCCGGCACGTCCACGAAGGCGGCGTGCTCTGCGGGCAGACAATGATGGCCGCCGCCGACACCGCGATGGTGCTGGCGGTGATGACCAAGCTTGGCGGGTTCAAGCCGATGACCACGGTGCAGTTGCAGACGAGCTTCCTGCGCCAGGTGGCCGGCACCAGCGGCACGGCGCACGTGGTGGCACGCGTGCTGCGCATGGGCAAGAGCCTCGTCTTCGGCGAGATCCAGATCCTCAACGCCGACGACGAGCTCGCCGCGCACGCCACGACAACCTACGCCCTCCTCTGAGGCGCCGCGCGGTCCGTGCGCGCCGAAGCCGCCCTCGACCACCGCAGCGCCTTCGAGCTGGCGCCGGTGGGCCTGGTCATCTCGCGCGAGCGCCTGATGATCGACGTCAACCGCGAATTGCTGAAGATGTTCGGCGCGACGCGCGAGATGCTCGTGGGCCGCAGCTTCGAACTGCTCTACCCCACGGCAGCGGAATTCGAGCGGACCGGGGAGCGCATCGCCGCCAGCATCGCGGCCCAGCTCGACCGCACCGGCCGCTACAGCGACGAGCGTGTGATGAAGCGCGTCGGCAGCAACGGAGGTGTCACGGCCGGCGAGCACTTCTGGTGCCATGTGTCCGGGCGCGCGCTCGACCCCGACCAGCCGCACGCGCAGGGCATCTGGGCCTTCGAGGACCTGTCCTCGCGGCGTGTGCTGCGCGTCGAGTTCACGCCGCGCGAGCGCGAGATCGCGGCGCTGCTGATCGAAGGCCTCACCAGCAAGGGCATCGGGCGGCGCCTGGAGGTCAGCCCACGGACGGTGGATGTCTATCGTGCACGGTTGATGCGCAAGACGGGTGCGTCGACCACCACCGAACTGGTGCACAAACTGCTCGCAGGTCGTAACTGATTGATCGACCATACCTCGGTATTGCGGCTCGTCATTTCTTCTCCCATACCATCGCGCAGGGTGACCGGCGGCCCGTTGCCAGCGGCGCCGGTCAGGGAGGACAGCCCACGAAGGCCGTCCGTGCGAGGAGCGGCGATGGAGACGGCAATGAACCAGACCAACCAGGCAACCAGCCGCGCGGGTGAGGCGCGGGCGCGACCGCTGCGCGTGTTTGTCATCGACGACCATCCGATGATCCGTCACGGCCTGGCC
>JALHOU010000187.1:0-3358 GCA_022842825.1 Rubrivivax sp.
CGGCACGGTGGGCGGCATGGTCGCCGCCGGCCTCGCCGGTCCGGCGCGCGCCGCGGCGGGCGGCGTGCGCGACTTCGTGCTCGGGGCCACGCTGCTCAACGGCCGCGCCGAGGTGCTGAGCTTCGGCGGCCAGGTGATGAAGAACGTCGCCGGCTACGACGTCTCGCGCCTGCTCGCGGGCTCGCTCGGTGTGCTGGGCGTCATCCTCGAGGTCTCGCTCAAGGTGCTGCCGCGCCCGCCTGCCACGACGACATTGCGCTTCGAGCTCGACGAGGCCGAGGCGCTGAACCGCCTGCATGCCTGGGGCGGCCAGCCGCTGCCGCTGAACGCCAGCGCCTGGTGGGAGCGCACGCTCGTCGTGCGGCTTTCGGGCGCCGTCGCCGCGGTGCAGGCCGCGGCTGGCAGGCTCGGTGGCGAGGTCATCGCGCCGGCCATGGCCGAGACCTTCTGGCAGGGCCTGCGCGACCACCGCGACGAGTTCTTCACCAGCGCCCAGGCGGCCACGCAAGGCAGCGCCTGCCTGTGGCGGCTGGGCGTGCCGGCAACGACACCACCGCTGAAGTTGCCCGGCGAGCAACTCGTCGAGTGGGGCGGCGCCCAGCGGTGGTTGTGCACCGGCGCGCCGGCCTCCGCCGTGCGCGATGCCGCCGCGGCCGTGGGTGGCCACGCCACGCTCTTTCGTGCGCGCGACAAGAGCCCGGGCGTGTTCGCCCCACTGTTGCCGCCGCTCTTGCGCATCCATCGCGAGTTGAAGCGGGCCTTCGATCCCGACCGGGTGCTCAACCCGGGGCGGCTCTATCCGGGCCTCTAGACGGTCGCCGCCGCATGGAACCGCAGACGCAGGTGGTGGACGGCATGCGCGAGTACTACGCGCGCCGTGCCGCGTACTACGAGCGCGTCTATCACAAGCCCGAGCGGCAGACCGACCTGCGTGCCATGGAGTCGTGGCTGGCCGGCCAGTTCCGGGGCCGCTCGGTGCTCGAGGTGGCCTGCGGCACGGGCTGGTGGACACCGCACGGGGCGCTCGGCGCGGCCGCCTGGCTGGCCACCGACATCAACGCCGGGACGATGGCCGTCGCGCGTGCCAAGTCGCTGCCGGCCTGCGTGCGCTTTGCCGAGGTGGACGCCTACACGCTGGCCGGCCTGCCCCCGGCAGCAACCTTCGACGGCGCCTTCGCCGGCTGCTGGTGGAGCCATGTGCCGCTGGCGCGGCTGTCGAAGTGGCTCGCGACGCTGCACGCGCGGCTCGTGCCCGGCGCGCGCGTGGTCTTCCTCGACAACAGCTTCGTGCAGACGAGCAGCACGCCGCTCACGCGGCGCGACGCCGAGGGCAACACCTACCAGCAACGCACGCTCGACGACGGCAGCACGCACGAGGTGCTGAAGAACTTCCCGACGCCCGAGCAGGCGATGTCCCGCCTCGGCCCGCGCGCCGTGCAGCCGCGATGGGTGGCGCACACGCACTACTGGATCCTCGCTTACGAACTCACGTAGCCGCGCTCCTGCGTGGCTCGAAAACCCACACCCGATGCAAACCCAACTGGCCGCCGAGTTCAAGGGCACGCGCGCGGGCGAAGAGGCCGAGGCCATCCTGCGCAAGTGCGTGCACTGCGGCTTCTGCACCGCCACCTGCCCCACCTACCAGCTGCTCGGCGACGAGCTCGACGGCCCGCGCGGCCGCATCTACCTCATCAAGCAGGTGCTCGAGGGCGCCGCGCCCACGCGCGCGACACAGCTGCATCTGGATCGCTGCCTCACCTGCCGCAATTGCGAGAGCACGTGCCCGAGCGGCGTGTTGTATGGGCACCTCGTCGACATCGGCCGCCAGATGGTGGAGGCGCGCGTCGAGCGCCCGGGCAGCGAGCGCGCCGTGCGCTGGCTGCTGAAGGAGGGGCTGACGTCCCCGCTCTTCGGCCCGGCCATGAAGCTGGGCCAGCTCGTGCGGCCCCTGCTGCCGGCGGCGCTGAAGAACAAGGTGCCGGCGCGCGGCAGCGCGCGCGCCCACCTCTGGCCGCAAAGCACGCACAAGCGCAAGGTGCTGATGCTGATGGGCTGCGTGCAGCCGGCGATGGCCCCCAACATCAACAGCGCCACCGCGCGCGTGCTTGACGCCGCCGGCATCCAGACCCTGGTGGCCGACGGCGCCGGCTGCTGCGGCGCCATCCGAACGCACCTCAACGACATCGAGGGCGGCCTGGCGGACATGCGCCGCAACATCGACGCCTGGTGGCCGCTCGTCGAAGGCCTCACCAGCGAGGGCAAGGTGGAGGCCCTCGTGATGAACGCCTCGGGCTGCGGCGTCGCCGTCAAGGAGTACGGGCACGCGCTCGCGCACGACCCGGCCTACGCCGCAAAGGCGGCGCGCGTGAGCGAGCTGACGCGTGACGTCTCCGAACTGTTGCCCGACCTCGTGCCGGCGCTGGCGAAGAAGCTGCACGGCGCCCGCGGCCGCAAGCTGGCGTGGCACCCGCCCTGCACGCTGCAACACGGGCAGCAGCTGCGCGGCGGGGTCGAGCAGGCGCTGCGCGAGTGGGGCTTCGATGTCCAGATGGCGGTGAGCGAAAGCCACCTGTGCTGCGGCTCGGCCGGCACCTACAGCGTGCTGCAGCCGGAGCTGGCCTACGCGCTGCGCGACCGCAAGCTGGCGCAACTGGAGCCGGCAGGCCCGAGCCAGGTCGACGCCATCGTCAGCGCCAACATCGGCTGCATCCAGCACCTGCAAAGCGGCACCGAGACGCGCGTTCGGCACTGGGTGGAGGTGGTGGACGAGGCGCTGGCTTGACGGGAGCTGGACGGCCGCGCGCCTCAAGCCCGCACTTTGCGCAAGCCCGGCGTGCCGGCGGCGGCTCAGTCAATGCGGCGCATCGGCCGGCGTCGCCACCGTGCCCGCGCGTGCCGGCGGAGCGCCGAGCGCCCAGGCCACACCCACCACCAGCAAGGCGATGCCGGCCAGCGTCAGCGGCCCCGGCATCTCGCCGCGCAGCGCAAAGGCATAGGCCAGCGCCGACAGCGTCTCGAAGACGATGAGCTGCCCCGACACCGTCGTCGGCAGGCGCTGGCTCGCCTCGTTCCAACACAGCGTGCCCAGCCACGAGGCGAAGAGCCCGATGGCGAACATCAGCGCCACGAAAGCCAGGGGCCTCGGGCCGAGCGGCATCTCGAACGCGCCGCCGCCGGCCGAGACCACGCTGCCCGGCCACAGCGAGGACGCGGCCCACAACCCCGCGAAACCCACCGCGGCCAGCGGCAACGTCGCCACTCCCTGGGCGGTGGCCCAGGTGCGCGGGCTGCGCGAGGCGTGCGCGCGCAGCCAGTCGGCGTTGCGCAGCGGGTACCAGGTCCAGCAGATCACGGCGCC
>JALHOU010000187.1:3458-10561 GCA_022842825.1 Rubrivivax sp.
GCCAGCGGCAACGTCGCCACTCCCTGGGCGGTGGCCCAGGTGCGCGGGCTGCGCGAGGCGTGCGCGCGCAGCCAGTCGGCGTTGCGCAGCGGGTACCAGGTCCAGCAGATCACGGCGCCCACGGCCAGCAGGGCGCCGAGCGCGTGCGCGCCGAGGCCGCCCGCTGCATCGGACGAGGCGCCAGCCGATGCGCCGGCCGATGCACCCGCCGCGGCGCCGTGCCGCGCCAGCTCGGCCTGGTTCACGGCCAGGATGCCGAGCGCGATGAGCACCAGCGAGGGCGCCAGCCGGGCCCACGACAACCGGCCATCTCGCACGTGGTCGCGCAGGTTCGACGAGATCGCAATGACCACCGGCAGCGTGCCGATGATCATCGTTGGCAGCGGCGCGCCGGCGCGCTGGATGGCCGCGGCCAGGAAGAGGTAGTAGAGCAGGTTGCCGATGGCAGCGAGCTTGAGCGCCTCGATCCAGTCGGCACGCGTGAGCTCGGCGAGGTTGGCGCGATCCAGCCAGGCCAGGGGCAGCGCGATGAGGCCAAAGGCGAGATAGCGTGCAAACGACAGCAGCGCCGCCGGGTACTCGGGCAGCATCACCGGCGCCACGAAGACGAGGCCCCACATGAGCCCGGCCGCGAGGGCAAAGAGCGTACCGGTGACAAGGGCGTGGCGGTGGCTGTGCATGGGCGGCAGAGGGCCGCGGAGCATAGCCGCCCTTGCCGCCGCGCCGGGCCAGGCGTGGGCTAAGTGGCGGCGGCCACCACCAGTTCCACGCCGGCCTCGTCGAGCAACGACCGGAAGGGTGCCGCCGGCGCCTGGTCGGTGAAGAGGGCGTCGATCTCGTTCAGCCGACCCAGCTGCACCATCGCCGGCCGGTTGAACTTGCTGTGGTCGGCGGCCAGCCACACCTGGCGCGACGACTCGACGACGGCGCGCGCCACCTTCACCTCGCGGAAGTCGAAGTCGCGCAGCGTGCCGTCGGTCTCGATGGCGGAGATGCCGATGAGGCCGATGTCGACGCGGAACTGGCGGATGAAGTCGACGGTGGCCTCGCCGACGATGCCGCGGTCGCGCGAGCGCACCATGCCGCCGGCCACGATGACCTCGAAGTCGGGCTTGTCCGAGAGGATGGCGGCGACGTTGAGGTTGTTGGTGATGACGCGCAGGCGCCGGCGCCGGTGGCGCAGCGCCTCGGCCACCGCCTCGGTGGTGGTGCCGATGTTGATGATGAGCGAGCAGTCGTCGGGTACGCGCTCGGCCACGGCCTCGGCGATGCGCTCCTTGGCCGCGTGGTTCAGGCGCTGGCGCTGCAGGTAGCCGATGTTCTCGGTGGTGGAGCCGGGCACGCGCACGCCGCCATGGAAGCGCGAGAGCAGGCCGGCCGTGGCCAGCAGGCCGACGTCGCGGCGCACGGTCTGCAGGGTGACCTGGAAGCGCTGCGCCAGCGCGTCGACGCTGGCCGAACCCTGTTCGCGCACCGCCTCGAGCAGCGCGGCCTGGCGCGGGTTGGGGACCATCGTCTTCGGGGCCATCGGGGTTTCGTTGCGGGTGCGCGCGCTGCGGCGAAAACGAAAACAAACGAACATGCTCCGCTTCGGCCGCGGCAGCTGTTTTCGATGATACGTACCCTGAGCGCAACCGTGGAAGCTCGGTGCGCGTGCATCCTCGATCAGGGTTTACGCGAGTCACTGCTTCTTTTCGCATGGGCGCGATTGACAGCCCATTTTGTGCGCGACACAGTTCGTGCCCGCTGCCCTGCCGGGGCGGTCGTTTCACAACACCCGAAGAGGAGACCACGATGAAGTTCCATCCGACGCCCAGCGCCTTGGCGCTTGCGGCGGTCATCGTTCTGGCAGCGTGCGGCAAGAAGGAGAGTGCGCCCCCTGCCGCCACCGGTGCGGCCGCGCCCGCCGCGACCGCCGCGGCAGGTGCCGTCGGGGGGGTCGATGCGGCCAAGCGCTGGATCGACAGCGAGTTCCAGCCTTCCGTGCTCTCCAAGGAGGACCAGCTCAAGGAGATGGAGTGGTTCATCGCGGCGGCCAAGCCCTTCGTCGGCATGGAGATCAACGTGCTGTCGGAGACGATCCCGACGCACGAGTACGAGGCCAAGACGCTGGCCAAGGCCTTCTTCGAGATCACCGGCATCAAGGTCAACCACCAGCTGCTGGGCGAGGGCGAGGTCGTGCAGGCGGTGCAGACGCAGATGCAGACCAACCGCAATCTGTACGACGCCTACATCAACGACAGCGACCTCATCGGCACGCACGCGCGCCTGCAAAGCGCGGTGAACCTCACCGACTGGATGGCCGGCGATGGCAAGGATGTGACGCTGCCGACTCTGGACATCAAGGACTTCATCGGCGCCAGCTTCACCACCGGCCCGGATGGCAAGCTCTACCAGCTGCCCGACCAGCAGTTCGCGAACCTCTACTGGTTCCGCAAGGACTGGTTCGACAAGCCTGAGCTGAAGGCCAGGTTCAAGGCCAAGTACGGCTACGACCTGGGCGTGCCGGTGAACTGGAGCGCCTACGAGGACATTGCCAAGTTCTTCAGCGAGGACGTGAAGACGATCGACGGCAAGCGCATCTACGGCCACATGGACTACGGCAAGCGCGCCCCCGACCTCGGCTGGCGCATGACCGACGCCTGGCTGTCGATGGCTGGCGCCTCGAGCAAGGGCCTGCCGAACGGCCGTCCGATCGACGAGTGGGGCATCCGCATGCCCGAGGGCAGTTGCAACCCGCAGGGCGCGAGCGTCTCGCGCGGCGGCGAGACCAACGGGCCGGCCTCGGTGTACGCGATCGCCAAGTGGGACGAGTGGCTGCGCAAGTACGCGCCGCCCGGCGCCGCCGACTACGACTTCTACCAGTCGCTGCCGGCGCTCGCGCAAGGCAACGTGGCGCAGCAGATCTTCTGGTACACGGCCTTTACCGCCAGCATGGTGGCGCCCAAGAAAGACGGCAACAACACGGTGGACGACGCCGGCATGCCGCAGTGGCGCATGGCGCCCAGCCCCAAGGGCAGCTACTGGCAGGAAGGCATGAAGCTCGGCTACCAGGACGCGGGCTCGTGGACGCTGTTCAAGAGCACGCCGGTCGACCGCCGCAAGGCCGCCTGGCTGTACGCGCAGTTCGTGGTCAGCAAGACGGTGGACACGAAGAAGAGCCACACCGGCCTCACCTTCATCCGCGACAGCACGGTGCGCCACGCGTCGTTCACCGAGCGCGCGCCCAAGCTCGGCGGGCTGGTGGAGTTCTATCGCTCGCCCGACCGCGTGATGTGGACGCCCACCGGCGTGAACGTGCCCGACTACCCCAAGCTCGCCCAGCTGTGGTGGCAGCAGATCGGTGACGTGAACTCCGGCGCCTTCACGCCGCAGAAGGCGATGGACCGGCTGGCCGAGGAAATGGACCTTGTGATGGCGCGCATGCAGGAAGCCGACGAGAAGGCCAAGACCTACGGCGGCTGCGGCCCGCGCCTGAACAAGGCGGTCGATCCGAAGGAGTGGCTGGGCAAGCCCGACGGCCCGAAGGCCAAGCTCGCCAACGAGAAGCCCAAGGGCGTGACGATGGCCTACGAGGACATCGTCAAGCGCTGGGCCGAGAAGAAGTAGGCCCTGCCGCCTGAGGCGGGCGAGTCCGGGAGCGGCGCGTTGACGCGCCTCATCCCGCGACTCGCCGCGCCTGCGGCGCCCTCGATCGGTCCTTCGCCCGGCGGTCCCACGTCGTGTCTCTCGAACTGCGCCAGGTCTCGCTGCGTGTCGACGCCGCGACCCACATCCATCCGACCTCGCTGGCGCTGTTGGCCGGCGGGTTCAACACCTTGCTCGGCGAGACACTGGCGGGCAAGACGACGCTGCTGCGCCTGATGGCCGGGCTCGTCAAGCCCACCGCCGGCGAGGTCTGGTTCGGCGGCCGCGACGTCACTGGCGTGGCGGTGCAGCAGCGCCGTGTGTCGATGGTCTACCAGCAGTTCATCAACTACCCGAACCTCTCGGTGTTCGCCAACATCGCCTCGCCGCTGAAGGTGGCTGGCGTGCCGACGCCCGAGCTCAAGCAACGCGTCGGCCGCATCGCCGAGATGTTGCGCCTGTCGGCGCTGCTCGACCGCAAGCCGAGCGAGCTCTCCGGCGGCCAGCAGCAGCGCACGGCACTGGCGCGGGCGCTGGTGAAGGACGCCGACCTCGTGCTGCTTGACGAGCCACTGGCCAACCTCGACTACAAGCTGCGCGAGGCGCTGCGCGACGAGTTGCCGCGCCTGTTCGCCGACCGCGGCTGCACGGTCGTCTACGCCACTACCGAGCCGGCAGAGGCGCTGCTGCTCGGCGGCCACGTGGCCACGATGCACGAAGGGCGCGTGACGCAGTTCGGTCTCTGCACGTCGGTCTACCGCGAGCCGCACGATCTGACGAGCGCGCGTGTCTTCTCCGACCCACCCATCAACGTCGCCACGGCGCACAAGGTGGGAGGCGAGGTGCAGTTGGCCGAGGGCGTGCGCTGGCCGGCGCCGCCCGCCTTGCGCGCGTTGCCCGACGGGGATATCACCGTGGCGCTGCGCCCGCACCATGTGCGCCCGCTGCCGCCCGGCGCCGCCGATGCGTCTCACCCGTCCTCGGGCGGCGGCGCGAACGGCGGCGTCCCCGTGGCCGGCCGCGTGTTGATCTGCGAGATCAGCGGTTCCGAAAGCGTGGTGCACTTCGCGCTGGCCGGCACCACCTGGGTCTCGCTCGCGCATGGCGTGCAAAGCCGCGTGCTCGGCCAGGAGGCGCGCTTCGTGCTCGACGTGGCGCGGTGCCTGTATTTCGACGCCGCGGGCCGGCGTGTGGCTGCCTGAGCGACGACGCGGACAAGACGCCATGGCCCGCATCCACCTCGAAAAGCTGCGCCACAGCTACCGCGCGCTGCCGCGCGCCGACGAACCGGCCGACTGGGCGCTGCGCGACCTGGACCTGCATTGGGCCGACGGCGGCGCCTACGCGCTGCTCGGCCCTTCCGGCTGCGGCAAGACGACGCTGCTCAACCTCGTCTCCGGCCTGCTGCAGCCCACCGAGGGCCGCATCCGCTTCGACGAGCGGGACGTCACCGCGCTCGAGCCGGGCCAGCGCAACATCGCGCAGGTGTTCCAGTTCCCGGTCGTCTACGACACGATGACCGTGTACGACAACCTCGCCTTCCCGCTGCGCAACCGCGGCCTGGCCGAAGCCGAGGTGAAGGCGCGCGTCACCGAGATCGCCGAGATGCTGGACCTCGGGGCCTCGCTCGCCAACCGTGCCAGCGGCCTCACCGCCGACGGCAAACAGAAGATCTCGCTCGGCCGCGGCCTCGTGCGCAGCGACGTCGCCGCCATCCTCTTCGACGAGCCATTGACCGTGATCGACCCGCACCTGAAGTGGCGGCTGCGCAGCAAGCTGAAGGAACTGCACCAGCGCGTGAAGCGCACGATGATCTACGTCACGCACGACCAGACCGAGGCCCTCACCTTCGCCGACCAGGTGGTGGTGATGTTCGACGGCCAGGTGGTGCAGTCGGGCACGCCGGTGGAGCTGTTCGAGCGGCCGGCGCACACCTTCGTCGGCCACTTCATCGGCTCGCCCGGCATGAACCTGCTGCCCTGCGAGATCGACGGGGCGGGTGTGCCGCGCTTCGCCGGCCATGCCGTGGCCACGGCGTCGGCCGGCAGCCCCGCGCTCGCGGCGGCACGCGGCAAGAAGATCGAGCTGGGCGTGCGGCCCGAGTTCGTGCGTTTCGCGGCGCAGGGCGAGCAGGGCATCCCGGTGCTGATCGAGCGCGCCAGCGACATCGGGCGCTTCCGCATCGTCGATGCGCGCTGCGGCGAGCACCTCATCAAGCTGCTCGTCGCCGAGGGTCAGCCCGTGCCCGAGGGGCAGGGCCGGCTGGCGTTCGATGCGCAACGCACACGCGTCTACGCCGACGGCTGGGCGGTGGCGTGATGGACCCCGGAGCAAAGGGCGCGAAGCGATGAGCACCAAGACCCCCAACCAGAAAGCCTGGTGGCTGGTGCTGCCGGTGGTGCTGCTGGTGGCCTTCAACGCCGTCATCCCTCTCATGGCGGTGGTGAACTACTCGGTGCAGGAGACCTTCGGCAACAACCAGTTCTTCTTCGAGGGCGTGCGCTGGTTCACGCAGGTCATGCAGAGCGAGCGCTTCCGCGAGGCGCTCTCGCGGCAGATCCTGTTCACGGCCATCGTGCTCGCCATCCAGGTGCCGCTGGGGGTGGCGATCGCGCTGGCCATGCCGCGCAAGGGCGTGGGCGCCTCGGTGTGCCTGGTGCTGATGGCGATGCCGCTGCTGATTCCGTACAACGTCGTCGGCGCGATGTGGAACATCTTCGCGCTGCCCGACATCGGCCTCATGGGCAAGGGGCTCAACGAGCTCGGCTTCAACTTCAACTACACGCGCCAGCCGGTCGCCGCCTGGATCACGCTGGTGGCCATGGACGTGTGGCATTGGACCTCGCTGGTCGTGCTGCTGGCCTACGCGGGGCTATCGGCGATCCCCGACGCCTACTACCAGGCGGCACGCATCGACGGCGCCAGCCGCTGGGCGATCTTCCGCCACATCCAGCTGCCCAAGCTGAAGCACGTGCTGCTGATTGCCGTGCTGCTGCGCTTCATGGACAGCTTCATGATTTACACCGAGGCGGTGGTGCTCACCGGCGGCGGGCCGGGCAACGCGACGACGCTCTTGTCGATCGACCTCGTGAAGATCGCGCTCGGCCAGTTCGACCTCGGCCCGGCGGCGGCGATGAGCCTGATCTACTTCCTGATCATCCTGTTGCTGTCGTGGCTGTTCTATACGGTCATGACGAAGGACGAGGGGCGCTGAGATGGAGTGCGGGTCGTGCGGGCCGGGCCCGGCTGCGGCGCGCCAAGGCCGCCGGGTGGTCGGCTACGCGAATGTCCTCTTTGAGCGGCCCTGCTCGCGAGCTCGCAGGTCCCCTCAATGCCCCCTTGATTTCGCTGCGCCGACCACCCGGCGTCCTTGGCGTGAACCGACGGTGGTGCGCCACGTGGCGGACTTCCACCATCGGTTCAGGATCGGGCCGATGGGGTGCCCTGCGCAGCGAAATCAAGGGGGCATCGGGGGG
>JALHOU010000188.1 GCA_022842825.1 Rubrivivax sp.
GCGCCGCCCGCGGCTGCGCCGCCGCCGCGTCGCCGCGCGCCAGCAGCGCCCGCGCCAGCGCCTCGTCGGCATCGGCCATCCAGGGTGAAGAGCCCGGCTGCCGCGGCTCGAGCACGGCCAGTGCCTCGCGTGCCAGCGCCAACACGTCGTCGGTGTGACCTTGGTCCATGCGCACGCTGGCCAGAGCGACACGCGTTTGGGCGATGCGAATGGCGTCGGCAGATCCGCCCTCGAGGTGCGCCAGTGCCGCGCGCAGCCCCCGCTCGGCTTCGTCGTGCCGACCCTGCAGCTGGCGCAGCCGCGCCAGGCGCATGCTGAGGGTCACGCCTTCGGCGTTGACGATCACCTCGGGCACCTTGGGCATCAGGGCCTCGGCGCCGGCAAGGTCACCCTGGCCGGCACGGGCCAGCGCCGCGGCCGAGCGCGCCACCGGCGCCAGCCGGCTGCCCGCGCCTTGCACCCGTTCGAAGAGCGCAGCCGCATCCACGAGCACGGCCTCGGCCTCGGGCAGGCGCTGCAGCAGCAACAGCGCACTGCCTTCGTACATGCGCCCGAAAGCCGGGTCGGTGTGTGCGGGCGCGCCCGCAGCACCATGCACATCGTCCCAGACGCTGCGGGCCAGGCGAGCGCTGTCCAGCGCACCGGCGAGATCGCCCGTGGTCATCTGGCCGAACATCAACCGGCCGGCAAACCAGCCGAGCATGCGGTCCTTCGTCCCGAACAGCGTCTTCGCATCGTCGAGGGCAGAGCGAAGCAGGCGCACGCCCTCCGCGGCGTCGCCCTCCTTGGTCTGTGCGCTGCCGTAGGCTTCGCGAGCGGTGAGGCGCGTGCGAACGAGGCGGGTGCCGTGCAGCGCCTCGTTCAGCTCGTACACGCGCCGCGCCGGCGCCAGCAGACCGCCGCGGCCGGCTATGGTCATCGCATCGAGCAACTCATGTTCGGCATACAGCGTGCTTTGCAAGGTCACTTCCTGCGCGTGCGCACGCGCCAGCGTCACCGCCTGCTGCGCCGCGGCGATCGCCTCCTCGGACTCGCGGCGCAGCGTGTGTCGGCGACTCACCCAGCGCAATGTCGAGACCTGCCCCGGCACGTCACCTCTGCGGCGAAAGCCCTCCAGCGCGTGCGCGAGCGGTTCGCCGGCCGCCGCTTCCCGGCTGCCGAAGAGCATCGCCTCGCCCAGACGCAGGTGCGCGCGCAGCACATCGGGATGGTCGGTAGGCAAGTGGCGTGCCGAGACGGCCACGGCGGCCTCGAGGAAAGGCACCGCCTTGGCCGCCTCGCTGAGCCCGATCAGGCTGTGGCCCACCGACGACAGCAACCGCATCTGGATCTCCGGCTCACCCGCAAAGCGCTGCTCGATGCGCGCACGCGAGCCGAGCAGCATCTGCACCGTCGTGGTGTTGCGGTTGGAGCCGCTGTCGGGGTCCGCGCTGGCCACCAGTTCGAGCAGAAAGCCGGTCACCTGCTCGGCCTTGCGCGCCTCCTGACGGGCCTGGGCCGCCTGCCACAGAGCGACACCCGTGCCGGCCACGAGCGCCAGGGCCACGGCCACGCCTGCGCTCGCCGCGAGGCGATTGCGCGCCAGGAAGCGGCGGGCGCGGTACAGCGCGCTGTCGGGGCGCGCCAGCACGGGCTCGTGGCGCAGGTGGCGCTGCAGGTCCTCGGCCAACGCGGCCGCGCCGGCATAGCGCTCGCGCGCTTCCTTGCGCAGCGCATGCAGCACGATGGCATCGAGGTCGCCGCGCAGCGCCCGCGCGGTGGCCGGATCGCCGGCGGCACGGCTCGGCGGGACGAGGTCGGCGCTGACGATGGCCTCTTCCAGCTCGGCCGCGCTGCCCCGCTTGAGCTTGTAGGGCCGCTCGCCGCTCAGCAGTTCGTAGGCCACCACGCCAAGCGAGTAGACGTCGCTGGCGGTGCCGATCGCTTCGCCGCGGATCTGCTCGGGGCTCGCGTAGGCGGGCGTCAACGCGCGGCCGGAGAGCTGCGTGAGCGCGGTTTCCTCGGCATGGGCGCCCTCTTCGCCGATCAGCTTGGCGATGCCGAAGTCGAGCAACCGCACCTGCCCTGCGGGCGTGACGAGGATGTTCCCCGGCTTGAGGTCGCGGTGCAGCACAAGGCGGCTGTGCGCGAAGGCCACGGCCTGGGCCACCTGCAGCAGCAACTGCAGTCTCTGCCCCAGGCTGGCCGCTCGTTCCCGGCACCACAGGTCGATGCGCTGCCCCTCGACATATTCGATGGCCAGGTAGGGTTGCCCGCCTTCGGTGAGGCCAGCCTCGTACAGCCTCGCGATCGAGGGGTGTTCGAGAGTGGCGAGGATGTCGCGCTCGCGCTCGAAGCGCCGCGCAAGGGTGGCGCGGCGCAGTTCGGTCAGCGGCAGCTTCAGTGCCACCTCGCGCTTGACCCCGCCATCGGCGCGCTCGGCCAACCACACTTCCCCCATGCCGCCGACACCGAGTTGGCGCAGCAGCCGGTACGGCCCGACGCACTCGCCCGCAGTGAAGTCGCGCGTCTGGGGCTGCGGCTGCGGCGCAAACGCCGCGCCACGTTCGAGAAGCTCGGCGGTTTCGCCCGCCGCGTCGCGCGCCAGCAGCCTGCGCAACGTGCTCCCCACTTCGGCATCTTCAGCGTCGAGCGCCTCGAGCCATTGGGAGCGTTCAGGCTCAGCGAGATCGAGCGCTCTGTCCAACAGCGCAGAAAGCCGCAGCAACTGTTGCGGGGTCATCTGCGCAGTGTGCCGAGGCTCGACCGCGCCGGCTACGGGCACTACCCGGGCCTCGCGGCCCTCTTCATCCGCCACGCCGCCCCATCCGCATCAACCGGCCAGCGCGCCGAACAGCCAATGCCACCCGCTCGCAGTCACCAGCCCCAGCGGAATGCCCACCCCCACCATCAGCGACACGAGCCGCGGCGCCAGGTTCGCCTGCGCGGCCACGATGCCCGCGCCGATCATCGGCGGCATCGCCGCCTCGATGACGCTGACGCGCGTCGTAGTGGTGAGGCTGGCATCCAGCGCCCACAGCAAGCCCACCACCAGCGCCGGGGCCAGCACGAGCTTGTAGCTGAGGCCGAGAAGCAACGCGCGGCCATGCTCGCGCAGGGCATCAAGCCGCAATTGCATGCCCACCGAGATGAGCGCCAGCGGCGCGAGGGTGTCGCCGATGCGCGCCAGCGCCACGTCCAGCACCGGGGGGAAGGGCAAAGGGCGGAGCAGCAGCGCGAGCGCCAACGCGATCACCGGCGGAAAGGCGACGATGCGCCGAAGCATCTCGCGGCCGCTCACACCGGCGCCCACCGCGCTCGCGCCGCCCAAGGCACGGCCCGCACGATCGACCGCACGATCGATCGCATGATGGACCCCACCTACGCCCGCGCCGCGCACGGCGCCGTCGGCCGCATACCAGGCGGCCGCCACCACCCCCAGGGTGCTGAGTGCCAGATACGAGCCCAGCTGGTCGATCAGCAGGCCGAGGCCCAGGCCCTCGCGGCCGTGCAGCGTCTCGATCATCGGCAGGCCCACGAACGAGGTGTTGCCCAGGCCCCCCACCAGCGTGAGGGCACCCACCTGCGCCCGGCTGAGCCCCAGCGTACGCCCGAGCGACCAGAACAGCAGCGCGCCGAAAGCGAACAGCACCCACGGCATCAGCACCGGCAGAAGATGGTCCCGGTCGAACTGGAAGCCATGCAGCGTGCGCAGCGTCACCGCCGGCAGCGCCAGGTGCACGATGACGGCGTTCAAGGCCTGGTGCGCGTTGTCGGCCACGCGGCGTGAGCGCCGCAGCAGCCAGCCGGCCAGCAGGCAGATTGCGAGCATCACGAAGTTGGCCATGCCGCGGTGCCTTCTGCGGACGCTGGGGCGAAAGGACCAGAGCCGGCGCGTGCTCAGCGCGCAGTCACCACCACCGGGCAGCCCGGCAGTTCGCGCCAGAGCGCCAGGCGGGGCGCGGCCACGCTGAACTCCATCGCATAGAGCTGGCGGCCATAGCGCACCATCTGCCGCGCCATGCGCGCGGCCTCGCAGTGGCCCTCGTCGGCCAGTTGCGCGAAGGCGGCGAAGGCGGCACCGAAGTGGCCGATCTCGTACTCCTCGCGCGCGGCGTCGAAGCGCGTCGCCTGCACCGCCTGCGCATTCGGCAACGCCGGGGTGCGCTGGGACTGGGCAAAGGCCACCGGGGCGACCGCGAGGATCAGCGCCGCGGCTGGCGGCAACAGCAGGGACAGGGTCCGGCGCACGCGCCTGGACTGAGGTTTGTTCACGGCGGACTCCAAATGCGATCAGGGGTTGGGGGCGGCCGTCGGTCGACGACTCAGGCGCCGTGGACGAGGCAGACGATGACTTCGCAGGTCTCCACCACGGGCACCTGTCTGGCCAGGCGTGCCGCCGGCGCCTGCACCGCGGCGATGAGCAGCGCTGCCGTTGCCGCTGCGGCCCACAACAGCACCGGCATCGCGGCATAACGCGCGTGCACGAGTTCGAAGTCCTGAGGGCCGATGCCGCCGCGGGCAGGGCCGTGGAAGTGCGCAAAGAGGCTCATGCCGGGTGCTCCTGTTCGGTGATGGACGAAGGTCTCGATGTCCCTTCATCTGCATGTACGGAGTCCGCCGTTCAACCCGGCCATGGGCACCTCCCTCCGCGGTGGGAGGCGTGCACGGCCCGAACGGCGGCGGGCACGACAAGCCGGCCACGCCGGGCGCAGCGCCCAGGTCGCGGGGAGGACCAGCGGCTACGCGGTCAAGGAGGCAGGAAACAGCCCGGCTGGAGCCCGCTCTGGGTTCCGGGCCGGCTCCATGCCGCTCGACACCCGCTATGCCGCTCTATGCCGCCCCTCTTGTCGCACCACGTCGCACCTTGCCGTGCGAAGGGCCGCTCAGCCCATCGCCGCCAGCAGCAACAGCCGCGCCTTCTCCCAGTCGCGCCGCACGGTGCGCTCCGACAGGCCCAGCGCCTCGGCAATCTCTGGCTCCGAAAGGCCGCCGAAGAAGCGCATCTCTGCCACCTGCGCCAGCCGCGGCTCGGCCTTCTCCAGCACCTCCATCGCCTCGTGCACCCGCAGTGCATCGTTCTCGGGAGCGGCAATCTGCTCGGAGAGTTGCGTGTCGAGCACCACGTGCTCGGAATCACCTCCGCGCCGTTCGGCCGAGCGTGCGCGCGCGTAGTCGACGATCACCGAGCGCATCACACGCGAGGCATAGGCGAAGAAGTGATGGCGGTTCTCCACCGGCAGCGATTCGGCGCCGACCATCTTCAGGAAGGCCTCGTGCACGAGCGAGGTCGTACCGAGAAGGGTCATCGTCCTGTGCGGACGCAGGCGCGCGGCAGCAAGCCGGCGCAGGTCTTCGTAAAGCAGGCTGAAGGCCTGGCCGGCCGCTTTCTGGTCGCCCTGGCGGGCCGATTCAAGCAGCGCCGTCAACTCCGACATGACTCCCCCCGTCCCTCGGCACATTGTGGCCAGGGGGTCGCGGCCCCACAAGGCGGGTCCGCCCCGGCCATCGTCTCGCGGCGCGATGCCGGCACGTCGCTTCAGCGAGCCACGACGATGCGACGCGGCTGCCGCGCCAGCCTGGCGTAGAGCGCCGCGCGCGACATGCGCAGCAGCTTCGCCGCGGCGACGCGGTTGCCGCCGGTGGCGGTGAGCGCGGCGCTGATGGCGGCGTCCTCGACCTCGTTGACCTGCTCGGCCAGCGGCCTCAACAGTGTGGCGGGCGAAGCGGGTGTCGCGCTCGCCGGTGCGGCAGCCCCCGGCGCCTCCGGTCGCGCGAACACCGTTGCCGCGCCCGTCGTCACGGAAGCGCCCTCGGGCACCTCGCTGTCGGCCACGCGCCCCATCGCAGGGCGCGCCAGCGGCAGGGCCATGGCGAAGTGCCGCGCGCCCAGGTGCACATCGTCGGTCATCAGCGTCGCCTGCTCGATCACGTTGCGCAACTCGCGGATGTTGCCCGGCCACGGCAACGCGGCCAGCAGGTCGAGCGCGTCCGGCGCCAGGCCCTTGTGCGCCATGCCGCTGCGCCGCGCGATGTCCTCCGAGAGCGTCTCGGCCAGCGCCTCCAGGTCGGCCAGGCGCTCGCGCAGCGGCGGCAGGCGGATCGGCAGCACGTTGAGCCGGTAGTACAGATCGGCGCGGAAGGTGCCTGAGGCCACCATCGCAGCGAGATCCCGGCTGGTGGCGGCGATGACGCGCACGTCCACCCGCTCGACGCGGTTGCTGCCCAGCGGCTCGATCTCCTGCTCCTGCAGCGCGCGCAGCAGCTTGGCCTGCAGCGCCAGCGGCATGTCGCCGATCTCGTCGAGGAACAGCGTGCCGCCGTCGGCGAGCTTGAACTTGCCCTCGCGCCCCTTGCGCTCGGCGCCGGTGTAGGCCCCAGGTGCGACGCCGAAGAACTCGGCCTCGAGCAGCGTGTCGGGCACGGCCGCGATGTTGACGCTCACGAGCGGGCGCGGCGCGCGCTTGCTGGCGGCGTGGATGCCGTGCGCGAGCAGCTCCTTGCCGGTGCCGGTTTCGCCCAGCAGCAGCACGGCGCTGTCGGTGAGCGCGACGCGGCGTGCCAGCCGCTTGACCTCCAGCGCCGCGGGGCTGGCGCCGATGAAGCTGGCGATACTGTGCTTGGGCCGCCTGGCCTGCGCGATCTCGCGCCGCGCTGCGTCGAGCTCGCCTTGCAGCCGCCCGAACTTGGCCAGCAGCGGCTGCATCGTCGTCTCCGGGTGGTCGAGCAGCACGTAGCCGACTGCGCCGATCACCTCGCCGGCCTCGTTCTTCAGCGGCAGGCGGCTGACGAGGAAGGTGCCGGCCTGGTTGGTGAGAAGGTCCACGAGGATCGGCTGGCCGCTCTCGATGACCTGGCCCATCAGCGTGTTGGGCACCACCTCCTCGACGCGGCGGCCGACGAAATCGGCCTCGGCGTGGCCGAGCGCCGGCAGGAAGCGCTTGTAGCCCTCGCTGATCCAGACGATGCGGTGGTGGCGGTCGACCACCATCGTGCCCATGGCGGTGTGGTTGAACACGTCGAACAGGCTCCTGGCGGCGAGCTCGAGCACGCGCTGGGCGTCGAGCGCCGCGGCGGCGACTTCGGGGGCGGGCGGGGCGGTGGGTGCGTTCGAGGCCATCCGGGACGCACTGTAGCGGCGCTTGCCCGCGGGCTGGGGCGCGTGCCGGGCACGGTGCCATCATTGCCGACTGCACAAGCGGATCCCGGTCGCGTCGCGAGCGGATCCCCAAGCGCCAACCCGCCGGAGCCCGCATGGAACTCGCCGTCACCCGCGCCGACATCGCCCCGAGCCACCGCGCCGCCCGCCGCTGGGCGGCCCTCCTGCTCGCCGCCACGCTGGCGCTCGGCGCCTGCGGAACGCCGGTGCGCAACCCCGTGACCGGCCAGACCGAGCGCACGGTGATGGACGAGCGCGCCGAGATCGCCGAGGGCGCCAAGGCGCACCAGGAGATCCTGAAGGCCTACGGCGTCGTGCCCGACCCGGCGCTGCGCGCCTATGTCGACGGCGTCGGCCAGAAGCTCGCCGCGCAGTCGCACCTGGCCCAGCTGAAGTGGACCTTCACGGTGCTCGACAGCCCCGAGATCAACGCCTTCGCGCTGCCCGGGGGTTTCGTCTACGTGACGCGCGGCATCATGGCCCACCTCGACAGCGAGGCCGACCTCGCCGGCGTGCTCGGCCACGAGATCGGCCACGTCACGGCGCGCCACGGCGCACAGCGCGCCACGTCGCAGCAGCGGGCGGGCTTCGGCGTGCTGCTCGCCACCATCGGCGGCGTGGTGCTCGAGGCCGCGGGCGTCGGCGGCGCGGCGCAGGCGGTGAGCCAGGTCTCGCAGCAGATCGCGGCGGGCCACATCGCGAAGTACGGCCGCGAGCAGGAGCTGCAGGCCGACCAGCTCGGCGCCGAGTACCTCGCGCGCGTGCGCTACAACCCGACGAACATGATCGACGTCATCCAGGCCCTCAAGGACCAGGAGCGCTATGCCGCCGACGCCGCGCGCGCCGCCGGCCGCGCCGTGCCGCAGGGCGGCGGCTGGCTCGCCTCGCACCCGAGCAACGACGAGCGCCTCGCGTCGATCCGCAGCACGGCGCTGAAGCTGGCAGGCAGCCGCGGCACCGGCGCCTGGGACGACGACGGCCGCATGCGCTACCTGAAGGCGATCGAAGGCGTGACCTTCGGCGACAGCCGCGAGCAAGGCGTGGTGCGCGGGCGCCATTTCTTCCACGAGCCCCTGGGCATCGCGCTCACCGCGCCAGCGGGCTGGCGCGTCGTCAACGACGCCGAGCAACTGGTGCTGATGAGCGGCGGCGGCGATGTGGCGCTGATCATGAAGCTGATCCCCGAGGAGGTGGTGAAGAAGGTGGGCACCGATCACGCCGCCGTCCTGCGCGATGCACTCGGCGCCACGACGGGCACGACCGAGAAGCTGACCGTCGGTGGCAGCCTGGCGGCGACGCACTTCGCCGGCCAGCGGCGCAACGCGCAAGGGCAGACCGGGCCGCTCACCGCCACCATCGTCACCGGGCCGGGCGGCAAGATCTTCCTGCTCGGCTGGGCCGGGCGCGATGCGCAGGCACTGCAGACGTCGAAAGGCGCGCTACGCGAGGCGGAGCTGAGCTTCCGCCCGCTCACCGCGGCCGACCGCAACGCGGCGCGGCCGTGGCGCGTGAAGCTCGTCCCGTTTCCGGCCGGCGGCTTTGCGCAACTGGCGCGCACGACTCCGCTGACCGAGCTGGCGGAGGCGCAGTTGCGGCTCTTGAACAGCGCCTATCACGAGGCGGCCGCCGGTGGCGCCACGGGCAGCCGCGAGCCGAAGGTCGGGCAACTGGTGAAGGTCATCGAGTAGGCGCGGCGCCGCGGCCGGGGCTCGCGCCTCCCCGGGCTCTCCTCAATGGCGAACCGGTCCGCCCGGCCTTAGCCTCTGCCGTTGCTCGACGACTTCCGCCATGACAAGGAGACCCTCGATGAATGCCCACTTCAACCGCCGCCTTGCGCTGATCGCCGGTGCCAGCGCATTGGCCGCGCCCTTCGCGCACGCCCAGGGCAGCGGCTGGCCGACCAAGCCGGTGACGGTCGTCGTGCCCTTTCCGCCGGGCGGTGGCACCGACGCCTTCGCGCGGCCGCTCTTCGCGGCCATGACCAGGAACGTCGGCCGCCAGTTCGTCATCGACAACAAGGGCGGCGCGGGCGGCACCGTGGGCGCCGGCGTGGCGGCGCGCGCGGCCGCCGATGGCTATACCTACTTCATGGGCGCCGTGCACCACAGCATCGCGCCCAGCATGTACCCCAAGCTCGACTACGACATCGAGAAGGATTTCGTGCCCGTAGGGCTCGTCTCGAGCGTGCCGCAGGTCATCGTCGTCAACCCAGCGCGCGTGTTGGCGAAGACGCTGCCCGAACTGCTGGAGTTCATCCGCAAGAACCCGGGCAAGCTCAACTACGGCTCGGCCGGCAACGGCACCTCGCACCACCTGGCGGGCGAGCTCTTCAAGCTGCAGACGAAGACGTTCATCACGCACATCCCCTACCGCGGCGCCGGCCCGGCGCTGCAGGACCTCGTCGCCGGGCAGGTGGACATGATGTTCGACGGCCTCGGCTCCTCGGCCGCGCACATCCGCGGCGGGCGCCTGCGGGCCATTGCCGTGGCGGCCGACAAGCGAGCGGTGGCCTTCCCCGACCTGCCCACCGCGGCCGAGAGCGGCGTGCCGACCTACAAGGTGGCCACCTGGTACGGCATCTGGGCGCCCAAGGGCACGCCCGCCGACGTCGCCACGGCCATGGAGGGCGAAATGCGCAAGGCGATGAACGGCGACGACCTGAAGACCATGTGGACGAGCCTCGGCGCCGAGACGCCCAACCTCTGGGGCGCCGAGTTCGGCCGCTTCGTCAGTGCCGAGGTCAGGCGCTGGGCGGAGGTGGTGAAGACCTCGGGTGCCAAGCTCGACTGAGCTTCGCGACAATCGGTGCGATGAACCAGGACAACAGCGCGGCCGCGACAGGCGCCGCGGCCGACGCCAGCTACGCCAACCTGTACGTCGCGCTGCGCGCGGGCTTTCCCGCCGACCTGTCGCGCGTGGCCATCGAGACGGTCGACACGCCGGTGCCGCTTCGCTACAGCTGGTCCGACCTCGAGCGCGGCAGCGCCATGCTGGCCAACCTGCTCGGCTCGCTCGATCTGCCCGCGGGCTCGCGCGTGGCCGTGCAGGTGGACAAGAGCGTCGAGGCGCTCATGCTCTACCTGGCCGTGCTGCGCGCCGGCCACGTCTACCTGCCGCTGAACACCGCGTACCAGGAAGCCGAGATCGCCTACTTCATCGGCAACGCCGAGCCGGCGGTGGTGGTGTGCAGCCGGCGCAACTTCGGCTGGGTGAGCCGCACCGCCTTCAACGCCGGCACGAAGCACGTCTACACGCTCGACGACGACCGCACCGGCACGCTGCTCGACCGCGCCGCGTTCCACGCCGACACGCAAGAACCGGTGCCGGTGGCGCCGGACGACCTCGCCGCCATCCTCTACACGAGCGGCACCAC
>JALHOU010000189.1 GCA_022842825.1 Rubrivivax sp.
TTCGTCGGCAGCAGGTCGCTTGTCGAGCGGCCGTAGGCCTGCACACCCGAGCGCGTGAGGCCGACGCCGTTCTCGATGCGGATCACCGTGTCACCGCTGCACTGCGTGGTGGCGCCGTCGGGACAGCTCATGGTGAGCGCGGCGGTGCCGACGGCGAGCGCCTGCGTTGCCGAGGTGGCCACGCTGCCCACCCTGTCGGTGGCGCGTGCGGTGATGCTGTAGGAGCCGACGGCCACGCCTGGCCACGTGACCTGGTAGGGCGCCGCCGTGCTCTCGCCGATCCGCGTCGTGCCGCTGAAGAACTCCACCTTCGCGATGCCGTCGCTGTCGGAGGCGTTGGCCGTGAGCACCACCGCGGCCGGCAGCGTGAAGCTGGCGGGCGAGGTGAGGCTCACCGCCGGCGGCAGGTTCGCCGCGATCGTCACGCTCTTCGATGCCGTGGTGCGTTGCCCGCCGAGGTGGTCGGTGGCGCGTGCGGTGACGGTGTACGTGCCGTGCTGCGCAGGTGAGACGGGCACCGAGCGCCGGTAGCGGCCGGTCGACGGGTCGAGCGCGCCGAAACCCAGCGACGTGCTGCCGTTGAAGAACTCGACCGAGGCGATGCTTCCGTCGGTGTCCGAGGCGCTGGCGGACAGGGCCAGCGTGGTCGGCGCATGGGTGCCGGCCACCGGGTCGTCCAGGCTCACCGCCGGCAGCGCGTTGGCGGGCACGTTCACCGCCACGGAAGCCGTGCTCTGCTGGGCACCGTCGTTGTCGGTGGCGCGTGCGGTGAAGCTGTAGGCGCCCTGGACGGTGGTGCTCCAGGTCATCGTGTACTCGTCGGTCGTGCCCACCCGCGCGCCTGTGCCGAGCAGCGTGCTGCCGTCGAGCAGGAACTCGAGCTTGCCGATGCTGCCGTCGGCGTCGCTGGCCGTGGCGCGCAGCGTCACCACGGTGCCCGGCACGACGATGGCCTGGGCCTGCGGCGAGATGAGGCTGACGGTGGGCAGCGCGTTGACGACCACCTGGGCCGACGCCGAAGTGCCCGTGGCTCCGAGGTTGTCGGTGGCGCGTGCGACGAAGGTGTGGTTGCCTGCGCCTTGGCTCGTCTGCAGCCGGTAGGTCGGTGGCGATCCCGTGGCGCTGGCCAGACCCACGAGGCTGCTGGCGTCGTACACCGGCGCGGCCGGGTCGACCTTGAAGAACTCGACCTTCGCGATGTGGCCGTCGGCGTCGGCGGCGTTGGCCGCCAGCGTGAATGTGGCCGGGGCATTGGGCTTGAAGCCCGCGGTCGGCGCCACGAGGGTCACGGCCGGGGCCTGGTTGGGTGCGGGTGTCGCGGCCGGCGGGGGTGCCGGCGTGGGTGCCGGTGCCGGTGCGGGTGCGGCGACAGCCAGCAGCACCGACGCGGACAGCGCAACGGCACCGGCGTTGTCGATGGCGCGCGCGGTGACCGTGTGCACGCCCTCCGCGGCGCCCGACCACAGGTACTCGAACGGCGCCGTCGTGTCCTCGCCGAGCTTTGCGTTGCCGTCATAGAACTCGACGCGCGTCACGCTGCCATCGGAGTCGCTCGCCGTGGCGGCGATCCGGACCGCGGCACCGGCGACAACCGTGGTGTTGGCCAGCGGCGCGTCGAGGGCCACGGTGGGCGCGATGTTGGCGGGCTGCGTCGGCTCGCCACCGCCGCCACCGCCGCAGGCGGCCAACGCCAAGGCGATGCCGGCCCAGAGTGACAGGCCCGCCCGGCGCGTGCCTGGCGCGGCCGACGTGGCGTGGCCGTGCGCACTGCGGTGGCCAGGCACAGGGCGGTGGCCAGGCACAGGGCGGTCAGGGGTCGGGCAGGGGCGCATCCGGGTCCTCGCGAGGCCTCGGCGGCGGGTGGCATGGGTGCCAGCCAAGGTGCAGTGAGGGTGCCACGCCGTGCCCCGAGCAGGTGTCGCCGAGCCCATGAACGAGGGGCACCCAATCGGGGACGAACATCACGCCCGGCCGTGCCTGTGCACGCGGCTGCAACAAGGTGGACGAAGGTGCAACGGCCGGTGCGGCCGTTCTTCAGCGGGCCTTCAGGACGAGGTGCCGGCCGCGGCCGGCGTCACGATGCCGAAGGCGCAGCGGCTTCTTCGTCCAGGCAGGCCTCGACGATGTCGAGCGCCTGGTCCATCTGCGCCACCGTGGTCGTGAGCGGCGGCGTCAGCGTCAGCACGTGGCCCATCGTCGTCTTGAACGACAGCCCGCGCGCGAGCGCACGGTAGAGCACGCGATCGGCGGCCTCGGCAGCGGGGGCCCTGCTCGCGCGGTCGCGCACGAGGTCGATGCCCAGCAGCAGGCCGCGGCCGCGCACGTCGCCGATGAGCGGCTGGCGCCGCTTCATCTCCTGCAGCCGGGCCAGTGCATGCGCACCCACGCGCGCCGCGTTCTCGACCAGGCCCTCGCGCTCGATGACCTCGAGCGTGGCCAGCGCCGCAGCGGCGGTGACCGGGTTCTTCTCGTGCGTGTAGTGGCCGAAGGCGTAGGCGCCGGCGACGTTGAGGTCGGCGCGCGCCAGACACGCGGCGATGGGCAGCACCCCGCCGCCGAGCGCCTTGCCGAGCACGACGATGTCGGGCACGGCGCCGTCGTGCTCGGCGGCGAAGAAGCGGCCGGTCTTGCCCAGGCCCGTGGGGATCTCGTCGAAGATGAGCAGCGTGCCGTGCGCGCGGCAGGCCTCGCGCACGGCCTGCCAGTAGCCGGGCGGCGGGATGAACGGCACGGCGCGTGCCGGCTCGGCGACGACCGCGGCGACGTCCCCTTCGCGCTCGAGCACGTACTTCACCATGGCCGCGCAGGCGAGCCGGCAGCGTGCGAGGTCGGGCGCGCCGTCGGCGTCCACCTCGTGCCCGTAGGCGCAGCGGTAGCAGGCGAAGGGCGCCACGTGCTCGGTGCCCGGCAGCAGCGGCCCCACCGCGGCGCCGCTGCGGAACAGCGACTCGCCGCCCACGCTGCTGGCGCCGAAGCCGGCGCCGTGGAAGCTGTCCCAGAAGCTCAGCACCTTGAAGCGGCCGGTGGCGATGCGCGCGAGCTTGATGGCCACCTCCACGGCGTCGCTGCCGCCGGTGGTGAAGAGCACGCGTGCGGGCTGGCCGGCGAGCGCGGTGAATCGCTGCGACAACACCTCGGCCAACTCGACCGCCCGCTCGCTCGCGAAGCGCCTCGGCGCGAAGCTGAGTGCGTCGAGCTGCGCCTTGATGGCGCCGATCACGTGCGGGTGGGCATATCCGACGTGATGCACGTTGTTGCCGTGGAAGTCCATGTACCGCCGCCCGGCCATGTCTTCGATGAAGAGGCCTTCGGCCTTGCGGATGGCCGAGAGGCACGGCGTCGAGACCGACTGGTGCAGGAAGGCGGCGCTGTCGCGCGCGAGCAGGGCGCGCGTGGCGTCGTCGAGGTGTTCGCGCTGCCAGGCGGCACGGCGCGGCGAGCTGTTGACGTCGCCCTCGCTCTGCGAAGGGCCGTCATGGGAGACGACGGCCGGGGTCTTGGGGGCGTTCGGGTCGGCCATGTCAGCGCGCGGCAGGCTCGTGCAGGTGCAGGATCGGCCAGCCCTGGCCGGCGGCGATGGCCGCCAGGCGCGGGTCGGGGTGCACGGCGTGCGGCTTGTCGACCGCACCGAGCAGCGGCAGGTCGTTGGTCGAGTCGCTGTAGGCCCAGCTCTCGAAGTCGGCCAGGCGCTGCCCCCGTGCGGCCAGCCATTCGTGCAGCCGCTGGACCTTGCCTTCGCGCATGTTGAGCGTGCCGCGCGGCCGGCCGGTGAAGCAGCCCTGCGCATCGAGCTCGCACTCGGTGGCGAGCAGGTGTTCGATGCCGAGCTCCAGCGCCGTGAGCTCGGTGATGAAGCGGTTCGTGGCGGTGGTCAGCACGACGAGGGCGCTGTCGCGCTGGCGTTCCTGTACCAAGGCCCGGGCCGCCGCCGAGAGCCGCGGCGCGATGGCCTCGCGCAGGAAGGCCTCGCGCTCGGGCTGCCAGGCGGCGGCGCTGCGGCCCGCCAGCGTGGAGACGTAGAACTCGCTGAAGGCGCGCGGGCTGACGGTGCCTGCCCGGTAGTCGCGGTCCATGGCGGCGTTGCGTGCGGCGAAGCTCTCGCGCTCGAGGATGCCGCGCGCCATCAGGAATTCGCACCACAGCACGTCGCTGTCGCCGGCGAGCAGGGTGTGGTCGAGGTCGAAGAGCACGATGCGCGGGCGCGCCTGAGCGGAGGCGACTCCATGGCCGCTCGCAGGGTCGGCCGCCGCGCCGCCTACAGGGCGAGCCGAAGGGCCGCCTGCGTGGCCGCCTGGGTGGCCGCTTGGGCGCCCGCCTGCGGGCCCGCCAGAAGGGCCGGCGCCGCTCATGCGGGCGAGCGCAGGTGCCAGGCCTTCGGCCGGGTGAAGGTCTGGATGCCGGCCACGCCCAGCGTGAGGCCGATGCCCGAGTCGCCGACGCCGCTCCAGGGCAGGCGCGGGCTCACGCGGTCGCAGCAGTTCCAGTACACGGTGCCGGCGTGCACGCGGGAGAGCACGGCGCGCGCCGCGGCTTCGTCGCGGGTGTAGACGCCGGCGGTGAGGCCGTAGCGGGTGTCGTTCATCAGCGCCACGGCCTCGTCGTCGCTCTTCACCTTCTGGATGCCGACGATGGGGCCGAAGCTCTCCTCGCGCATCAGCTCCATGCGGTGGTCCACGTTCGTCAGCACCGTGGGCGGGAAGTGGTTGCCGGGGCCGGGCGCGCGCGCGCCGCCGGTGTGCAGCGTGGCACCCTTGGCCACGGCGTCGCGCACCTGCGCCTCGAGCAGCTCTAGCTGCGGGGCGCGCGTGATGGCGCCGACGTAGGTGCCAGCGTCGGCCGGGTCGCCCTGCTTGAAGCTGGCGACGGTGGCGAGGAAGTGCGCGACGAAGGTGTCGTGCACCGACTCGTGCACGTAGATGCGCTCCACCGAGCAGCAGCCCTGGCCGGTGTTGTACATGGCGCCGTCGGCGAGCGACTCGGCGGCGGCCTTGGGGTCGGCGTCGGCGCGCACGTACATCGGGTCCTTGCCGCCGAGCTCGAGCTGGATCTTGACGAGGCGCCCGGCGAGCGCCTGCGCGATGCGCTGGCCGGTGGCGTGGCTGCCGGTGAAGAAGAGGCCGTCGATGGGCTGCGCGAGCAGCGCCGAGCCGACCTCGCCCGCGCCGACGAGGCACACCATGATCGCGGGCGGCACACCGGCCTCGTGCAGCAGCTTCGTGATCGAAAGGCCCGTGAGCGCGGCGTACTCGCTCGGCTTGTAGAGCACCGCGTTGCCCGTGAGCAACGCCGGCACGATGACGTTGCAGCCGACGAACCAGGGGTAGTTCCAGGCCGAGATGTTGGCCACCACGCCCAAGGGCACGTGGCTGATCTCCTCGTGCATGCCGCCGCCTGTGTAGACATGTTCTTCGCGCACGGCACCCTCGGCCTGCTCGAGGAAGAAGTCCAGGCGCGGCAGCAGGCCGTTGAGCTCGTTGCGCGACAGCGTGATGGGCTTGCCCACCTCGCGCGTCATCGTCGCGGCCAGCGGTTCGAGGTCGCGCACGATGGCGGCGCGGAAACGCTGCACGACGGCCAGGCGCTCGACCATCGGTACTGCGGCCCAGGCGGGCTGCGCGGCGCGGGCGGCGGTGGCCTTGCGCGCCACCGAGGCGGCGTCGTCGGCGGGGATGTCGGCGATCGGCTCGCCGTTGGCGGGATTGATGATCTTCATGGGAGGTGGGGCTGCAGTGGTTTGGGGTGCGGGGCCGGGTAAGGGCACGGGGCGCGACTGGCGGCCCGGCATGGGGCCGGACAAGGCACCATGATGCCGCTCAAGGTCTGCGGCGCGCAGCGGCCAGCCTTTCGGCGTAGGCGGCGGCGCGGGTGGCATCGCCCCTGGCGCGGTGGATCTGTTCGAGTTCTTCGAGGACGTAGGGGTCGGGGTTGCCGACGACGTGCATCTGGCCCTCCAGTTGCGTCTGCAGGGCCAGCGCTTCGTCGAGGCGGCCACTGAGCCGCAGGCCACGCGCGACGAGCCAGCGCGCGACATACAGCGTGCGCGGGCCGGCCCCGGCGGCTTCGCGCAGAGCGAGGGCGCGTTCGTAGTGCGCCACCGACTCGGCATGGCGCCCCAGCCCGTGCAGCGAGAGCCCAAGGTTGTTGCGGATCGATGCTTCCCAGGCCCGGCCGCCGGGCTGCGCCGACGCCAGCACCAGGGTCAGCGCCTGCTCGTTCCACTTCAGCTGCTCGGCCGGCGCCGTGTCGACGAAGGCCATCATGTGCACGGCGTCGATGGCGAGCTCGTCGAGCCCGCCGTCCTTGGCGATGGCCAGCGCGCGTGCGTAGGCGGCGCGCGCCGTGGCCACGTTGCCGGGCGTGCGCTCCTCGGGCCGCGTCACGGCGGAAATGTGATTGCGGCCCCACTCGAGGGCGTGGCGCGCGCGCGCTTCGGCGCCAGCGCCGGCGAGCTGCGGCTCGATCGCCTTCAGCACCTCGCGGGCGCGCTCGAGCTCGCGCCGGAGGCCGTGCGTGCGCGCGATCTGCGTCGTCAGGATCAGCGCCTCGTCGCCCTTCGCGGTGGACAACGCCTCGCGGAAGCGTTGCTCACTGAGTGCCGGGTCGGAGAAGTCCCACAGGGCCCCGACGTCGACTGCGGCCCACGGGGCCTCCGTGGCCAGCATGGCGAGGCTGGTGAGGGCGACAAGCGCGAGGCGTGCGCCGAAGGCGGTGCGGGCCTTCGGGAAAGGGCGGCGAGCGAGGGCCGCGCGCGTAACGCGTGCGCTGAAGAGGCGGCGGCCGGATGCCGACAAGCTCACACCTTTGCTGCGCGACACGCGGCCAGGAAGTCCTGCAGCATCGCGCTGTCGTCGAAGTTGTCTGGGCTGCCGGGCTCGTGGAACTCGGGGTGCCACTGCACGGCGGCGACGTAGCCGGCGCCAACCTCCGGGCCGCGGCGGATGGCCTCGATCGTGCCGTCATCCGGGCAGCGCGCCTCGACCACGAAGCCTGGCGCCAGCGTCTTGATGCTCTGGTGGTGGATGCTGTTGGTGGTGGCGCGCTGCACGCCAGGGTACAGCGCCGCCAGCCGCGATGCCGGCTCGAGCACGATGTCGTGATAGTGCTTCTCGTAGCGGCCGATCTCGCGGTGCGCGCGCGCGCCCGGCACCTGCGTGGCGATGTCCTGCCACAGCGTGCCGCCGAACATCACGTTGATGAGCTGCAGACCGCGGCAGACGCCAAACACCGGCTTGCCGGCCTTCACGAACGCGTCGATGAGCTCGATCTCGTAGCGGTCGCGCACGGCGTCGCCGGCCCAGTCGGGGTGCAGCGGCTGCTCGCCGTAGCACTCGGGCGCGACGTCGTTGCCGCCTTGCAGCACGAGGCCGTCGAGCGCCAACGCGTAGTCGTTCAGGTCGAGGTCGCTGCGCAGCACGATGCTGCCCTTGGTGACGGCGGGGATCATCACCGCCATCGCGTGACCCGAGAGCACCCAGTGGGCCACGCTCTGCTCGAGGTAGTGCAGCGTCTTGGTGAAGACGCCCGGCAGCGGCCCTTGCGAGCCGGGGTAGTAGATGCGCGCCGAGACGCCGATGAGCAGGGGCTTGGTCGAGGACATGCGGGTTTCCGTGGCGGTGCCGCGCCGCCTTCACATCGCCTGCAGGAACAGGCGCTCGTAGTCGGCCTCGGCGGCCGGGCGCGGGTTGGTGCCGCCGGTGAAGTCCTTGGCCGCCAGCGGCACGAGCCGCGGCAGGTGCGCGGGCGTCACGCCGTGCGCGGCGAGGCCGCCAGTGATGCCGATGCGCTGCTTGAGGTGCTTGAGCCAGGCGATGAAGGCGAAGCCGCCGCCGGTGACACGCGCCACGTGCGCGAGCTCGTCGAACTTGTGCGGCACGACCTCGTGGTTCCAGGCGAGCACGGTGTCGATCATCAGCGCATTGGCCAGGCCGTGGTGCATGTCGCACACGGCGCCGAGCGCGTGCGCGCAGGCGTGCACGGAGCCGAGGTCTTTCTGGAACGCGATGGCGCCCATCATCGAGCTCATCATCATGTCGGCGCGCGCGGCGATGTTGCCGGGCTCGGCCACCGCCAGTGCGAGCGAGCGGGCGCCGATGCGCAGACCCTCGAGTGCGATGCCGTCGCACAGCGGGTGGAAGGCCGGCGAGAGGTAGCTCTCGATGTTGTGCGTGAGGGCGTCCATGCCGGTGGCGGCCGTCACCGCGGCCGGCAGCGCGACGGTGAGTGCGGGGTCGGCGAACACCGCCTTGGCGAGGATCTTGGCGCTGAACACGGTGCGCTTGACGTGCGTGTCGTTCTCGGAAACGACAGCGCTGCGCCCGACCTCGCTGCCGGTGCCGCTGGTGGTGGGCAGGGCCACGTAGTACGGCAGTTCATTCGTGATCGGGCGCACCTGCGGGTGGTCCCACACGTACTCGAGCACGTCGCCCTCGTGCACGGCCATCATTCCGACGACCTTGCTCACGTCCAGCGCCGCGCCGCCGCCGAAGCCGATGACGCAGTCGGCGCCGTGTGCCTCATAGGCCGAGGCGCCGGCCATCACCTGCGCGCAGGTGGGGTTGCCGAACACGCCGTCGAACACGGCGACGTCCAGGCCCTCGAGGTGGGTGCGGAATTCGGCAAGGACCGGCAGCTTGGCCAGTGCCCGGTCGGTGATGATGAGCGGGCGCTTCAGCCCCTGCTCCAGCAGGTGCGGGCCGACCAGCTTGCGCGCGCCGACGCCGAAGTGGATGGGGGTGGGGAAAGCGAAGCGGGTGATCGTCATGGTGGGGCGGCCTCGGTCGGCAGGGCTGCGGCGGCGACGGTTGGATTGTCCCGCCAACGCCGCTGCAGGGGCTCAGATGATCTCGAAGTAGCGCTTGAGCTCCCAGTCGGTCACGGCGTCCTGCCACTGCCGATGCTCCCACTCACGCGTGGCGGCGAAGTGATCGACGAAGGTGTCGCCCAGCCAATCACGCGCCACGGCACTGGCCTGGAAGATGCGCGTCGTCTCGATCAGCGAACGCGGCGCGCGCGGGATGTTCTCGGCCCCCTGGTTGGTGCCGGTGATGGGTGGTGCGGTGAGCTTGAGGCCCTTCTCGACGCCGTGCAGGCCGGCGGCGATGACGGCGGCCATGGCGAGGTAAGGGTTCATGTCTGCGCCGGGGCATCGCGTTTCGAGCCGCGTGCTCTTGGGGGCGCCGGCGATGACGCGGAAGCTGGCGGTGCGGTTGTCGACGCCCCAGGTCGGCTTGACCGGCGCCCAGAAGCCGTCGACCAGCCGCTTGTAGCTGTTGATGGTGGGCCAGAACATCGGCGCGAATTCCATCAGGCAGGCCACCTGGCCGGCGAGGTAGCTCTCGAAGAGCTTGCTCATCGAGCGCCTGCCTTTGGCGTCGTAGAAGAGGTTGGTCTTGCCGTCGCTCAGGCTCTGGTGGATGTGGCCCGAGCAGCCGGGCAACTGCGCGTTCCACTTGGCCATGAAGCTGGGCATGACGCCGTGCTTCTTGCCGATCTCCTTGGCGCCGGTCTTGAAGAGGATGGCGCGGTCGGCCTGCTCGAGTGCGCCACTGAAGGCGATGGCCGCCTCGTAGACGCCGGGCCCCGTCTCGGTGTGCAGGCCCTCGATGGGCACCCCGAAAGCGGCCATGTCGTCCATCAGCGCGTTGAAGAACTCGCGCTGGTCGGCCATGCGCAGCAGCGAGTAGCCGAACATGCCTGGCGTGATGGGCTCGGGCCCGACACCCCGCTTGCCGGCCCAGCTCTGCGGCGTCTCGGCGAAGTTGAACCACTCGAACTCGCAGCCGGCCATGGGGGCGAAGCCGAGCTTCTCGGCCCGCTTGAGCACGCGCTTGAGCGTCTGGCGCGGGCACACGGGATAAGGCGAGCCGTCGGCATTGACGAATTCCCCGAGGAAGAACGGCACGCCGTGGTCCCACGGCACGTGGCGCAGCGTGTCGAGGTCGATGCGGGCCAGGGCGTCCGGAAAGCCGTGCTGCCAGCCGGTGACCTGGGTGTTGTCGTAGCACTGGTCGCTGGAGTCCCACCCGAAGACGACATCGCAGAAGCCGAAGCCCCCCTCGGCCGCGCCGAAGAACTTGTCGCGGTGCAGGTGCTTGCCGCGCAGGATGCCGTCGATGTCGCTGACGGCGACCTTCACCTTGCCGGCGTCGCTGGCGCGGATGGCGGCGAGCGCGGGGTGTTCCTTGGCACTGTTGTTCTTCTTGGGCATGAGGATCTCCTGGGGGACGGTGTGTACGAAGTCGTCGGCGAGCGAGTCGTTTCGCGGTTGGCGGTTGGCGG
>JALHOU010000190.1 GCA_022842825.1 Rubrivivax sp.
CGTGTGCAGAAGATGTTCGCTGCGCTCGAGCTCGCGGTGGCCTGCGAGCTCTACATGAGCGAGACCGCGCTCGAGTGCGACATCGTGCTGCCCGAGACCTCGTTCCACGAGCAGGCCGAGATCCGCAACGGCATGTGGCTCGGGCCCGAGGTCATCCTGTGCCAGCCGGTCGTGCCGCCGGTGGGCGAGAGCAAGCCGGCCTACGAGATCGCGCAGGGCATCGCGCGCAAGATGGGCTATGGCGAGCACTTCGCCTACGAACGCTGGGAAGACTGGGCCGCGCCGATGCTCAAGGACATCCCGATCAGCGTGGAAGAGCTCAAGCAGAAGGGCTTCTGGGCCGGCGCGGTGCGCTACGACAAGGTCAAGGACGGCCTGCCTACGCCCTCGGGCAAGATCGAACTGCACTCCAAGGCCTACGCCGACGCGGGCTTCTCGGCCTACCCGGTGTACACGCCGCGCTCGGTGATGCCCGACGCGCAGTACCCGCTGCAGCTCACGCACAGCAAGCTCAGCATGCACTGCAACATCGTGACGCAGAACAACCCGCTGCTGATGGAGGTGTGCGGCGAGAACTGGGTCGAGATCAATGCGGTGGACGCGGCGCGATATGGCGTGATCGACGGTGCCGACGTCATCCTCGAGTCGCCCAAGGACAAGATCCGCATCAAGGCCAAGGTCGTGCAGGGCCTGGTGCCGGGTGCGGTGTCGGTGCGCCACGGCCACGGCTTCGGCCATTGGGCGATGGGCTCGGTGGCCAAGGGCCGCGGTGCGCACTCGAACAACCTGATGGACACGCACACCAACCCGGTGACGGGGGCGAATTGCTACAACGAGTGCAAGGTGCGCGTCCGGCCGGCGGCCTGACGGCGCAGCGAGGAGACCCCAGCGATGCAACACGGTTTCTATTTCGACCACCAGCGCTGCGTGAAGTGCCACGCCTGCGAGATCGCCTGCAAGACCTGGAACGAGGTCGAGGTGGGTCCGCGCTGGCGCGAGGTGGTCAAGCTCGAGAGCGGCATCTTCCCCAACGTGCAGGCGATGAATGTCTCGATGGCCTGCATGCACTGCGGCGATGCGCCGTGCCAGAAGGCCTGCCCGGTGAGCGCCATCAGCAAGAGCGCCGCCAACGGCGTGGTGAAGGTGGACCCCAACAAGTGCATCGGCTGCGGCTTCTGCACCTGGGCCTGCCCGTTCAACGCGCCGCAGCTCACCGCCACCACCGGCAAGATGGAGAAGTGCAATTTCTGCCAGACGCCGGGCATGGAGCGGCCGCTGGACATGCCGCGCGCCTGCGAGGAGGTCTGCCCTACCGGCGCCATCCGCAGCGGCCCGCTGACAACTGTCACGAGCCAGGGCCGCGAGCGTGCTGCGGCGCGGCTGGCGCCAGGCGCGATGCAAGGCTTCCCGGCCGTCGTCGTCGACGGCGCGCGACAGTTCGGCGGTTAGAAGCTCGTCACGCTGTCCATGGCTGCCCGCGGTCACGACGAGCTCGTCACCGACGTCAACCGCTGGCGCGGCAGTGCGCTCGCGCCGGCGCAGTTGCTGGCGGGCTTCTCGATCAACGTACCCGCGCGCTTCAACATGGCGGTGGCCGCCGTGGGCCGGCATGCCGCGGGGCCGCTGGCCGGCGCCACGGCGCTTGTCGACGCGAGCCACGACGCGGACCTGAGAGCCGACAAGCCGCCGCGCCGGTTGAGCTTTGCCGAGCTGGATGCCGAGTCGCGGCGCTTCGCCGCCTTCCTGCGCGGCCAGGGCGTGCAACGCGGCGACGTGGTCATCGTCTACATGGCCCAGTGCACCGAGGCGGCACTGGCGCATCTGGCCTGCTACCAGCTGGGCGCCATCGTCGCGCCGCTGTCGCTGCTGTACGGGCGCGACACGCTGCGCCACGCCATCGGCGACAGCCGCGCCAGGGTGGTGGTGAGCACACGTGCAGCGCTCGATGCCGTGGCCGGGTTGATGGCCGAGCTCGCAGTGCCCACGGTGGTGGTGGCCGGCGCTCCCGGCGGCGCGCCGGCCCGCGACGGCGAAGTGGACTTCGAGCGCTACCGCAGCCATGTGCCCATCGAGGCACCGGTGGACACTGCCGCCGACGACCCCGCGCTGCTGCTCTACACCTCGGGCTCCACCGGCTTGCCCAAGGGCATCCTGCATGCGCACCGGCTGTTGCTGGGCTACCTGGCTTCGGTGTCGCTGTTCTACGAGATGCAGATGCGCGACGCCGGCCAGGTGCTCTGGACACCCTCGGATTGGTCTTGGATCGCCGGCATCGTGAACGTGCAACTCACCGGCTGGTTCCATGGCCAGACGGTGGTGGCGGGCCAGGCCCCGTTCAGCGCCGAGTGGGTGCTGGGCTTCATGGCGCGCCATGGCGTCACCCATACCTTCCTCACGCCCACGGCGCTCAAGCGTCTGGCGCAAATCGCGCTGCCGCGCGCGCGTTGGCCGGACTTGCGCCTGCGCGTCATCGGCACCGGCGGCGAGCCATGCCCGAGTGCGGTGCTGGACTGGGCCGATGCGCAGTTGCAGGTGCCGGTCAACGAGTTCTACGGCCTCACCGAGGTCAACCACCTGGTGGGCAACTGCCGACAGCTCTACCCGGTGAAGCCGGGCTCGATGGGCCGCGCCTACCCGGGCCACCGCCTGGCGGTGCTCGACGAGACCGGGCAGCCCGTGCCCGACGGCGAACTGGGCCAGATCGCCGCCCACCGCAGCGACCCGACCCGCTTCATCGGCTACTGGGGCCAGCCCGAGCGCACGCAGGCCATGTTCCATGGCGAATGGATCCTCACCGGCGACTACGCGCGCCGCGATGCCGAAGGCTACTTCTGGTACAGCGGCCGCAACGACGACCTCATCAAGAGCGCCGGCTACCGCATCGGGCCGGCCGAGGTGGAGGATTCGCTGGTCCGCCACCCGGCGGTGGCCGAGGCCGCGGTGATCGGCGTGCCCGACGAGGAGCGCGGCCAGATCGTCAAGGCGGTGGTGCGGCTGCGGGAGGGGGCGGTCGCTTCGGTGTCGCTGGCGAGCGAGCTGCAGGCTCACGTGAAGACGCAGCTGGCGGCCTACAAGTACCCGCGTCTCGTCGAGTTCGTCGACAGCTTTCCGCTCACCAGCACCGGCAAGATCAGCCGCAAGGACCTGCGCCAGCGCGCGCTGGCCGAGGCCGTGGATCGCCGAGGCGAAGCGCGATGAGGCAGCACGCTCGCTTGGTCACGCCCGCATGGTGTTTGTGCGGTGGCGCGCCGGCGCGCGCACGCGCAAACTGGCTCTCACGCTGGCGTCGCATGCGGCCCGGCACTTCCGTCCGTCCCGTTCGCAAGGAGACCTACGATGACGAAGATCCTGGCTGGCCTCGGCGCCGCCATCGGCCTGACCCTCGGTGCGATGGCGCCCGCCGTCGCGCAGGAGCTCAAGCTCAGCACGCAGTGGGTGGAGAACACCGTCACCTCGCAGACCAACCGCTGGTGGGCCGAGGAGCTCGACAAGCGCAGTGGCGGCAAGGTGAAGGTGAAGATCTTCTATGTCGGCACGCTGGCCAAGGCGACCGAGAACCTGCAGCTCATCCGCAGCGGCGGCGTCGAGCTCGTCAACATGTCCGCCAGCTACTTCGGCGCCGATTTGCCGATGTTCACGGCGCCCAACTCGATTCCGATGGCGATGGCCGACGTGCCGCAGACCACCACGCTCATCACGCGCCTGCTCACCGAGTTGCCGGCGATGGACGAGGAGGCCAAGCGCAACGGCGTGAAGGCACTGCACTTCCATCACCTGAACCCGTACCGGCTGGTATGCAAGCAGCCGATGAAGGGCCTGGAGGACATCAAGGGCAAGAAGATCCGCACCTGGGGCTCGGACATGCCGCGCATGGTGCAGGCCGCCGGCGGCGTGCCGGTGACGCTCGGCCTGCCCGAGCTGTATGAAGGCCTGCAGCGCGGCACGGTGGACTGCATCCCGTTCTCGGTCGACCTGATGGTCTCGTACAAGATCCACGAGGTGGCCAAGCATGTGCATGACGTGACGCTGTGGCTGGGGCCGACGAGTGGCCTGTGGATGGCGCGCCCGGCCTGGGACAAGCTCAGCCCCGAGATGCAGAAGTTGTTCGAGCAGGTTTCGCGCGAGGCCGCGCTGCGCGACCGCGACCTCACCATGGCCGCGGCACAGACCGCCACCGAGACGCTGAGGGCCGCCGGCGTGCAGTTCCACGCCTGGCCCGATGCCGACAAGAAGAAGTGGAAGGCGTCCAACCCCGACTTCTTCGCCGACTTCATTGCGGCGCAGGAGAAGGCCGGCCGTGGCGATGCGGCGCGCCAGATGGTGAAGATCTGGCGCGAGGTGGTGCAGTAAGCACCGGAGCCGCCGGAGCCGCTTTCGCCGCATCCGCCCCGGCGCTTCTGGGGCCGGTGCTGGCGCAGCAAGGGGAGGATTGATGAGCGATGAACCATCGTTGGTGGTGGCGGCGTGTGCACGCCTGAACCGGGCGCTGGCCTCGGTGTCGGGCTTGGCCATCGGGCTGATGATGCTGGTGGGTGCGGTCGACATCCTGCTCACCAACATCGATGTCGTCGGCCTGCCCAGCCAGCCGGTGCCCGGCGCCAACGAGTTCATCGCCACGATGATGGTCGTCGCCGTCTTCCTCGGCGTGCCGCTGGCGCAGCAGCGCCGCGGCCACATCCAGGTCGATCTGGTCACGCAGAAACTGCCCGCGTCGCTGCGTCGTGCCTGCGCCGTGCTGGCGTACAGCCTGTCGGCCGCGATGTTCGCCGGCATTGCCTGGTTCGGCTGGAAGACCACTGCGCATGCGTTCGGCGTCGGCGAGTTCGCCGCCGGCAGCTTCAACCTTCCGCTGTGGCCGGCGCGGTTTGCGTTGGCGCTGGGCGCCACGGCGATGGTGCTGCAGTGTCTGCTGGACCTGGTGGGTGAATTCGTGCCCGCGCTGCGGCCCGTGCGTGGGCCGGCCATGCGCGCCCTCGATTGAGGCGGCCATGAGTGCGGTCACGATCGGGTATCTGAGCGCGGGCCTGCTGCTGCTGCTGCTGGCGCTGGGCGTGCCGGTGGCGGTGGCGATGGGCGCCATCGGCATCGGCGGGTTGCTGCTGGGTGTGGGCGTGAACCTCACCGTGGCGCAGCTGTCGAGCCTGCCGTTCACGGTGGTCAACAACTACGACTTCGCCGTGCTGCCCATGTTCGTGCTGATGGGCGTGCTGGCCGAGACCTCGGGCATCACGCAGCAACTGTTCTATGCCAGCAACCTGTGGCTCAGGCGCCTGCGCGGCGGGCTGTACCACGCCGTCGTGGTCGGCTCGACCATCTTCGCCGCCATCTCGGGCAGCACGATCGTCAACGCCGTCGTCTTCACGCGCATCGCCTACCCCGAGATGCTGCGCTACGGCTACGACCGCGCGCTCTCGCTCGGCTGCATCGCCGCCACCGGCAGTTTCGCGGCGATGATCCCGCCGTCGATCACGATGGTGATCTACGCCATCATGACCGACCAGTCGGTGGGCCGGCTGCTGATCGCCGGTGTGATACCGGGCATCCTCACCGCGGTGATCTACCTGGTCGGCCTGTCGGTGATGGTGCGCGTGCGCCCGAAGCTTGCGCCGCCGCCGCCCGAACCGGTGCCGATGCGCGAACGCTGGCGCGCCACGCTCGGCATCTGGCCGGTGGGCATCCTGGTGGTGCTGGTGATGGGCGGCATGTACAGCGGGATCTTCCCCGCCTCCGCCGCCGGGGCGGCGGGCGCGGCCGGCGCCTTTGCCTATGCGGTGTGGGCCAAGCGTGGCATCGGCCGCTGGCTCTCGCCGGTGATGCAGGATGCGGCGGCGGTGTCCTGCGTGATCTTCGTCATCCTGATCGGCGGGCTGCTGCTGTCGCGCATGCTGGTCGTGGTGGGCGTCATCGACCATGTGGTGCAGCTGGTGACCAGCATCGCCTCCACGCCGATGCGCTTCATGATCCTCGCCTGCGTGCTGTACCTGGTGCTCGGCTGCTTCCTCGACACCACGTCGATGATGGTGGTGACGCTGCCGTTCCTGTTCCCGGTCGTGGTGGCATTGAAGATCGACCCCATCTGGTTCGGCATCGTGCTTGTCAAGCTGATCGAGATCTCGGTGCTGACACCGCCGGTGGGGCTGAACCTGTTCGCGGTGCAGGGCGCCGCGGGCGGCAAGGCCAGCTTTCAGGACATCGTGCGCGGCGTCATCCCCTTCATCGGTCTGGAAATGATCGTGCTCTCGCTGCTGGTGATGGTGCCCGAGCTCGTGACCTGGCTGCCCGATCGGATGATGGGCAAGTGACTGCCGGCGTCTGCGTGCTGGGCGGCGGCCTCTCACGCTTCGCAGCCTTTCGCGATGGCTCGCACTGGCGCGACCGCGTGCGCGCCGTGGCCGCGCAGGCGCTGGCCGAGGCCGGGCTGGAAGCGGCCGATATCGATGCCCTGGTGGTGGCCAGCGAAAGCGATGCGATGTCGCTGCAGATCAACCCGGCCGCGGTGGTGGCCAGCGATCTTGGCCTGCAGCACGTGAGCGCGATGCGCGTGGAAGGCGGCGGCGCCAGCGGCGCGCTGGCGCTGCGCGCCGGCGTGATGCACTTGCTCTCGGGCCTGGCGCAGCGCGTGCTGGTGGTGGGTTTCGATGACACCGCCAGCCGACTGAAAGGCGCCGACGTGCGGCTGCTGTACGGGCTCTCGTTCGACACCGATGTCGAGGGCCTGGCCGGCGCCAGCGCCGCTGTGCTCTACGCGCTTTCGATGCAGCTGCACATGCAGCAGCACGGAACCACGGCCGCGCAGATGGCCGCGGTGGCGGTGAAGAACCGGCGCCACGCGCTGCACAACCCGCTGGCGCACAAGCCGATGGCGATCGGCATCGACGATGTGCTGGCCTCGCCGATGGTGGCGCGGCCTTATCGCATGCTCGACTGCAGCCTGCTCAGCGACGGCGCGGCCGCCGTGGTGCTGGCGGCGCCGCGGGCCGCCCCGCGTGCCGAGACGCCGCGTGTGCGCATCAGCGGCAGCGGCTGTGCCACCGATGCCGTGCGCCTGGGCGACCGTGCCCGGCCGCACGCCTTCGATGCCAAGGCCCGCGCCGCACAGGCCGCCTACGCGATGGCCGGCGTGCGCGACCCGGCGCGCGAGATCGGCGTGGCCGAGGTCTACGACGCCTTCAGCGGGGCCGAGCTGCAGGCGCTGGAGGCGTTGGGGCTGGCGGCCGAGGGTACGGCTGGCCCGGCGGTGGCGGCAGGTGAGTTCGGCGCCGGCGCCCGGCTGCCGGTGAACCTGTCGGGCGGGCTTTCGGGGCAGGGCGGCTCGCCGGGGGCCGTGGGCATCGCGCAGGCGGTGACGGTGGCACGGTTGCTCGGCGGTTGCTACCACGCCGCGCTGCAGCCCGCGGTGGCGCCGCGGCGCGGCCTCGTCGATGCGCATGGCGGCGTGGGCACGGTGTGCGTCGTGCATGTGCTGGAGCGAGAGGACTGACGGCAATGACCGACCCGGTCTCCTCTTCCACCGGCGGCATGCGGCCCGGCACGGCAGTGCACACGCTGGCGCTGCACCTGCATCTGCAGCACCAGATGCCGCTGGGCGAGCTGGCGCCGTACTTCCGCGCGCTGGCCGCCGGCCGTGCGCTGGCCACTCGCTGCACCGTGTGCGGCCGCAGCTGGTTTGCGCCGCGCCTTGCGTGCCCGGACCATGGACCGCGCACGCAGTGGCATGAACTGCCGGGCCACGGCCGCCTCGTGGCCGTGACGCAGACGCAAACCAGCCTGCCGTTCAACGACAACATCTCCGCCTCGCACGGCTTTGCGCTGGTGGCGATGGCCGGCGCCGACAACCTGTGCTTCGCCCGCCTGGCGCCGGCGCTGCACGCGGCGCAGCCCGGCCAGCCGCTGTGGATCTCGCGCGCCGCCGGCGTCTGGCCGCACCCGGCTCAGGCCGCCGAGTTCGTCGGCCGGGCCGAAGACCGCGTCGTGTTGCCGTTGCCGGAGCGCTGAGACCATGAGCTACCTGATCGATGCCCACCTCCTGCCTGCGCTGAACCTCGAGCCTGCCGCGCCGGGTCGCTATCGGATCGCGATCCCGGCGCGCTGCAACATGGCCGCCGACACCGTGGGCCGCTGGGCGCGCGGGCCGCGCCGCGACCACCCGGCGCTGTGCTTCGAGCAGGCCGATGGGCGCGTGCAGCGCTGGACCTTTGGCGATGTGGAGGCCTTGGCCACCCGGCTGGCGGCCGCCCTGGCGCGCCTGGGCGTGAAGCGCGGCGACCGCGTTGCGGTGCACACCGGCATGCGGCCCGAAACCGGCTTCGCGCACCTGGCGCTGTACAAGCTGGGCGCCATCGCGGTGACGCTCTCGCAGCTGTACGGGCCCGATACGCTGGCGCACGCGCTGAACCACTCCGAAGCCGTGGCCCTGATCACGCAGGACAAGGCCTGGGCACCGCTGCGCGGCGAGGCTTTCCCGCACCTGCGCCACCGTATCGTCGTAGGCACGGTCGGCGCGGGCGAGCTCTCGTTCGACGCCCTGGCCGCCGAGCCGGCCGCCGGCTTCGTGCCGGCCGATACCGCGGCCGACGAGCCGGCGCTGCTGATGTACACCTCGGGCAGCACCGGCTTGCCCAAGGGCATCCTGCACGGGCACCGCATTCTGCAGGCCTACATCCCGAGCCTGAGCCTCACCTACAACCTCGATACGGAGGGCGACGACCTCGTCTTCTGGTCGCCGGCCGACTGGGCCTGGGTGGGTGGGCTGCTCGACTTGCTGCTCATCGCCTGGGCCTTCGGCCACACCGTCGTCACGAGCGAGGCCCGCTTCGATGCCGACTGGGCCTTCGGCTTCATGCAGCGCCAGCGCGTGACACACAGTTTCCTCACCCCCACCGCGCTCAAGCGCCTGGCCGAGGTGCAGCGGCCGCGCGAACGCTGGAGCAACCTCGCGCTGCGTGTCGTCTGCACCGGCGGCGAGGCGCTGCCCGGGCCGGTGCTGCGCTGGTGCCAGCAGGACCTCGGCATCGTCTGCAACGAGTTCTATGGCCTGACCGAGGTCAACCACCTCGTCGGCTGCTGCCAGGCGCTGTTTCCTGCGCTGCCCGGTTCGATGGGCCAGGCCTACCCCGGCCACGGCACCACCATCGTCGACGAAGAAGGCCGCGAAGTGGCCGAAGGGGAGATCGGCGAGATCGTGGCACCTCTGGACGACCCGACGCAGTTCCTCGGCTACTGGAAGGATCCGGGCCGCACCGCCGAGCTGCAACTGGCCGGGCGCTGGTGGCGTACCTTCGATCTCGCCCGCCGCGATGCCGACGGCTACTTCTGGTACCACGGCCGCGCCGACGACCTCATCAAGAGCGGCGGCTACCGCATCGGCCCCACCGAAGTGGAAGACTGCCTGCTGCGCCATGCCGCGGTGGCCGAAGCAGCGGTGGTGGCCAGCCCCGACGAAGCGCGCGGCAGCATCGTCAAGGCCTTCATCCGCCTGCGTGAAGGCTTTGCGGCCAGCGACGGCCTGACGCGCGAGCTGCAGGAGCTGGTGAAGACGCGCCTGGCCGCCTACAAGTACCCGCGCGAAGTGGAATACGTGCAGCGCTTCGAGATGACCTCCAGCGGCAAGATCAACCGCCGCCTGCTGCGCGAGGCCGAACGCGCGCGGAAGCCGGGCTGATTGATCCGAGAAGATGCTGGGCAGTTCGCGCTCGCAAGGAGAACCCGTGTCGAAGTTGACCCACCTGGTACTGACCGCCATCGGCGCCGACCGGCCCGGCCTGGTCAGCGCGCTGTCGGACACCATTGCCGCGGGCGGCGGCAACTGGCTCGACGCACGCATGGCCAGCCTGGCCGGCCAGTTCGCCGGCATCCTGCTGGTCGAAGTGACTGCCGATCGCGCCGATGCGCTGGTGGCCCAGCTCCACAAGCTCGGCACCCATGGCCTGCGGCTGGCGATCGAGAAGAGCGATGGCGAGCCCGCGACACCGGGCGGTCGAGCGTGCAAGCTCGAGCTGCTCGGCCACGATCGCCCGGGCATCGTGCGCGACATCTCGGGTGTGCTGGCTGGGCTGCAGATCAGCATCGCCGACTTCGAGACCGAGCGCAGCAGCGGCTCGTTCTCCGGCGAAGCGATGTTCAAGGCCAGGGCATTGCTGCAGGTACCGGAGCGGCTGGAGATCGACCAGGTGCGCCGAGCGCTCGAGGCGCTGGCGAACGAATTGATGGTCGACTTGAGCCT
>JALHOU010000191.1 GCA_022842825.1 Rubrivivax sp.
CGGCGGCCGCCGCCGGCTCGACGAGCGACCACACCTGCGCCGGCACGAGCAGCCGCACGCGTGCCGGCAGCGGCCGTGCGTCGTCGCCCAGCAGCACCTCGGCCACGCGGGCGAAGGTGGGCACGTCGCGCGCGAACCAGCCGCAGGTGTCGAAGCTTGGCGAGAGGTCGAGGCAGCCCTCGAGCGACACACGTCCGTGCGTCGGCCGCAGCGCCACGAGGCCGCAATGGCTGGCCGGCGCGCGCACCGAGCCGCCGGTGTCGGTGCCGAGCGCAAAGTCCACCAGCCGGTGGGACACCGCCGCCGCCGAGCCCGACGAGCTGCCGCCGCTGATGCGCTCGGGCGCGCCGCCGTTGACGGGCGCGCCGAAGTGCGCGTTGCTGCCGTTCATCGAGAACGCGAGCTCGTCGGTGATCGTCTTGCCGGCGAACGCGGCGCCGGCATCGAGCAGGCGCTGCACCGTCGGTGCGGTGCGGGCCTTGATGCCCGACATCGCCAGCAGCAGCGGCTGGCCGCCGCTGGTGGGGTGGCCGGCGACATCGAAGAGGTCCTTGACGCCGAAGCGCAGGCCGCTCAGGGGCCCGGTGGCGGCGTGCGGCACCGGGACTTCGGGGTAGGGCATGAAGGCGTGGGCGGGGTCGTGCAGCGGCATGGTGCGCTTCGGGCTTCTCGGTGGCACTCTCGGGCAGGCGCGCGGGTGGGCGCTCGATCCGGTGGTTCGACGGCGCGTCGCTACCGCGACGCCGCGGTGGCATCGATGCGCAGGCAGCGGGCCTGGTGCCCGGGCTCGACCTGCACCGCCGGCGGCGGGGCGGCGTGGCAGCGCTCCTGCGCGAAGCGGCAGCGCTCGGCAAAGGCGCAGCCCGGTGGCAGGTTGGCGAGATCGGGCGGGGCGCCGCCGATGGTCTCCAGCCGGCCGCCCTTGGCCATCGCGCCGTGCGCACGGCTGCCCAGCAGCGCCAGCGTGTACGGATGCCGCGGCGTGCGGATCAGCGCGCGTGCCGGGCCCTCCTCGACGATGCGCCCGGCGTACATCACGGCGATGCGGTCGGCCACCTCGATGGCCGCGCCGATGTCGTGCGTGACGAAGATGACTGCCAGCCCCATCTCGCGCTGCAGTTCGCGCAGCAGCAGCAGGATCTGGATCTGCACCGTGGCGTCCAGCGCCGTCGTCGGCTCGTCGGCCAGCAGCAGCTGCGGACGGCAGGCCAGCGCCAGCGCGATCATCGCGCGCTGGCGCATGCCGCCGCTCATCTCGTGCGGGAAGGCGGCCAGGCGCCGCTCGGGGCTGGGGATGCGCACGCGCTCGAAGAGTTCGAGCGCACGCCGCCTTGCCGCCGCTGCCGAGGTGCCCGGCTCGTGGCGGCGGATCGACTCGACGATCTGCGCCCCCACGCTGTACACGGGGTCGAGCGCCAGCAGCGGCTCCTGGAAGATCATCGCGGCGACCTTGCCGCGGTAGTCGGCCAGCGCGGCCGGAGGCAGCTTCAGCACCTGCAACCCGCCGACGCGCACGTCGCCGCCGATCGCGGTCTTGCGCGGCGGGTGCAGCTTGAGCAGCGAGCGCAGCGTGACGCTCTTGCCCGAGCCCGACTCGCCGATGAGCGCGACGACTTCGCCACGCCGCACCTGCAGGTCGACACCGCCCACGGCCCGCACCGGCTTGCGCCCGCCGGTGAAGGTGACGGTGAGGCCGCGGATGTCGACGAACGCGTCGCCGTCGCCGGCGTCCTGCGGCACGACCGAGTCGGTGGCGATCATGCGGCCACCTGCGGCACAGCGGCCGCCGCACCCGGGCGGCCGGATGCGGCGGCGGCGCTGTGGCCGCTGCCCGCTTCGGCCATCAGGCACGCCACCGGGTGTACCGCGTGCGGGCCGCTGGCGAGCGTGGGCACTTTCTCGCGGCACACTGCCTCGGCGCGGGCGCACCGGGTGTGGAAGCGGCAGCCCGAGGGCGGGTTGATCGGGTTGGGCGGGTCACCGGCCAGCGGCGGCGTCTCGGTGCGCCGATCGGGGTCCATCGTCGGGATGCTGGACAGCAGCGCCTTCGTGTACGGGTGCAGCGGTGCCTCGAACAGCGCCTCGCCGGCGCCGAGCTCGACCACCTGCCCGAGGTACATCACCATCACGCGGTCGCTGATGTAGCGCACGACGTTGAGGTCGTGGCTGATGAAGATGTAGGTCAGCCCGAACTCGTCCTTCAGGTCGAGCAGCAGGTTCAGCACCTGAGCCTCGACCGACTTGTCCAGCGCCGAGACCGCCTCGTCGAGGATGATGAGGCGCGGCTGCAGCGCCAGCGCGCGAGCGATGTTCACGCGCTGGCGCTGGCCGCCCGAGAGCTCGTGCGGGTAGCGCTCGGCAAAGCGCCGTGGCTCCAGGCCGACACGGGTGAGCAGATCGCGCGCGCGCTCCACCGCTTCGCGCGCCGGGGTGCCGTGCACCTGCGGGCCGAAGGCGATGCTGTCCTCGATGGTGAGGCGCGGGTTCAGCGACGCATAGCTGTCCTGGAACACCATCTGCACCTGGCGACGGTAGTCCTTCAAGGGCAGCTCGCGCGTGCCCACCGCGGCGCCGTCGAAGACGATCTGGCCGGCGCCGGGCTCGATGAGGCGCATCAGCAGCCGCGCCGTGGTGCTCTTGCCGCAGCCCGACTCGCCCACCACGCCCAGGGTCTCGCCGCGCGCGACGGTGAAGCCCACGCCGTCGACCGCCCGCACCACGCCGCCGCCGCGACCGAGCATGTCCTTCTTGAGCGGGAAGTGCTTCACCAGCCCCTGCACCTGCAGCAGCGGCGCGGCCTTCTCGCCGTGCGCCGGCGTGTTCATTGCTTGATCTCCATCGCGCTGCGCAGCCCGTCGGAGAGCAGGTTGAAGGCGATCGAGGTGACGAAGATCATCACTCCGGGCAGCGCGGCGATCCACGGCTGCACGTAGATGGCGGTGCGCAGCGTGTTCAGCATCAGGCCCCACTCGGGCTCGGGCGGCTTCACGCCCAGGCCGAGGAAGCTCAGGCCCGAGGCGAGGATCATGCTCACCGCGATGAGGCTGGTGGCGTAGACGAAGATCGGCCCGAGCACGTTGCCCAGCACGTGTACGCGCACGATGGTGAAGGCGCCGGCGCCGCTGGCGCGCGCCGCCTCGACGAAGTCGCGGCCACGGATCTGCGTCGTCACGCTCTCGGCCACGCGCGCGATGGGCGGAATGAACACCACCGTCAGCGAGATGAGCGAGTTCGTGATGCCCGCGCCCAGCGCGCCGCTGAGCGCGATGGCCAGCAGCACCGAAGGGAAGGCGTAGAACACGTCGATCGTGCGCATGATGGCGGTGTTGAGCGCGCCACCCGCGTAGCCGGCCACGATGCCGATGAACGAACCCAGCACGAAAGCGCAGATCACCGGCGTGATGCCCATGAACAGGCTCAGGCGCGCGCCGACGATGAGGCGGCTCAGCATGTCGCGGCCGAGCTCATCGGTGCCCAGCGGATGGCCTTCGTAGCCGATCTCCTTCAGCCGCTTCAGCATCGAGGAGGCATAGGGGTCGGTCGGCGCCAGGGCCTGGCCGAACACGGCCAGCACCAGCAGCAACAGCACCACCAGTCCGGCGCCGATGGCCACCTTGTCGCGCGCGAGGCGCCGCAGCACCGTCTGCCAGTAGCCGGGCGAGCGCTCGAACACGGCCGGCATGGGTTCGCGCAGGGTGCTGTGCATGCGCGGCGCCCGTCAGCCTCTGGCGATGCGCGGGTCGAGCAGCGTCTGGATCACGTCGACCACCATGTTGAGCAGCACGAAGAACATCGCCAGCACGAGGATGGTGCCCTGCAGCAGCGGCAGGTCGCGCTGGAAGATGGCGCTGTTGAGCAGGAAGCCGGTGCCCGGCCAGGCGAACACGGTCTCGATGAGGATCGAGCCGCCGAGCAGGTAGCCCAGTTGCAGGCCCATCACCGCCAGCGCGGTGGGGGCGGCGTTCTTGACCACGTGCTGGAAGACGCCCCAGTCGGTGAGGCCCTTGGCGCGCAGGCCGACAACAAATTCCTGGGCCAGGATCTCGGCCACGAGCGCGCGCACGGTGCGCGCGATGATGCCCATCGGGATCACGCTCATGGTGGCGGCCGGCAGGATCATGTGGCGCAGGTGTTCCCAGTTCCACGCCCAGTCGGCACTGCTGCCGGGCCCGGCGCCGGAAGCCGGCAGCCAGGGCAGCAGCACGGCAAAGACGATGACCAGCACCATGCCCAGCCAGTAGTGCGGCACGCTCACGCCCAGCACCGAGGTGAAGCTGGCCGCCTTGTCGACCCAGCTGCCCTGGAAGTAGCCGGCCACGAAGCCGAACAGGCAGCCGAATACGAAGCCGATGAGCGTGGCCAGCACCGCCAGGCGCAGCGTATTGCCCACCGCCTTCACGACCTCGGCCGTGACCGGTCGGCTGGTGGCGATGCTGGTGCCGAGATCACCCTGCAGCGCCCGCCAGACCCACGAGACGAACTGCTCGGGCAGGCTGCGGTCGAAGCCGTAGAGCGTGCGCAACTGCGCCTGCAGCTCGGCGCTGGCATCGGGCGGCAGCACGCTCACCAGCGGGTCGCCGGGCGCCAGGTGCACGAGCGCAAAGCACACCAGCGCCACGCCGGCCATGATGGGCAGCGTATAGAGCAGGCGGCGCAGGAGGAAGGCGATCATGCAGCTCTCCCTCTCCCCGCTTGCGGGAGAGGGGGCAAAGCCGTCAGTCCATCGTCATCGGCGCGATGTCGATGAACCAGCTCTTGGGCTGCACCACGCCCTTGACCTTGGTGCTCATGGCGCGCGGGCCGACGTCATGGGCGATCCAGACGAACGGCGCCTCCTCGACGATGCGCGCGTGCAGCCGGGCCAGCGCCGCGTCGCGCGCCTTGTCGTCGAAGCTGCTGCGGGCGTCGGCGATCAGCTTGTCGAACTCGGCATTGCCGAAATAGCCCCAGTTGTTGGAGACCGGCGGGTAGGTCTTCGTGCTCGTGAAGCGCACCATGGCGAAGAACGGGTCCATCGCCGCGTAGCTCACGTTGATGGCGTGCGAGCCGTTGGCCGAAGGATCCTTGGCGCCCTTGCGCCAGTTGGTGAACAGCGTGTTCCACTCGATCACGTCGAACTGCACGTCGAAGTGGCAGGCCTTCAGCGACTGCTGCACGAACTCGTTCATCGGCAGCGGCTGCATCTGGCCCGAGCCGCTGGCGCTGATCTGCACCTTCACCTTCAGCGGCTTGGCGGCGCTGTGGCCGGCCTCGGTCATCAGTTTCCTGGCCGCGTCGGGGTCGTAGCGGATGTCGAACTTGGGGTTGCCCCACCACGGGTGGCCCGGGGGCACGGTGCCCTTGGGCACGCCCATCATGCCGCTCAGCAGCTTGACCAGGCCGAGCCGGTCGACGCACAGGTTGGCGGCGTGGCGCACGCGCTTGTCCAGCCACGGCGAGCCTTCGGCGAACGACAGCTGCCACGGCCACACGTGAGGCTGCGGGTTGAAGTGCAGGTTGAAACCGCGCGAGCGGATGGTGGCCATCGCATCGGGGGCCGGCGCCTCGATCCAGTCGACCTGGTTGGACAGCAGCGCCGCCGTGCGTGCGTTGGCCTCGGGCATGGGCAGCATGACGACACGGTCGATCTTCGGCGTGCGCTTGGGATCCCAGTAGGCCTTGTTGGCCACGACCTCCAGCCGCTCGCGCGGCACGAAGCGCGCCATCTTGAACGGGCCGCTGCCCGAGGCATCGGCCGCGAAGGCCGTCCAGGCGGCCTTGGCCTTGTCGGCCGGCGTGGCGCCGGCGGCGGCGTCGAACTTCTTCTGCCAGTGCGCGGGGCTGGCCATGAAGAGGTTGGTCAGGTTGAGCGGCAGGAAGGCGTCGGGCTCGCTCGTCGTGAGCTCCACCGTGAGGTCGTCGATCTTGCGTGCGCTGCGCAGCGTGGGCATGCGCGAGGCGGTCACGCCCACCTGGCTGGCGTCGAAGTGCACGGCGTCCTTGTCGAGCACCTTGCGCACGTTCCAGACCACGGCGTCGGCCGTGAAGTCGCTGCCGTCGTGGAACTTCACCCCCTTGCGCAGCTTGAACACCCACTTCGTCCTGTCCTTGGCGTCGACGGCCCAGCTCAGTGCCAGGCCCGGGATCAGCACGCTGGGCTCCTCGGTCTTGGACAGGTCCCAGTGCGTGAGCGCGTCGTACATCGGGATGCCCGTGAAGCGGTTGCCCTCGAAGCCCTGGTCGGGCTGGCCCAGCGTGCGCGGGATGTCGGCCGCGGTCATGGCGATGCGCAGCACCTTTTCTTGCGCCAGGGCCTGGCCGGCGAGCAGCGCGAACGCGGCCGTGGCCAGCGCCAGCCGAGGCAGGCGTTGCGTGAAGGTCGATGGTGGCGACGATGGGCGACTCATGGCGGGCTCTCCTGGTTCCGGGTGGCTCGAACTGGCCTGGGGTGGTGGCGCGGCCCGGCGGTGCGGCCCGTGGGTCGGGCCTCCATCCGGCGTGCGGCGCCTCGTGCAGCGAACTCGGGATTTGTATGCAATCGGTGTGCCACCGCAGGGCATGCGCTGGTCCGGCGCGAGGCTCCCGTCGGCCCCGCGCCCGGGGCGGTCTGGCCTGGCCGCTGACCAGGGGGACCAAGGCGGAAACCAGAGCGGCACCGATCGGCGGCACCTTGCACCAAGCCCAGGCGGCACGATCACCAAGGCGGTGCAGAGACTCACTTTGTATGCAATGTCGTAGATCATCATGCATCATCGAGGCCATGAAGCTGCTTCTGGTGAACCCCAATACCTCGGCGCCGATGACGGCGCAGATCGAGGCGGCCGCGCGCGAGGTGGCCGCGCCGGGCACGGCGTTGAAGGCGCTCAGCCCGCCGTTCGGGCCGTTGTCGATCGAGGGCCACTTCGACGAGGTCGTCGCCGCGGCAGGGGTGGCGCAGGTGTTGCGCGAGCAGGGGGCCGCCCACGACGCCGTGGTGTTGGCGTGCTTCGGCGACCCTGGCCTCGACGCCGCACGCGAGGCGACCGCGGCACCGGTGCTGGGCATCGCCGAGGCCGCCTTTCATGCCGCCAGCCTGCTGGCCACCGGCTTCTCCGTGGTGACCACGATGACTCGCACCTGCATCATCGCCGAGCGCCTGGTGCACCGCTACGGATTCGAGCTCAGCTGCCGCGGCATCCATGGCACCGACATCGCGGTGCTCGAGCTCGACGATCCGCAAAGCGATGCCTTCGCGCGCATCGAGGCGGCCGCGCGCGCCGCGCTGGAGCGCGATCGCAGTGGCGCCATCGTGCTCGGTTGCGCCGGCATGGCCACGCTCGCCCGCAACCTGCAGGCGCGGCTGGAGGTGCCGGTGATCGATGGCGTGGCCGTCGCGGTGAAGCTGGCCGAGGCGCTGGTGGCGTTGCGGCTGACCACCAGCAAGCGCGGCGACTACGCGCGCCCGCTGCCCAAGCGCTACACCGGCTGGGCCGAGCCGCTGGGCTGGTAGGGCGCACCGCGATGAGCCCGGCCCAGGCCTTTTCCGAACTCATGCAGGCCCACCGGTCCATCCGGTCGTTCAGGAGCGAACCGCTGCCCGAAGGCCTGATCGACCGCCTGCTGCAGGACGCGCTGCACGGCACTTCCAGCAGCGGCAACCTGAACATGATCTCGGTGGTGAAGACGCAGAGCGCCGAGCGCAAGGCGCGCCTGCACGAACTGCATGGCGGCCAGCCGATGGTGTTGCAGGCGCCGCTGGTGCTGACCTTCTGCGCCGACAGCTTCCGCACCCGCGAGTGGCTGGCGCTGCGCGGCGCGCGGCCGGGCTTTGCGGACTTCATGAGCTGGCACGTGGCCGCCTTCGACGCGATGATCCTCGCGCAGACCGTGTCGCTGGCCTGCGAGAGCCACGGCCTGGGCATCTGCTACATGGGCACCACCCTCTTTTCCATGCGCGCCATTGCCGACTGTCTGGAGCTGCCCGCCAACTGCCTGCCGGTGACGACCCTGGTGGTGGGCTGGCCGGCCGAGGCGCCAGGGCAGCGCGACCGCCTGCCGCCCGCGGCCTGGATCCATGAAGAGCGCTACCGGCGCCCGAGCGCGGCGGACATCGACGCCCGCTTCCACGAGCGCGAGCGCCGCGGCCGCGCCCGCTACATGGAGAGCAGCCCGGCGATGGCCGCCTTGTGGGCCGAACACGGCATCACCTCGCTGGCGCAGTACTACACCAGCAAGATCAAGTACGACCCGGATCGCTTCGCGGCCTGGTCCGCCGACATGGAAGCGCTGCTGCGCGAACGCGGCTTCCTGTGAGCGGCCGTGGCCGCGGAAGCCACGGTCGGCGAACTGCGCATCGGGGCGCGCCGAGTTCGCCGGCGCAACGACCGCGGCGACGCGTGGCCCGCGGGCAGGTCGGCTTTTTCCTAGGCGCCCTCTTGCTGCTGCGGCTACGCTGGCGGCATGATCAAGCCTGCCTCTCCTGCCGTGCGTGCGCTGCTGCTGGCGCTGGCTGTCGTCGGCCTGGCGCTGCCCTGGTGGTTCAACCTGCGCTACTTCGCCAGCGGTGGCGGCGTGGCGCCGGAGGTCTTCTTCGGCACCGCCTTCGCCAACCCGCTGACCACCGCGATCACGCTCGACGTCTACCTGGCCGCGTTCGCCTTCAGCGTGGGCGTGGCGGTGGACCGCGAAGCCGGTGCGCGCCGCTGGTGGACGTTGCCGATCACGTTCTTCGTCGGTCTGTCGTTCGCGCTGCCAGGCTATCTGTGGTGGCGTAGCGCGCCGCCGCACGGCTGATTCGGCGGCGCATTCCGTGCGGCCCCTGCCGCCCGGGCCACTCGCATAGCCCGCCCTACGGGGGCCGCAGACGCGGCAGGCGCTGCGTGGCCAGCGGCCACCATGGGCCGCCGGTGTGGGCACCGCTCAGCAATTCGCGCAGCGGTGCGCCGGCCAGGCGCCACGCATCGCGAGCCAGGTGCGACTGGTCGTAGTAGCCGGCAGCCAGCGCGGCGTCGGCATCGGGCGGTCGCTCGTGGCGCGCTGCGGCGGCCAGCACGGCGTGGAACCGCGTCAGCCGCTGCAGTTGCTTGGGCGCCAGGCCCAGCAGCGCGCGGCAGCGGCGCTCGAGCTGGCGTTCACCCCAGCCCAGCGGCGATGCGGCTCGCGCGCCCTGCTGGCCCACCAGCAGGCACAGCCGCTGCATCGCCGCGGCGCGGGCACGCTGCACACGTTCGGGTCCGCGCGCCAGCACGCGGCGCAGGCTGCCTTGTAGTGCGCCCAGCCGGCGCGGGCCGGAATCGGCCAGGCGCAGCTCATCGCCCAGCCGCGCCGCCTCGGCGGCACCGGCCACCTCGGCCCAGGACAAGGTGGCGTCGACCAGTGCACCGGTGCTCGGGCCCATCAGCCGCGCCGCCGTGGCGGGAGGCAGCACCAGCCCCAGGGCCTTGAACGGCTGGTCGTGAATGTGGGCAGTGGGGCCCGTGCTCAAGGCATGGAAGTACACCGGCGCGAAGGCCCCACCGGCCATGTCCGACGGCAAGAGCGTGATCATCGCCCGCGGCATGGCCGGAAAGCGGCTCACCGAGGCCGCCGCCATCTGCTGCACGACGATGGCGGCCTCGACGACGCCGTCGAGGTCGGGTGCGGGCGCGGTCAGGTGCAGCATGGGCGTCGGGGATTGCGGGACCTTCACTCTAGTCCGGTGCCCGCGGTCCGCACCACGCGCCACTTTGGACGGAAACCGCATCGCGAGGGACGGTCCCCGGGTCTTCACCGGCTCCAGCTGCGCAAGCCCGCTGAATGTGAGCGCGGGGCAGCCGCCCATTGTGGTCGGTGGCTCGGTGGGCGTGGCGATGTACCCGCGGGGACGCCGGCGATCTGCGCGGGCTGGTCGGCATTGCCGACGAAGGCATGCACCGCCGCAAGCCGCAGCGGTCTGTGCGAGGGTGAGTCGGGTGCCGCGGCCGCGGGTGGCTGTGCAGGCCGGCGCGTGCCGCGACGCTCCAGCGCGCTCAAGTTGCGCCGGCGCCGGCCGATAGCCGCCTGCATGGACCCCCTCACTCTCCCCGCCGGGCTCGCGTTGCTCGCCTTCGCGGGGGCGGCGAGTGTCGTCGCCTGGCGGCGTCGGCGCGGCGTCGGCGCGCGCGCCGAGGTGCCGCTGCC
>JALHOU010000192.1 GCA_022842825.1 Rubrivivax sp.
CATCTGGCGGCGCGTGGGGCTCGTCGTGCGGCTCGGCACCGCCACCGGCCCGGGCTCCGGCCCGCCTTGACGGCGCGCCTCAGCGGGCCAGTGGCACGGCGCGGGGTGCCAGCGGCGCGCGGGCTCGGGCGCGCACCGACTTGGGGCGCCGCGCAAGCTTCACCTTGACCGGCATCAAGGGCCGCGCCGATGCGGCTGTCGATCATGGCAGCTTCTCCTGTGTGGACGGCATCCGCCACCTACTCACCGATGGGCACCCCGATGACGAGTCATTCTGCGGCCAGCGCCGCGCGCAAGGCGCGCGTACCCCAGTCCCGAGCGCCCTCACGTGGCTCGGGTCCGGCACCACGGCCGGTGGCCGCCGGCGACGTCACGCCACGCCTGAGCGAGGCCGCCATCGAGGGCGAGCGCGCCGGCCGCGCGGCGACGCGCGCGCAGACGGTCGCTGCCCTGGCGCTGGGCGATGTGCTGGAGCGGCATGCCCAGGGCGGCGCCTTCCCGCCTGGCGCCCCAGGGGAGTGGCTGGCCGAAGTGCGCGCGCTCGTCGAGGGTGCCTCGCCCGATGAGGCGCGGGCCTTGCGGCGCGTGTTGTTCGCGCGCGCCAATGGCGCCGAGGGTGACGAGGTGGCGCGCCGGCCCGACGGGGTCGACCCCGACATCGAGCTCGCCGCCGGCTGGCGCGAGGGCGGCTACCCGTACAAGAACCTGATGTCGCGCAAGAACTACGAGCGGCAGAAGTACCGGCTGCAGGTGGAGTTGCTGAAGCTGCAGGCCTGGGTCAAAGAAACGGGGCAGCGGGTGGTCATCCTCTTCGAGGGTCGCGACGCGGCCGGCAAGGGCGGCGCGATCAAGCGCTTCATGGAGCACCTCAATCCGCGCGGCGCGCGCGTTGTGGCTCTGGAGAAGCCAAGCGATGTCGAGCGTGGCCAGTGGTACTTCCAGCGCTACGTGGAGCACCTGCCCACGCGCGGCGAGATCGTGCTCTTCGACCGCAGCTGGTACAACCGCGCCGGCGTCGAGCGGGTCATGGGTTTCTGCTCTACCCACGAGTACGACGAGTTCATGCGTCAGGCACCCGAGTTCGAGCGCCATCTCGTGAGGAGCGGCGTGCACCTGTTCAAGTTCTGGTTCTCGGTCAGCCGCGCCGAGCAGCGCCGCCGCTTCAAGGAGCGCCAGGCGCATCCGCTCAAGCAGTGGAAGCTCTCGCCGGTGGACATGGCCAGCCTCGACAAGTGGGACGACTACACGGCCGCCAAGGAGCAGATGTTCCTGCACACCGACACCTCCGACGCGCCGTGGACGGTGATCAAGAGCGACTGCAAGAAGCGCGCGCGCCTCAACGCCATGCGCTACCTGCTGCACCGGCTGCCCTACAAGAACAAGGACCTGAAGGTGCTGGGCAGCGTCGACCCGCTGCTCGTCGGGCGCGCTGCGCTCGTCGCGGGGCGGTCGGAGGAGATGGTGGCGGGCGTGTCGGCCTGAGGCGGCCGACGGCTTGGCCTTCGCCTCGAGTTCAGCCCGGGTGCGGCCGGGCGCTCAGCGAGGCGATCAGCGCATGCAACGGCGTCGCCGTGTCGATGCGCCGTGCATGGCGCAGGTTGCGGCGCACCGCTTCCAGCTGGCGCGCCGGCTGCGCAAGCAGGTCGATGCAGGCTTGCGCCAGCCGCTCGTGGTCGGCGAAGACGATGCCCGAGACGGACCAGTCGTTCAGCGTCGGGCACACGGAGGTTTCGCACACCACCGGCAGGCCGCTGGCCATCGGCTGCAGCAGGCGGGCGGTGGGGAAGAGGCGCGTCTCGTAGTAGTGCACGTGCAGCACGAGGCGTGCACGCTGCAAGGCCGGCGCCAGCTCCCAGGCGTAGGCGCCGTTGACAAGCTCGACACTCAGGCCGGCCGCGCGCAGTTGGTCCAGGACCTTGTCGCGGCGCGGGCTCGGCGTGCCGTAGAAGAGCACGTCCACCGAGGGCAGCGGCTCGGTGTCACGCGCGAAGACCGCCGAAGCCGAGGGCACCACCGGAATCTCGTGCACGCGCTGCGTCGGCCCGTTCGTGCGTTGCAGCCACTGCACGTTGGCCGTGTGGTAATCGGCCACCGTCCAGCGGGCGAGCTCGGGCACATAGCCCGCGCCCGACCAGGGTGAGTTGCTGCCCAGCTGCTCCATGTTGAACAGCACCGTTCGCGCAGGGTCCAGGGGCGCGGTCGCCTCGCGCCAGCCGTCGGTGGGCACGAAGACGATCGCGAGGCCGTCGGGGTCGACTTCGTTGACGAGGTGCTCGGCCTCGTAGCCCGCGGCGACCAGCTGGTCGCGCAGGCACAGCGCAGTCTCGGTGAAGACGAAGGGGCGCGGCCAGTGCGGATTGAGCTCTACCACGCCCACGCGCGGTGCCGCTCCGGCGCCCTGGGGTTCCATGGCCGCATTCTGGTGGCCGTCTCGTGCGCCACGGCACGGCCGGCGCCGCACGAATCGGCGCCACCTGCCTATAATTTCGCCCGTCCGAGGAGCGTTGCAACCCCACCCACCCAGGGGCCAGGCTCGGAACGCCGCATGCAACCGCGCTCACCTGCACAACGCTGCCGCGTCGCGGGTGAGGCCAGGATCTCCCGGATCTCCCCAAGCCTTCCCGCCCGCGCCCGCCGTGCAGGGTCCTCAACCGTTTGGAGCCCTCTTCCGTGAATGCCGTTCTCAAGCCCCTGCACAACGACCAGTACGCCGTTGCCGACCTGTCACTCGCCGACTGGGGACGCAAGGAAATCAAGATCGCCGAGAGTGAGATGCCCGCGCTGATGGCCATCCGCTCGGAGTACGCCAAGACCCAGCCGCTGAAGGGCGCGCGCGTCACCGGCAGCCTGCACATGACCATCCAGACCGCCGTGCTGGTGGAGACGCTGCAGGCGCTGGGCGCCGAGGTCCGCTGGGCCAGCTGCAACATCTTCAGCACGCAGGACCACGCCGCCGCCGCGCTGGTGGCGCAAGGCACACCGGTCTTCGCCTACAAGGGCGAGAGCCTCAAGGACTACTGGGACTACACGCACCGCATCTTCGAGTTCGGCGCCAAGGGTTCCAAGGGCGAAGGCCCGAACATGATCCTCGACGACGGCGGTGACGCCACGCTGCTCATGCACCTGGGCAAGCGGGCCGAGAAGGACGCCTCGCTGCTGGCCCACCCCGGCAGCGAGGAAGAGACCGAGCTGTACGCTGCCATCAAGGCCAAGCTGGCCGCCGACCCCACCTGGTACAGCCGCAAGAGCGCCGAGATCATCGGCGTCACCGAAGAGACCACGACCGGCGTGCACCGCCTGAAGGAGATGAGCGTCAAGGGCACGCTCATGTTCCGCGCCATCAACGTCAACGACAGCGTCACCAAGAGCAAGTTCGACAACCTCTACGGCTGCCGCGAAAGTCTGGTGGACGGCGTCAAGCGCGCCACCGACGTGATGATCGCCGGCAAGATCGCCGTGGTGGCCGGCTATGGCGACGTGGGCAAGGGCAGCGCGCAGGCGCTGCGCGCCCTCAGCGCCCAGGTCTGGGTGACCGAGATCGACCCCATCAACGCGTTGCAGGCGGCGATGGAAGGCTTCCGCGTCGTGACGATGGACTGGGCCGCCGACAAGGCCGACATCTTCGTCACCGCCACCGGCAACAAGGGCGTCATCACGCACGACCACATGAAGGCGATGAAGCACAACGCCATCGTCTGCAACATCGGCCACTTCGACAACGAGATCGACATCGCGTCGGTCGAGAAGTACGAGTGGGAGGAGATCAAGCCGCAGGTCGACCACGTCATCTTCCCCGATGGCAAGCGCATCATCATGCTCGCCAAGGGGCGCTTGGTGAACCTGGGCTGCGGCACGGGCCATCCGAGCTACGTGATGAGCTCGAGCTTCGCCAACCAGACGATCGCGCAGATCGAGCTCTTCAGCCACAAGGACGCCTACGACATCGGCAAGGTCTACGTGCTGCCCAAGCACCTGGACGAGAAGGTGGCGCGGCTGCAGCTGAAGACGCTCAACGCGCAGCTGACCGAGCTGAGCGAGGAACAGGCGGCGTACATCGGGGTGCCGAAGATGGGGCCGTACAAGCCCGATTCGTACCGGTACTGATCGAGCCTTCGTCGGGGCGGGGCGGCCTTGAAGCAGGCCGGGTCTCGCCCCGGCGGGCGGTGCGCCTCGGAGGCGACTGCCGACTCGACGTCGGCCGGGTCCCGCCCCGGCAGGCGGGTCACTTTCATTTGCTGGCCCAAATGAAAGTAACCAAAGCAAAGGGCCTGATGTCCTGATGCGGTGGCTCGCTGCGGAGGCGGTCCTCAGTTTGGCCGGCGCGCTGCGGACAGAAGATTCATGCGACTTGCTGTTTGTCGGGTGCGGTTCGCTCGTTCCGCCCAGCCTCGTTGCGGGCTCGCTTCGCGTCGCCCTTGGCACCCATACAACGAGCAGCCTTGTTCGAGGCGATGCAAAGCGAGACGAGCAAGCCCTGGAGGCACTCCATGACCACCCTCACCCCCATCAGCTTCGAGTTCTTCCCCCCCAACACCCCCGCGGGCAGCGAGAAGCTCAAGGTCGTGGTGAACGAACTCGCCAGCGTCAACCCCGAGTTCTTCAGCGTCACCTACGGCGCCGGCGGCAGCACGCGCGAGAAGACGCTGGCCACCGTGCAGGACATCGCCGCCGCCGGCCACGAAGCCGCTCCGCACCTGAGCTGCATCGGCAGCACGCGCGAGAACATCGCCGAGATCCTCTCGACCTACCGCGCGCAGGGCATCCGCCGCCTCGTCGCGCTGCGGGGCGACCTGCCCAGCGGCACTGCCAGTGCCGGCGAGTTCCGCTACGCCAACGAGCTGATCTCGTTCATCCGCGAGACACAGGGCAGGGACTGGATCATCGAGGTCGCGGCCTACCCCGAATACCACCCGCAGCAGCGTTACGCACGGCGCGACCTCGAGCACTTCGCGGCCAAGGTGAAGGCCGGCGCCGACGCGGCGATCACGCAGTTCTTCTTCAACCCCGACGCCTACTTCCACTTCGTTGACGAGTCACGCAAGCTCGGCGTCACGGTGCCCATCGTCGCCGGCATCATGCCCTTCCACAACTACGCCAAGGTGGCGCAGTTCGCCGTGCGCGACGGCATCGAGATCCCGCGCTGGGTGGCGCTCAAGATGGAGGGCTACCTGGATGATGCGGCCTCCATCCGCGCCTTCGGGCTGGACGTGGTGACGCGGCTGTGCGAGCGGCTCATCGCCGGCGGCGCGCCCGGCATCCACTTCTACACGCTCAACCAGAGCGCGCTGTCGCTGGAGATCTGCCGGCGGCTGCGCGGCTGACCGCCGCCGCGGCGGCGGCGAAAGCGTCAGCGTGCCGCTTGTCGCGGCTCGTCGCCGGCGAGCCGGTCGGCCCGGCTCAAGTTGCGCGCATCCGTGCCGAAACTGGCGGAGAGCGAGCTCTGGAGTTCCCGCCGATGACCGCAAGACTTGCCTTGTGCGCCGCGCTGGTCGCGATTGCCGCCTTGCCCGCTGCCGCCCAGGTGCACCGCTGGGTCGATGAGCAAGGGCGGGTGCACTACGGTGACCGGCCGATGGGCGGCAGCGGCACGACGCTGCGCATTCGTGCGGAGTCCGCCACGGCGCCACTGGCGACGCCGGCCGGCGGCCAGCCCGCGCCTGCGGCTCCAGCGCCCGTGGCGGGGCAGCGACCTGTGCCGCAGGCCGCGGCAACGAAGCCGCGCGCCGGGTCGTCGACCTCGACCATCGATCGCATGCTCGCGCAGCAGCAGGCGTCCGCCACGGGCGTGCCCGTGGCGCCGACGGCCCAGACGCCCGGCATGGCGGCCTTGATCGCGCAATGCAAGGCCAACCGCGGCGTCGATTGCGACACACCGCAGGGCCTGCGCAGCCTGCAGCGCGAGAACACCCCCATCACGCGTGAGGAGCAGGCGCGCATCGCCGGGCTGCGCGCTCGCCGCGCCACGTGTGCGCAGGCGCGGGGCGGGCTCGGCTGCTGACCATCAGCGACTGGCGCGACCTGTCGCGGCGCGACCCGCGAACTCGCGCGCCGTCGGCGAGTCAGTCGCGGGGCCCGGTTCGCGTAGCCCGAGCCGCGTCGACAGATCGCGCGCCGCTTCGCGCAGCGCCTCGGCCACCACGCCCTCGCTGCGGCTGTCGAACACCGCCGAGGGTCCGATGGCCGTGAGGGCAAGCACGATGGTGCCACGCGCATCGAAGACCGGCAGCGCCAGCGCGCTCACGCCCGGCAGCAGCAGGTCGGCGACGCACGCGAGGCCTTCGCGCCGCACTTCCTCCAGCCGGGCCGCGAGCTCGGGATCGAAACGCGCTCCCGCCGCGCCGGTGCGCCTGCCGGTGGTGCCGGCAGCGTCGTCGCGAAGCGCCGCCAGCACCTGCGCGCGCGGCAGGTAGGCCGCGAACAGCAGGCCCGAGGCGGTGCCGCGCAGGCTCATCACCGTGCCGTGGCGCATGGAGACGTAGACAGCGCTCGCCGGCCGCGCCACGCGCACGATGGTGGCGCCGCGGCTGCCCCACACGGCAATGGCCACGGTGTGCCCGGTGCGCGCGGCAAGCGCCTCGATGGCCTCGGTGGCCAGTGCCACGGGGTCGAGCAGTTGCAGGCTGATGTGGCCCAGTTGCAGGGCCAGCGGGCCGAGGCCATAGCGGCCGTTCGAAGCGTCCTGCGCGATGAGGCCGATCTTGCTGAAGCTCACCAGATAGGGGTGGGCCTTGGCGGGGGCCATGCCGGCTTCGGCGGCCAGCTCCTTCAGCGGCAGCGCACGCCCGGCGTGCGCCAGCGCCTTGAGCAGCGCGCCTCCGACTTCGATGCTCTGGATGCCGCGCTGTTGATTGCGGGGAGTGTGGCGGGCGACGCCGTCGGAGGCCATGATGAGAGTTTGACTAATACGAAGCGATTAGACAATAGCGAACTCGCGCCGTATCATCCGCCCCTCGCACGCTCGTACCATGCGCCGAGGCGCCGCGTGGGCCGGCATGGCGATCGCCCCGTCCGCCCGCCCCTTCCCGCCACCCTGCCGGCGCGCCCAGAGCACCCCCAGAGGAGACTCCCGCTCATGTCCAGCCCCACCAAAGCCTTTGCCAGCCAGGCCGACCTCGAAGAGAAGAAGGTCACCTTCAGCAAGCTCAGCGAGCACGCCTACGCCTACACCGCCGAAGGCGACCCCAACACCGGCATCGTGGTGGGCGACGACGCGGTCATGGTCATCGACACGCAGGCCACGCCGGTGATGGCGGCCGACGTCATCCGCCGCATCCGAGAGGTGACCGACAAGCCGATCAAGTATGTCGTGCTGAGCCACTACCACGCCGTGCGCGTGCTCGGTGCCAGCGCCTACAAGCCCGAGCACGTCATCGCGAGCGAAGACACGCTGTCGATGATCAAGGAGCGGGGAGAGCAGGACAAGGCGAGCGAGATCGGCCGCTTCCCGCGCCTGTTCCGCAACGTCGAGAGCGTGCCGCCGGGCCTCACGTGGCCGACGCTCACCTTCACCGGCAAGATGACGCTGTGGATCGGCAAGCTCGAGGTGCAGCTTCTGCAGCTCGGCCGCGGCCATACCAAGGGCGACACGGTCGTGTGGCTGCCGGCCGAGCGCATCCTTTTCTCCGGTGATCTCGTCGAGTACGACGCCACGCCCTACGCCGGCGACGCCTACTTCACCGACTGGCCGAAGACGCTCGACAACCTCGCGGCGCTGAAGCCGGCCAAGCTCGTGCCCGGCCGTGGCGCGGCGCTCGAGAACGAAGCCCAGGTGGCCGCCGGACTGAAGGGCACGCGCGACTTCATCAGCGACGTCTTCGCCAGCGTGAAGGCCGGCGCCGCGGCGGGCAAGGACCTCAAGAGCGTCTACCGCGACACGGTGGCGCAGGTGCGGCCCAAGTACGGCCACTGGGTCATCTTCGACCACTGCATGCCCTTCGACGTGAGCCGCGCCTACGACGAAGCACAGGCGCACCGCGACCCGCGCATCTGGACGGCCGAGCGCGACGTGGAGATGTGGAAGGCGCTCGAAAGCTGAGCGGGAGCGGGGCATGCTGAAGACCTACACCTACCCGCGCTACGAGTACCGCAAGCCGCCCGAGATCGGCCAGGCCGCCGACCCGGGCAAGACACGGCGCGTGCCGCTCGTCGTCGTCGGCGCCGGCCCGGTGGGCCTGGCCGCGGCGCTCGACGGCGCGCAGCGCGGCCTGCCGGTGATCGTGCTCGACGAGGACAACACGGTGAGCATCGGCTCGCGCGGCGTCTGCTACGCCAAGCGCGCGATCGAGATCTTCGACCGGCTGGGTCGGGGCCACGATCACGGCGCCAGCGCCGCCGATGGCGGCCTCGGCCAGCGCATCGTCGACAAGGGCGTCACCTGGAACGTCGGGCGCACCTTCCACGGCGAGCGCGAGGTCTTCAGCTTCAACCTGCTGCCCGAAAGCGGCCACCGCCGCCCGGGCATGGTCAACCTGCAGCAGTACTGGCTCGAGCAGTACCTGGTCGAGCGTGCCGAACAGCAGCCCGGCGTCGAGCTGCGGTGGCTGAACAAGGTCGTGCAGGTCACGCCCGAGGAGCGTGCGGGCGAGCGCTTCGTCACGCTGCAGGTCGAGACGGCCGACGGCACCTACAAACTGCAGGCCGACTGGCTCGTCGTGGCCGACGGCGCACGCAGCGGCATCCGCCGCCAGCTCGGCCTCGACATCGAGGGCAAGGTCTTCCAGGACCGCTTCCTCATCGCCGACATCGTGCTCGAGCGCGAGCTGTTCCCCGCCGACCGGACCGAGCGCCGCTTCTGGTTCGAGCCCACCTTCTTCGGCGGCCAGAGCGCGCTCATGCACCGCGAGGCCGACAACGTGTGGCGCATCGACTTCCAGCTCGGCTGGGACGTCGACCCCGAGGAGGAGAAGAAGCCGGAGAAGGTGATCCCGCGCGTGCGCGCCGCGCTCGACGGGCAGGGCTTCAAGGACGTCGCCTTCGAGCTCGAGTGGGCCAGCGTCTACGCCTTCCAGTGCCGGCGCATGAAGAACTTCCGCCACGGCCGGGTGCTCTTCGTCGGCGATGCCGCGCATCAGGTGAGCCCGTTCGGCGCGCGCGGCGCCAACAGCGGCGTGCAGGACACCGACAACCTGATGTGGAAGCTCGCGCTTGTCTCGAAGGGGCTGGCCCCCGAGGCGCTGCTCGACACCTACGACAGCGAGCGCACCGAGGCGGCCGACGAGAACATCCTCAACAGCACGCGCGCGACCGACTTCATGACGCCGAAGACGAAGGTGTCCAAGCTCTTCCGCCAAGCCGTGCTGAGCCTGGCCGACGAGACGCCCTGCGGGCGCGCGCTCGTCAACTCCGGCCGCCTCTCGGTGCCGACGCTGCACCGCGACTCGCCGCTCTCCACGCCCGACAGCGAGCCCTTCGGCGGCTGGATGGCGCCCGGCGCGCCGGCCGACGATGCGCCATGGCCGCCGAGCCAGGGCGGTGGACGGAGCGGCGACCGGAGCGACGAACGCGGCCGGGCGTGGCTGCTCGACCACCTCGGCGACGGCTTCGTGCTCATGCTCTTCCGCGACGAGCCCACGGCCGGCGAGCGCGCCGCTGTCGGGCAACTGGCTGCGCTGCCCGTGCCTGTGCGCACACTGCTCGTCAGCCCCACCGGCGCGGCGGCCGAGCGCTACGACGCGCGCGCCGGCACCTGCTACCTGATGCGCCCCGACCAGATCGTCGCGGCGCGCTGGCGCAGCCTCGATGCGGCGGCCGTGCAGCTCGCCCTCGAGCGCGCGGTGGGGCACGGCCTGGTCCAGGCGTTCCGCCGCCCCGCAACGACGCAGCGAGGCACGGAGGCCGCATGAGCCACCTCAACATCCAGCCCAACCTCGGCATCCCGGGCGAGCGCTACCGGCATGCCTACATGCCCGGCGACCAGTTCTACGAGATGCTGATCGAAGGCCACCGCGGCCTCAGCGACGAGGAGAGCGAGCTGATGAACGCGCGCCTCATCCTGCTGCTCGCCAACCACATCGGCGACCTGCGCGTGCTGCAGGACGCGGTCGAGCTGGCGCGTCGCGGTGCCGCGAAGGCCGGCCCCG
>JALHOU010000193.1 GCA_022842825.1 Rubrivivax sp.
ACTGCATGGCCCTCATCGCGCGCCGGCTGGACGTGGCCGATGTCGAAGCCGTCACCGCCTGGATCGCGACGCGGCCGCCGGGCGGCGACATGAAGCCTGCCGCAGCGGCCGCGCTGCCACTGCCGCTGGCCTGCGGCAGCGGCCCGCGATGACGCCACCGGCGGCCGAGGCTGCCCAGCCTGCTCCGGCGGCACGCAGGGGGCGGGCAGCGCGCGCGGTGGTCGCGGCCGCAGTGTTGCTGGCCCTCGCGGCGGCGTGGGTGCTGTGGCGCAACGTCGTCGGCGAGGAATCCGTGTTGGCACACGACGGCACGGCGCTGCGGCACGTCGATGCGGATGCCGACCCCACCACCCTGGCGCGCGGCGAGTACCTCGCCCGCGCCGGCAACTGCCTGGGCTGCCACACGGCGCGCGGCGGTCCGCCTGGTGCGGGTGGCCGCGCCGTCGCCACGCCGTTCGGCACGGTGTTCTCCTCCAACCTCACCCCGGACGACGAAACCGGCATCGGCCGCTGGTCGGCCTCGGAGTTCCGTCGCGCGCTGCGGCATGGCCGCTCGCGCGACGGACGGCTGCTGACGCCCGCCTTCCCCTACCCCAGCTTCGCGCTGGTCACGCAAGAGGACGCCGACGCCATCTTCGCGTGGCTGACGAGCCGCCCCGCCGTGCGGCAGCCGAACCGACCGCACGAGCTGCGCTTTCCCTACGGGCTGCAGGCCTCGCTCGCGGTGTGGCGCGCGCTCTTCTTCCGGCCCGAGCCCTTCGCACCCGACCCCACGCGCAGCGCGGCGTGGAACCGCGGCAGCTACCTCGTCAACGGCCTGGGGCACTGCCTGGCCTGCCACTCGGCGCGCAACTTCCTCGGGGCGCCGGCGCCGAGCACGCAGGCGGGCGGCGCCATCGTGTCGGCGCAGCATTGGTACGCGCCCTCGCTGGCCGAACTGCACGAAGCCGGCGTCGCCGACGGGCCACCCGAGGACGTGGTGGCCCTGCTCGGCACCGGCACCTCGGCGCGCGGCTCGGCGATGGGTCCGATGGCCGAGGTGGTGGCGCGCAGCACGCAACACCTCACCGCGAGCGACCTGCGTGCGATGGCCGAGTACCTGCGCAGCGCCGCGGGCGCCGCGGCCGGCGCCGCACAAGGCGGGCCTGTGGCTACCCCGGCCCCCGCGCAGGTCATGGCGCGTGGCCGCGCGATCTACACCGACCACTGTGCCGGCTGCCACGGCCCGCAGGGCGAGGGCACGCCGGGCATCGGCGCGCTTGCCGGCCGGCGCGCTTTGCGCCTGCGCACGCCGCACAACGTGATCCAGGCCATCCGCCATGGCGGCTTCCTGCCCGCCACGACCGGCAATCCGAGACCCTTCGGCATGCCGCCGTTTCGTGGTGTGCTGCGCGACGACGAGATCGCCGCCGTCGCGAGCTACGTGCGCGGCGCCTGGGGCAACGACGCCGGCGCCGTGGACGCGATGGACCTGTGGCGCGCGAGGTAGACCGCGAACCGGGCAGGCACCGGCAGACGCTTCGTCACCGGGCCGCGGCCCCAGGGCCCCGACGGCAGACGGAGGCGATCAACGACCGAACTCGCGCTGCAGCGATTCGATCTCGTCCAGCACAACGCAGAACCGCGCGCCGAAGGGCGTGAAGCGGTACTCCACGCGCGGCGGCAGCTCGGCATAGGCCTGCTTCTCGAGGATGCCGAAGCGCACGAGCTTGTTCAGGCGCTCGTTCAGCACCTTCTTCGACACCCCGTCGATGGCCTGCTCCAACGCACCGGGCCGGCACACGCCGCCGCGCACCGCGCCGAGCACCGCCAGCGTCCACTTGCAGCCGACGACGTCTTCGACGATGCGCGACACGTCGGGTGGCGCGTTGGGCGCCAGGCTGGGCGTCAGGTTGGGCGGCGCGGACATCGTCGGGAATCGTGGGTCCGTCAATGGGCACCGGAAAGTACCCGGGGCACCCTTTTGTGCCTGCTGTTCAGGCGCAAGCGCGGGTGCTGCAATGCGCCCCGTCGCCAACGGATTGTAGGAGTGCCCCATGCGCCAGTGCCTGATCCTCGCCACCACGCTCGCCCTGGCCATGCCGCTGCGCGCGGCCGACCCCGCGCCGGTGCCCTACCCTGAGGGCTACCGCCAGTGGACACACGTCAAGACCATGACCATCAACCCGGGGCACGCGCTTTACGACGCCTTCGGCGGCATCCACCATCTCTATGCCAACCCGCGCGCGCTGGAGGGCTACAAGAGCGGCAAGTTTGCCGACGGCGCCGTCATCGTCTTCGACCTCCTGGAAGCGAAGGCCGCCGACAACGCCGTGCACGAGGGCCCGCGCAAGGTGCTGGGCGTGATGCACAAGGACTCCAAGAAGTACAAGGACACCGGTGGCTGGGGCTACGAGGGCTTCAAGGGTGACTCGCGCAGCGAGCGCGCGGTGGGCAGGAACGCGGCGTCGGCGTGCCACCAGTGCCACATCGCGCAGAAGGACAAGGACTTCGTCTTCTCCACCTTCAGGAAGTGACGGCATGCCCGCCGCCGGCGCCGCCATCTCGTCGGCCTCACAGCGCTTCGGCCTCGCGCCGCCCGGCCGGCCGGCGCCGCCCTGGACGACGCAGGCGTGGTTCAACACCGGGGCCAGCCTGCAGCGGGCCGACCTGCTCGGCAGCGTGGTCGTGCTGCACGCCTTCCAGATGCTGTGCCCGGCCTGCGTGATGCACGGGCTGCCGCAGGCGCAGCGCGTGCACCAGGCCTTTGCCGGGCAGGGTGTTGCCGTCGTCGGCCTGCACACGGTATTCGAGCACCATGCGGCGATGACCCCGGTCTCGCTGCAGGCCTTCCTGCACGAGTACCGCATCGCCTTCCCGGTCGGGGTCGATGCGCCCGCCAGCGACGCCGGCGACCCGGTGCCGGTCACGATGCGCGCCTACGGCCTGCGAGGGACGCCGAGCCTGCTGCTCATCGACCGCCACGGCCACCTGCGCCACCACGCCTTCGGCGCCGTGGACGACCTCGCCCTGGGCGCCGCCATCGCCACCCTGGCGGCCGAGACCTGATCGGCGCGGCTACAGCGTGCCCGGCGGAAACAGCCGCGGCAGGAACAGCGGCAGGCTCGGCCAAAGGATGAGGGCCGCCAGCACCAGCAGCATCGGCACCAGCATGATGAGTACGTCCTTCAGCACGTCGCCGACGCGCACCTTGGCCACGGCGCACGAGATCATCAGACACAGCCCGTAGGGCGGCGTGACGAGGCCGAAGGCGAGCGCCACGATGCCGATGATGGCGAAGTGCACAGGGTCCATGCCGGCGCTCTGTGCCAGCGGCTGCAGGATGGTGCCGACGATGATGATGGCCGGAATGGCATCGAGGAAGCAGCCGACGACGAGGAACACCGCGGCGATGAAGAAGCCCGTGGCCGTGATGCCCATCTCCCAGCTGGAGACACCGGCCAGCAGCGCCTTCGGGATCTGGTAATAGGCGAGCAGCCAGCCGAAGGCGCTGGCCGTGCCGACGCAGAAGAGGGCCACCGCCGAGAGCTTGCCGGTGTCCAGCAGGGCGTCGTAGAGCCCCTTGAGGTTCATCTCGCGGTAGACGACGATCGACAGCGCCCCGGCATACAGCACCGCGATGCACGCCGACTCGGTGGCCGTGAACCAGCCGAACACCTTGCCGCCGATGATGATGAAGGGCGTGAGCAGGGCCGGCACCGACACCATCGCCGAGGCGAACACCTCGCGCAGCGTGGCGCGCGTGTAGGTGGGGTAGCCGCGCCGCTTGGCGTAGGCGTGCACCGTGGCCATCTGCGCCAGGCCGATGAGCAGGCCCGGGATGATGCCGGCGAGCATGAGCGCGCCGATGGACACGGAGAGCACGCCGCCCCAGACGATCATCAGGATGGACGGCGGGATGATCACCGCCAGCACCGCCGACACGGCCGTGATGGCGACCGAGAAGCTGACGTCGTAGCCCTCCTTCACCTGCGCTTCGATGAAGATCTTGCCCTGGCTCGCGGCGTCGGCCGTGGACGAACCGGAGACACCGGCGAAGAAGATCGACAGCACCACGTTCACCTGCGCCAGCCCGCCCGGGAAGTGGCCCACGAGCGCGCGCGAGAAGCGCACGAGGCGGTCGGTGATGCCGCCCACGTTCATCAGGTTGGCGGTGAGCAGGAAGAACGGCACCGCCAGCAGGATGAACGAGTTGTAGGCGTTGAAGGTCTCCTGGATCAGGTTCTGCAGGTCGAAGCGGTCTTCGAGGGCGAAGATGGGCACGCAGGCCAGGCCGAGCGCGAACGCCACCGGCACGCGCAGGAACATGAGCGTGAAGAAGATGCCGAAGAGGATCAGCCCGGCCATGCCGGGGCTCAGCGCCGCGGCGGTCATGGCGCGGTCCCCTCAGCGCCCGAGCCCGGCCGGCCGGCGAGCACCTTGATCGCGTCGAGCAAGTGTTCTCCCTGGAACAACACCCAGGTGAGACCGGCGAGCGGAAAGGCCGCGTGGATCATCCACAGCGGCAGCTCGGCCAGCTCGGACACGCGGTTCCACGCGAAGCGCGTGAACAACCATCCACCCCAGATGAACACGGCGGCGAAGGCGAGCACGAAGAGGCTGGTGACGATCTTCAGCGCCGCGGCTGGGCGCGGCGCGAGCCTGGGCCACACGTCGACCTCGAAGTGCGAGCCCTCGCGGATGCCCACCATGGCGCCGATCATGATCATCCACACGAAGAGGAAGCGGGCCATCTCCTCGGTCCAGATGTAGCTCGGGATGAGCGCCGTGTACCGCGAGAAGATCTGCAGGCTGACCGGGATGATCAGCACGGCCACGGAGAACACGAGCAGCGCCGAGAGCAGCCGGCTGTACAGCGCGGTGAAGGCCTTGAATGCGGTCATGGGCGAAGGCAGAGCGCAAGGAAAGGCGGCGCACCCGCCGCCACTCCTTTGCCGAAGCAGGGCCGGGAGCGCCGCCGGGCTGGAGGCGCTGCCGGGTTCAGGCGGCGTTGATCCTGGCGTAGATGGCCTCGGCGCCCACTTCCTTGGCGTAGGCGTTCATCACCGGGTCGGCGAGCTTCTTCATCGCGTCGCGCTCGGTGAAGACCACGCGCTTGAGCTTGCCCTCGCGCTCGAGCTTCTCGAGCTTGGCGCCGTCTTCCGAGGACTCGATGGTGCGGCCATGCGTCCCTGCCTCCTTGCCGGCGCGCAGGATGGCGGCCTGCAGGTCGGGCGCACACTTGGCGAAGGTCTTGCCCGAGAAGCAGATGGGCCGGATGGTGATGGCGTGCTGCGTCATCGACAAGTGCGGCGCGACCTCGAAGAACTTCATCGCCTCCACGCCCGCGGCCTCGTTCTCGCCGGCGGCGATGACGTTGTTCTGGATGGCGTTGTAGACCTCGTTGTAGGCGATGACCGTGGGACTCATGCCGATGGCCGAGAAGGTGCGGCTCCAGATGGGCGCGCCCTGCACGCGCACCTTCAGCCCCTTCATCTCGGCCAGGTTGCGCACCGGCTTGTTGACGAAGATGTTGCGCGTGCCGCCGCCGGCGTAGCCGACCAGCATGACCTCGGCGCCCTTGGCCACCTCGTCGGCGATGGGCTTGAGCAGGTCGGCATCGAGCACCTTGTTCCAGTGCGCGAGGTCGCGGAAGAGGAACGGCGCGTCGATGAAGGGCGCGGCCTTGGAGAAGGTGCTCATGTGCGCCGGCGAGACGATGCCGAAGTCGACGGCCTTGCCCTGCGCCATGTACTCGAAATACTGCTTCTCGAGGCCGAGCTCGCTGTTGCGGTGCAGCACGAAGTTGATCGGCTTGCCGTAGTACTTCTTGACCAGCTCCTCGAACTTGAGCAGCGCCCGGTTGAAGGCGTGATCGTCGTTGAACTGCACGGCGCCGTGCAGCGTGAGCGCCGCCTGCGCGCGCACGGCGAGCGGGGCGGCGACGGTGGCCGTGGCGGCCGCGGTGACGAAGGTCCTGCGCAACATGGCTTGTCTCCTGGTCGAGGTTCGTGGGGGGCAAGCCTAGTGGCGGCCAGCCGGCGCGGCATCGGGGTCTGCCCGCAATCATCGGCGCCCGGCAAGGGATGACCCGCTGGCTGGAACAGCGGCGGCTGGCCTCGGTGCCACGCCCCGCCCGGCGCCTTCGCACGGTGCCTCAGTGTCGCGCCTGCACATCGCAGGTGACGTGCCGGCCCGCCCGTTCAGCGGGGTCGGTCGGGCGGTGGTGCCAGGGCAGCCGGCCGAGCCAGGTCGTCGAGCGTGCCCAAGCCCCGTTCGCGCAGCCAGTGCTCGAGGGCCGGCACGAGCGGGCCGAGCCGCTCGTCGATGGCCTCGCGCACGGTGTCGACGAACACCTGCGTCTGCCGCTCGATCTCGATGTTGACGGCATCGCCCTCGCGCTTGGCGGCGAAGGTGGTCATGCGCAGCGTCTCGGGGATCAGCCAGACCTCGAACCAGCCCTCGCGCCGGTCGACCTCGGCCGCGGTGAGGCTGCAGCCGTTGACGGCGATGTAGCCCTTGGCGAAGACATAGCGCATGAAGCGCGGGGGCAGCGCGATGCGCAACACATGGTTGTTCTCGGGCTGGCGCAATTGCACGAGCGTTCCCAGGCAGTCGACATGGCCCGACAGCGGATGGCCGCCGATCTCGGCACCGTCGCGCGCTGCGCGCTCGACGTTGACCTCGGCGCCCTGCATCAGGCGCCCGAGCGTGGTGAGCGCGAGGCTCTGCTGCATGACATCGAAGTCGGCGGCGAACACCTCGCCTTCTGCCCGATGCAACGCGGTCGCGGTCAGGCACACACCGTCGACCGCGACGCTGGCCCCGACCTCCAGGCCGACGCCGAAGCCCGGCACGCCGAAGCGCAACGTGAAGCTGCGCAGCCCGGCACGGTCGGCCAGGCGCTCGACCTGGGCCGTGCCCGCAACGATGCCGGTGAACATGACGGAAGCTTAGCGCAGCGGTTTCGAGGCGGGCCGGCGCGCGGCTTTCGTGAAGGTGTCAACGCGCACATACCCCGGCCCCCCTCACGTCGGGGGCGCCCCGAGGCTTCAAGATTCTGCCGGCACCTCCTAGGATCGTGCCGATACCGGACGGGGTGGCCGAGTGCCTGAACGCCGCCGCCGGGTTCGAGTCCATCGCCGGGCGTTCTGTTTTGTAAGGGCAATTCCGTGAGCCTCAGTCGTCGTGACCGCATGTGGGCACTGGCCGCGTTAATGGCCGGGGTGAGCCTGCTCGCGTCCTGCGGCGGCGGCGGCGGCACCGGCAGCGATGGATCCGCCGAGGCCAAGCCGCCCGCGCCGGCCCCGGCTCCAGGACCGGTCACCTCGCCGCCGCCCCCACCTCCGGCCTCGGCGCCGCCCGCACCGTCGCCGCCTCCGCCTCCGGCTTCGCCTCCGCCGCCGCCACCTTCTCCTTCGCCGGCTCCGCCCCCCCCTCCGCCGCCGCCTTCGCCTTCGCCCCCTCCGCCGCCGCCGCCGCCTTCGCCTTCGCCTTCGCCTTCGCCGCCACCGCCACCGCCACCGCCTCCTCCTTCGCCGCCGCCTCCTTCGCCGCCTCCTCCTTCGCCGCCGCCTCCTTCGCCGCCGCCCCCTCCTCCTCCGCCACCACCACCTCCGCCGACCGTCGGCTGGGTGTTCTGTGCCGTGGACGCGGCCACCTGCACGTTCAGCGGCACACGCACGGTGCGCTTTGGCCTGTCGACCACGGCCAACTACGTCGACGCCTCCAAGACGGGCAGCGTCTGGTGCGACATCAGCAGCTTCGGCGGCACCGCCAACGACCCCGCGCCGGGGCAGGCCAAGTCCTGCTGGTACGCCGATGCCAATGCCACGGCCAACCCGATGGTCACGGAGAACGCCAAGACCGCGGCGCAGGGCGTCAGCACCGCATGGACGATCAGCGACTCCGCTTACGCCACCGGCGGCGAGATCGAGGGCTACGCCTCGGCCACCAGCGTCAACCGCGGCGGCTCGATCAACCTGATGGTGAACGTCAAGGACCCGGTCAACGACCCGACCTACACCATCTCCGTGTACCGCATCGGCTGGTACGGCGGCGCCGGCGGCCGCCTGGTGATGGGCCCCTATTCGCGCACCAGCAGCACGCAGCCGGCCTGCCCGATGGTCAGCGCCGCCACCCGCACGATCGAGTGCAACTGGAGCACCTCGCTCGCGCTGTCCATTCCCACATCGAGCACCGACGCGACGGTGGCGATGAGCGGCATCTACCTCGCCAAGCTCACCACGGCACGCGGCAAGTCCAGCTACATCACGTTCACCGTGCGTGACGACGCCCGCCGGGGCGCATTCATGTTCCAGCAGAGCGTCACCACCTACGCCGCCTACAACACCTGGGGTGGCCACAGCTTCTACGTCGGACCGCCCGGCGACCCCACCGCCACCACCTACTCCGCCTCGCTCAACCGGCCCTACCGCAATCACAGCGCCTCGCTCGGCGCCGTGCGCTCGTTCAAGGGCGCCGGCGACTTCCTCGAGTGGGAACTGCACGCCGTGCGCTTCCTCGAGCGCAACGGCTACGACGTGCTGTACTCGACCAACGTCGACACGCACACCAGCGCCGCCCGGCTGCGCCAGTTCCGCGCCTTCCTCTCGGTCGGCCACGACGAGTACTGGACCAAGGAGATGTACGACCACGTCGAGGCGGCGCGCAACGCCGGCGTCAACCTCGCCTTCCTCGGCGCCAACAACGCCTACTGGGGCACGCGGCTGGAGGCCGACTCGCGCGGCGTGGCCAACCGCCGCGTCGTCTCGTACAAGTACTACCAGAACCTCGACCCGCTGGCCGGCACCAGCCGCGCCACCGAGCGCTGGCGCATGGCCCCGCTCAACCGCCCCGAGGCGGCCTTGATCGGCGTGCAGTACGACTACAACACCGTCGATCTCGACATGGTGGTGCACGACTGCTCCAGCTGGATCTGCGCCGGCACCGGCCTGCAGCCCGGTGCCCGCCTGCCCGGCCTGCTCGGCTACGAGGTCGACAAGGTCGACGTCGGCTCGCCGGCCAACATCAGCGTCGTCATGGCTTCGCCCTACGTCGTCAGCGGCCAGACGCGCTACGCGCACCTCACCTACTACACCCACACCAGCGGCGCGGGCGTCTTCGCCACCGGCTCGATGCAGTGGAACTGGGGCCTGGACGCCCATGCGCCGTTCCCCGCGCGCGCCAACGTGCATGCCCAGACGATCACGCGCAACGTCCTCAACCGGTTCCTCGCCTCGCCCTGATCCACGCTGCGGTGCCCGGCGGCGCGCGCCGGGTGCCGTGCGCCGTCGCCGCGGGTCGCCTGCCACCCGGGGCTAACATCCCGGGCATGCACTCAGACCTCCCTGCCTGGCGCGCCGCGCCAGGTCTCGCGGCCGCTCGCGCGAACGGCGTCAACCCTCGCATCCCCGGCATCCGCTCGCTGCACAGCCCCGGTCCCACGCGCGTGCCCGACGCGGTGATGCACGCCATGCAGCGGCCGATGATGGACCTCATGGACCCGCGCGTGGCCGCGCTCATCCGCGCCTGCGAGAACGGCATGCGCACGCTGCTCGGCACGCGCGACGCGCAGGTGCTCTTCTACGCCGCCAACGGCCACGGCATGTGGGAGGCCGTCACCGCCAACCTGAGCGCGCGCGACCGCACGCTGCTCATCGCCGGCGGCGGGCACTTCAGCGACTCGTGGGCGATGCAGACCGAGATCCTCGGCGCCGCCACCGGCACCACGGTGCAGCGCACGCCGCACACCGAGGGCCACCCGATCGACCCCGCCGCCATCGAGCAGGCGCTGCGCGACGACAAGGCGCGCCGCATCGCTGCCGTGCTGGTGGTGCACACCGACACTTCCAGCGGCATCACCAGCGACCTCGCCGCCGTGCGCCGCGCCATCGACGCGGCGGCGCATCCGGCGCTCTACGTCGTCGACCTCGTGGCCTCGCTCGGCGCGGCGCCGTTCGACATGGACGCGCTCGGTGTCGACGTGGCCATGGGCGCCTCGCAGAAGGGCCTGATGTGCCCGCCCGGCCTCGGCTACGTGGGCGTGAATGCGCGCGCGCTGGCCTTTGCCGAGGC
>JALHOU010000194.1 GCA_022842825.1 Rubrivivax sp.
CGACTGAGCCGGGCGGCGCGGCCCGGCCGGCGGCCGGCTCCCGTTCATCGTCATGGCACTGCCATGGGCCTGACACGCCGCGTTCATATGACACCGGAAGACTCGCAGGCTGTTCAACCAGGAGCGAGCACAAGTGAACAAGCCCCAGGACCTGCCCCTTCAACCCGCCCATGACTTCAACGACGAGGACTCCAACACCTCGGCCAACCCGACGTTCGACGCGATCGTCTCCGCCCGCCTGAGCCGCCGCAGCCTGCTGCGCGGCGGCGTCGGCACCGCGGCCACGGCGATGCTCGGCGGCCTCGGCCTCGCCGCCTGCGGTGGTGGCGACGACGATCCGGCCCCCGCCCCGGCGCCCGCACCCGCGCCGGCCGAGACGCTGCTCGGCTTCGGCGCCGTGGCCAAGTCGCTGGAGGACAAGATCACCGTCGCCGCCGGCTACACCGCGACGGTGGTGTTCGCCGTCGGCGACCCGATCGCCTCCGGCGTGCCCGCGTTCAAGAACGACGGCACCGACACCGGCTACGACAAGCGCAGCGGCGACGACCACGACGGCATGGAGTACTTCGGCCTCTCGGCCGCCGGCGCCCCCGACGCGAACGGCAACGACCGCGCGCTGCTCGGCATCAACCACGAGTACATCAACCAGCTCTTCCTGCACACGAACGGACCGAGCCCGAACCCGCGCCCCGCCGCCGAAACCGACATCGAGGTCGACTGCCACGGCGTCTCGGTGGTCGAGATCGCCAAGACCGCGGGCAAGTTCGCCGTCGTGCAGAACTCGCCCTTCAACCGCCGCGTCACGGCAGCCACGCCGATCGAGCTGTCCGGCCCGCTGCGCGGCCATCCGCTGCTGGTGACCAAGTTCTCCCCTGCCGCCACATCCACCCGCGGCACGCTGAACAACTGCGGCACCGGCAAGACGCCCTGGGGCACGCTGCTCACCGGCGAGGAGAACTGGGCCGGCTACTACTTCCGCGCTGCCGGCGACCAGGCCCTGCGCACCGCCAAGGAGAACCTCGCGCTGGCCCGCTATGGTCGCAACGCGACGGCCACCGCCGCCGCGGCCAGCCGCTACGGCTGGGAAACCTCGGGCGCCGACGACAAGTACGCGCGCTGGAACACCAGCGTCACCGGCGCCACCGCGGCCGACGACTACCGCCACGAGGTCAACGGCCAGGGCTACATGACCGAGATCGACCCGTACAGCGCGACCTCGGTGGTCAAGAAGCGCACGGCGCTGGGCCGCATGGCGCACGAGAACGCTAGCTTCGGCAAGCCCGTGGCCGGCAAGCCGCTGGCCGTGTACCTGGGCGACGACTCGCGCAACGAGTACATCTACAAGTTCGTCTCCACGCAGAACTGGGTGGCGGCCGACGCCACCGCGGCCAACCGCGTGGCCACGGGCGACAAGTACCTCGACAGCGGCAGGTTCTACGTCGCCAAGTTCAACACCGACGGCACCGGGCAGTGGATCGAACTCTCGATCACCAACCCCACCATCGCCGGCTACGCGACCTACGCCTTCGCCGACCAGGGCGACGTGCTGATGCACTGCCGCATCGCCGCCGACGCCGTGGGCGCGACAAAGATGGACCGCCCCGAGTGGTGCGCCGTGCCGGCCAGCGGCGAGGTCTACTTCACCCTCACCAACAACAGCAACCGGCGCCTGGGCGCGGTCACCGGCTCGCAGCTCAACCCCGACCCGGCCAACCCTCGCGTCTACACCGACATCCGCGGCGCGGCCACGGTGCAAAGCGGCAACCCCAACGGCCACGTCATCCGCATGAAAGAGAACGGTGGCGAGCCGGCCGCGACCGCGTTCACCTGGGACATCTACCTCTTCGGCGCCGAAGCCGGCTCGCCCACGAACGTGATCAACCTGTCCGGGCTGACCAACGACAACGACCTGTCCAGCCCCGACGGCCTGGTCTACACCCCGGGCACCGGGCTGCTGTGGGTGCAGACCGACGACGGCGCCTACACCGACGTCACCAACTGCATGCTGCTCGCCGCGGTGCCGGGCACCGTGGGCGATGGGGGCGCAGTGACGCTGGACTACGGCGCCAACGGGACGGTCGTCACGCGCATGGGCCGCAAGCAGACTGCGAACACACTGAAGCGCTTCCTCGTCGGGCCGGTCGACCAGGAGATCACCGGCCTGTGCGAGACGCCCGACGGCAAGGTGATGTTCATCAACGTGCAGCACCCGGGTGAGGAGACGGCATTCGCCAACATCGGCGACCCGACCAGGTTCACCAGCCACTGGCCGGGCAATGCCGGCTACGGCGCTGGCGGTGCCAACGCCCGCCCGCGCTCGGCCACGGTGATGATCACCAAGATCGACGGCGGGCGCGTGGGTACGTGATCGAGGTGGCTGACACAGACGAACCCCAGCCGCTGAGCGCAGCGCTGGTGGCGCGGCTGCATGCGGAACTGCGCGACGACTTCGACGAGGAACTTGAGCTCGAGATCGAAGACCGTCGACTGGCGACCGACAGCAGCGGCGCGCCAGCGGGCGGCGACGGGCTGGCGCGCGGCGTCTACTTCCGCGAGCTGTTCAGGCTCCAGGCCGAGCTCGTGAAGTTTCAGGACTGGGTGGCCGCCAGCGGTGAAAAGGTGCTGATCCTGTTCGAGGGGCGCGACTCCGCCGGCAAGGGCGGAGCCATCAAGCGCATCACGCAGCGGCTCAACCCGCGCGTGTGCCGCGTGGTGGCGCTGCCGGCGCCCAACGACCGCGAGCGCACGCAGTGGTACTTCCAGCGCTACGTGCAGCACTTGCCCGCCGCCGGCGAGATGGTCCTGTTCGATCGCAGTTGGTACAACCGCGCTGGCGTCGAGCGCGTGATGGGCTTTTGCGGCGAAGATGACGTGGAGGAGTTCTTCCGCTCGGTGCCCGAGTTCGAGCGCATGCTCGTGCGCTCGGGAATCCGGCTGCTGAAGTACTGGTTCTCGATCACCGACGAGGAGCAGCACCTGCGCTTCCTCGGCCGCATCCACGACCCGCTCAAGCAGTGGAAGTTCAGCCCGATGGACCTGCAAAGCCGTGTCCGCTGGGAGGCCTACACCAAGGCCAAGGAGGCGATGCTGGAACGCACCCATATCGCCGAGGCGCCTTGGTGGGTGGTTCAAGCCGTGGACAAGAAGAAGGCGCGGCTGAACTGCATCGCGCACCTGCTGTCGCAAGTGCCGTACGTAGAGGTGCCGCGCCCGGCGATCGAGTTGCCGCCGCGCGTGCGAAATCCCGACTACATCCGCCAGCCTGTGCCGGCCGAGATGTACGTGCCGGAGGTGTACTGAACCTGCCGGCGCATATCGGAGCGATGGACCCCGCGGTGGCAATCCACTCCGGATCGGCTTCTGCCGCACCCCGAGCCTGTGGTTGACCTGAAGATGCCGGCGCCCGCTTCAATGCGGCTTGCGGCGCACGCGGCCAAGCCGCAGCGCCAGCACGGACAGGCCAAGGCCGAGCAGCGGCCATGGCGACAGTGCCCCGCCGCCGGCCGCGTCCTGCTCAGGCGATGACGCCGATGATTGCGGCGGCACCTGCGCCGCGACGCCGATCGCCTGCAGCCTGAGCAGCGGCGCGTTGGCGGCGTCCGAGGCGAGCTCGACCCAGCCCTCGGCGCGTTCCGCCGCACGCGGCGAGTGCGCGATCGTCACCTCGCAACGCGCGCCGGCCTCGATCCGGCCCGCGGCCGCGCACTCGCCGCTGACGACAAAGCGCAAGGCCTGGGGTCCGGTGCTGCGCAGCCGCTCAAGGGCCACAGCCGTGCCGCCGGGGTTGTGCAACTGCAGCCGCAGCTCGGCGCTGCGCCCCACTTCCACGCGGCCGAAGTCGACCAGCTCCGTGGCGGGCGCCCAGGCCAGCGTCGGTGGCTGCAGGGCGGCGCCGGTGCCCAGCAGCCGCCCACTGCGCAGCAACTGCCCTCCGGGGGCCAGGATGTCGAAGCGTGCTTCGGCCGGCCCCACCGCCGCCGGCCGGAACCAGGTGCGCACGCGGCACGACCCGAGCGGCGGCAGGCTGAGGGGGCACTCGTGCTGGACCGGGAACACCACCGGGTCGGTCGAGACGACCGACCCGATCGAGAGCTCGCCGCGCGGCTGCAGGTTGCGCAGCCACAGCGTGCGCTCGGCGGCCAGCGTACCCACGGCCTGCGCGCCGAAGTCATCGAAGGTCGGCCAGGGTTCGGGCAGCGTCTCCAGTTCCGCCGAGGGCACCACCGTTGCGAGGTAGGTGGCGATGTCGGCAAGGTCCGCATCGCTCAGGAACTGCCGCAGGTAGCCCATGGCCGAGACCGCGGCGATGGTGCGCGAGATCCATGCCCCGCCCACCGCTCCGCGCAGCACGCTGTTGCGGTTGTTCAGAGGCTCGCCATGGCAAGAGACGCAGGAACCGACGCCGGGCGAGCCCGGAAGAGCACGGTAGAGTTGCGCGCCGCGCGTGGCGTCCTGCGCACGGACGGCGTCCGCCCAGCCCAGGAACAACCCCGCTGCCGCGAGAACTGCAGCGACCGGAGCGCGATGTCGTCGATGTGTCCTCCACATGCGTGCCACCGGTGTGTCGGCCCGGACCTCAGGCCGTTCGTGCCAACGTCTGGCCCTGACGGGGTGGTGCGCTCGACACGAAGCGCGCCGGCCCGGGCGCGGCACCGCGTCCGATGCCGTGGTATTCGAAGCCGAGGTCGGCCATCTGCTGCGGCTCGAACAGATTGCGGCCGTCGAAGATGACCGGATGGCGCAGACGCTCGCGCAGCGCCTCGAAGTCGGGGCTGCGGAACTCGCGCCACTCGGTCACGATCATGAGCGCATCGGCATCGGCGGCCGCCGCGAGCGGGTCCTCGGCGAAAGCGAAGCCCTCGCGCCGCGTGAGCAGGCGTGTCGGGCTGGCGGTGACCGCCGGGTCGTAGGCCTGCACCGTGGCCCCGGCCTGCAGCAGCGCCTCGATGATCTCCAGGCTGGGCGCCTCGCGCAGGTCGTCGGTGCCCGGCTTGAACGCCAGGCCCCAGAGCGCGAAACGGCGCCCTCGCAGCGAGGGGCCGAAGCGCTCGAGCGCGTGCTCCACGAGGCGCCGGCGCTGCCGTTCGTTGACGTTCTGGACGGCGCCGAGGATGACCAGGTCCACGCCCACGTCGGCGGCGGTGCGCCGCAGCGCCTTCACGTCCTTGGGCAGGCACGACCCTCCCCAGCCACAACCCGCGTAGAGGAAGTGCGTGCCGATGCGCGGGTCGCTGCCCAGACCGATGCGCACCTGCTCGATGTCGGCACCCACGCGCTCGGCCACGAGCGCGAGCTCGTTCATGAAGCTGATGCGCGTGGCCAGCATGGCATTGGCCGCGTACTTGGTCAGCTCGGCGCTGCGCACGTCCATCGTCATCAGCCGGTCGCGGTTGCGCAGGAACGGTGCGTACAGCGCGCGCATCAGCAGCGTGGCGCGCTCGTCGTCGCTGCCGACGATGATGCGGTCGGGGCGCATGAAGTCCTCGATCGCCGCGCCCTCCTTCAGGAACTCGGGGTTGGAGACCACGGCAAAGGGCACGATGGCGCTGCGCTCGTGCAACTGCTGCTGCAGGGTCTCGCGCACACGGTCGGCGGTGCCGACGGGCACGGTGCTCTTGTCGACCACGACCTTGTAGTCCTCCATGTGGCGGCCGATCGAGGCGGCCGCGCGTAGCACGTGCTCCAGGTCGGCCGAGCCATCCTCGGCGGCCGGCGTGCCGACGGCGATGAAGACGATGGTGCCGTGCGCCACGGCGCGCGCCACGTCATCGGTGAACGACAGCCGGCGCGCAGCGACGTTGTGGCGCACCAGCGCCTCGAGGCCGGGCTCGTGGATCGGCACGCCGCCCTCGCGCAGTACGCGCAGCCGCGCCGGGTCGATGTCGAGGCACATCACGCTGTTGCCCATGTCGGCAAGGCACGCCGACGTGACGAGGCCGACATAGCCGGCGCCAAAGACACTGATCTTCATGGAAGGGCCTCCTGGGGTTCTCGGACGGCGTGCGCCGGCGCACGGAGCACCTGCAGGTCGCGCACGATTCGGCTGGAGCGCTGCAGCAGCTGGTCGAGGATTCGCGGCACCTCGAAGCTGGCGCGGTTGCGCATGGCGGCCACGCGTTGCCGGTACTGCGGCAGGTCGGCCAGCAGGGCCTGCACTGCCGCAGGCAACCCGGCGGTGGAGCGCACGGCCAGGCCGAGCCCCCGCGTCTGCACCCAACGCACGTTGAACCGCTCCTGCGGCATGGTCCAGGCATTGCCGAAGGTGACGATCGGCAGGCCGAGCTGCAAGGCCTCACTCAGGCAACCTGGGCCCGGCTTGCCGATGAAGAAGTCGGCCGCGCCCATGTAGGCGGGCACGTCTTCGGTGAACTCGACCACCAACCGCCGGCCACCGGGGCCGGGCAGCGCGCGCAACTGCTGCGCGAGGCGGGCATGGCGGCCGCACATCAGGATGAGCTGCAGCTGCGGCAGCGTGCGCGCGATCTCGACCATCTGCGCCGAGCCGTAGCCGCCGAACATCACCAGCGCCGTGGGCACTTCGGCCTGCAGGCCGAGGCGGGCCCGCAGCGCCGGCCCGTCCGGCGGCGCCGCGTCGTGGAACGACTGCCGCAGCAGCATGCCCGAGACGCGCCACGCGCATCCTGGACCGTAGCCCGCCGCCTCGGCCTGTGCCATCGCCTCGTCAGTGCCGCAGACGATGTGCTGCTGCAGGCCCGGCTCGATCCAGAAGTGCGGCGGCAGATCCGCGAGGTCCGTCAGTACGGTGACGAACGGAACTCCGGGACACGCCATCGCCACCGATTCCTGCAGGGCGCGATTGAAGTTCGGGATCAGCGAGACAACGAGGTCAGGCTCGCGGGCGGCCCAGTGCGCGGCGAGGCGCCGCACGATCGGCCCGTGCGCCGCGCGGATGGCCGCCTGCAGCACACGCAGTTCCTGGGCCAGGCCCAGCGTCCAGCCGCGCGCCAGGCGGAAGTTGTAGAGGTCCTCGGGGGCCACGCCGGCCAGGCGGCGGAACCGTTGCGCCGGGTCGAGCACCTCGGTGAGGTTGACGCGCCGCACCTGCCACGGCCAGCCTTGGGCGTGGATGGCTGCCTCGAGCGCCAGCGCGGCGGCCCGGTGGCCGCCGCCAGCGTTGAAGTAGACGAGATCGACCTTCTGCGACATCGCCGGCGATGCTCCGGCGCATCGATGACGAAGGCGTGATGCTCCCGTGCCAGATTGATGACGCCGGCCCGCGTCACGTCGGCCCGGTGCGGCCGGCTGCGGCGGCGGCCACGGGCCACTGCAGCAGCGCCTGGCCCATGCGCAGCCGCGCACCCGACGTCACGCCTGGCGCGGGCTCGAAGCCGGCCGGTGCCAGCACGATGATGGTCGAGCCGTGCTCGAACCAGCCCATCTCCTCGCCCTTGCCGTAGTGCGCAGCGCACGGCCACTCGTTGGGCCCTCGGTGGCGCAGGCGCAGCAGCACGTCGATGCAGTGCAGCCGGATGCTGGCCACGAGGACGGCCGCCACGGGCACGAGCGCGATGCGGTGGCCGCCGCGGTCGAGCGTGGCGTGCAGCACGGCGCGCTCGTTGCGGCAGAACAGGCCCGGCAGGCGCGCCAGCGCCGGCGGGTTGACGTTGTAGGCGTCGCCGCTGACGTAGCTGACGTGGTCCACAACCAGGTCGTGCGGCGCGTGGAAGCGGTGGTACATCGCCGAGGTCAGGCGCAGCGTCAGGTAGACACCGTCGGCGAAGGCGTGCGCGGCGTCGCTCGAGCGCAGCAGATCCTCCAGCCGGTAGGCCGAGTCCTTGGCCTGCAGCATCAGGCCGTTCTCGACCCGGCCGCAGGCGCCGACGATGGCGTCCGACGGGCTCGCGAACACGTCTGCGCGCGGGTCGACCGTGCGCGCGCCGGGCACGAGGCGGCGCGTGAACACCTCCTGCAGGCTGCGGTAGTGCCGCGCCTCGGCGTCGCTCAGGTCCACCTCGGAGAAGAGCCGCCAGACGGCGAGCGAGGCGCGTGTCAGCGCGGGGCTGCGGATCGCGCTGTACCAGCCCATGCCGCGTGTCAGCGCCACACGCGGGATGCGGTTGGTGACGAGGAAGTTCAGCGATTCGATCGCCGCGATGCGACGCAAGGGGTTGGGCAGTCGGCGCGGCAGGGCCAGCCGCCGCAGCGGACCGAACAGGCGACCCGGCGGCGCAAGTCGCCTCAGGGAATTGGAAAAGCGGGTGGGTTTCATTGGCTTGTCATCGCCCGAGGCTAGACCTCGGGGCATGCAGATCACCTACACATTGACAGCCGTGGCGGCCGCCACGCTGCTGGGTTTCGGCTGGGTCGCGGCGAGGCGGCGGCTCGCGCTCTCGCGCGCGAAGCACCGCTCGCTGGCCGGCCACTCGCGCGTCGCCAAGTGGATGGCGGCGCAGGTGCCGGGCTACGCCTACGACGAGGCGCACTTCTTCGCCTCCGACGGCGCGCCGGCCGCGGTGCAGGCTTCGCGGCGGGCCGGCCTGAAGGCGCTCTCGGCGCTGTACGCCGAGCGCTACCCCAACACGGCGGCCATGACACGCGAGGCCCGTGCGGTCTTGCCCGATCTCGACTTCACGGGCAGTTACCGGGTGCCGTTCCAGTACGTCCCCCAGCTGCGCCGGCACCTCACCGTGGGCGCCTTCCTGCGCGCCGCCGACGGCACGATGGTCGAGGACCTCGACGGCAACCGGCTCATCGACCTCACCGGATCGTACGGGGTCAATCTCTTCGGCGTGGACTTCTACAAGGAGTGCATTGCCGAGGCGCAGGCGATCGCCGCGCCGCTCGGCCCCATGCTCGGGGCCTACCACCCCTGCGTGCTCGACAACGTGCAGCGCCTGCTGCGCATCTCGGGCCAGGAGGCGGTCTCGTTCCATATGTCCGGCACCGAGGCCGTGATGCAGGCGGTGCGCCTGGCGCGCTACCACACCGGCAAGCGCCACCTCGTGCGCTTCACCGGCGCCTACCACGGCTGGTGGGAGGACGTGCAGCCCGGTCCCGGCAACCCGATGCCGCCGCGCGAGACCTACACCCTGCGCGACATGGACGAGCGCACGCTGCAGGTTCTGCGCACGCGCAACGACATCGCCTGCGTGCTCGTCAACCCGCTTCAGGCGCTGCATCCCAACCGCAACGCGCCCGGCGACTCCTCGCTGGTGGCCGGCCGCGGCGGCGCCGGCTTCGACCGCGCCGCTTACAAGGGCTGGCTGCAGCGGCTGCGCGAGGTCTGCACCGAACGCGGCATCGTGCTCATCCTCGACGAGGTCTTCCTCGGCTTCAGGCTGGCCCCCGGCGGTGCGCAGGCGTACTTCGACCTGCGTGCCGACCTCGTCACCTATGGGAAGACCCTCGGCGGTGGCCTGCCGGTGGGCGTGGTCTGCGGGCAGGCCCGGCTGATGAAGCGCTATCGCGAGGACCGGCCGGCCGACCTGTGCTTCGCGCGCGGCACCTTCAACGCCCATCCCTACGTGATGGCGGCGATGAACGTCTTTCTGCGTCGGCTCGAGACACCCGAGGTGCTGGCACGGTACAAGGGTCTCGATGCCACCTGGGACGCACGCGCCGCGGCCATGAATGCCGCCTTCGCGAAAGCAGAATTGCCCTTGCGCGTGGCCCACATGGGCACGGTCTGGACGGTGGAGTACACGCGCCCGTCGCGCTACCACTGGATGCTGCAGTTCTACCTGCGCGCGCACGGTCTGGCGTTGAGCTGGGTCGGCACGGGCCGGCTGATCTTCGGTCTGCACTTCGGCGATACCGATTTCGAGGAGGTCTGCCATCGATTTGTCGCCGCCGCTGTGCAGATGCGTGCCGACGGCTGGTGGTGGTTCGACCCCGCCCGCAGCGAGCGCACCTACGGGCGTGCGCTGCTGCGCGAGATGCTGCTGCACCGCTTGCCGAAGGCGCTGCGCCCGGCGGGCCTGGCGCCGGCGCCGCGCGGTCGCGAGACGCCGGCGCCTGGTGCCGACGCGCTCAGCGCGTGACGCCCGGCAGC
>JALHOU010000195.1 GCA_022842825.1 Rubrivivax sp.
AGCCGCGCCAGCTCGTCGGCCAGCTCGAGCACGCGCGCGCTCATCTTCAGCAGCACGCGCCCCCGTTCGACGGCCGACAGCACACCCCACGGCCCTTCGAAAGCGGTGCGCGCGGCGGCCACGGCCGCATCGATGTCGGCCGCGCCGCCGCGCGCGATGCGCGTCAGCTCCCTGCCGTCGGAGGGGTCGAACAGCGGCAGCGTGCGCCCGTCGTCGCAGACGCGCCAGCGCCCTCCGATGAAGGCCTGTGTGCTGTCGAACGGGATGTGCTTCATGGCATGCCTTTCGCGTGTGCACCGGCGCGTCGAACCACGGGATGGCGCAGCGGCCGCACGACCGGCCTCTCAGGTGGCTTGAGGCATCATAGACCGCCACCTCGCACCGTATGGGCCTCTTCCTGCTCAAGCGTTTCGCCACGTTCATCGCCACGCTGGCGGTGGCCTCGCTCGTGGTCTTCGCCGTGCTCGAGCTGCTGCCCGGCAATGCCGCCGAGGTGATCCTGGGCGAGACCGCGACCCCCGAATCGGTGGCGGCACTACAGGCCAAGCTCGGCCTCGACCGGCCCGCCGCCACGCGCTACGCCGACTGGGTGGGCGGCTGGCTGCAAGGCCGCACGGCGCAGAGCATCAGCTACGACACGCCCACCGCCGAGCTCATCGCCGAACGCCTGCGCGTGACGCTGCCGCTGGCGGTGCTGGCGATGGGCATCACCGTCGTGCTCGCGCTCGGCCTCGGCCTCTATGCCGCGGCGCGCCACAACCAGCTCGGCGACGTGAGCGTGATGGCCGCCAGCCAGGTCGGCATCGCGATCCCGAACTTCTGGTTCGCGATCCTGCTCATCCTCTTGTTCGCGGTGCACCTGCAATGGGTGAGCGCCGGCGGCTTCCCGGGCTGGACCGAGGACGAGGGCGGCGGCCTCTGGGATGGCCTGCAGGCGCTCATCCTGCCGGCCATCGCGCTGGCGCTCGTGCAGGCGGCCATCCTCGCGCGCGTCACGCGCTCGGCGGTGATCGAGGTCATGCGCGAGGACTTCGTGCGCACGGCCCGCGCCAAGGGCCTCACGCGCCGGCAGGCGCTGTGGCGGCACGTGCTGCGCAACGCGATGATCCCCGTGCTCACCGTGGCCGGCCTGCAGTTCGCCAACCTCATCACCGGCACCATCGTGGTCGAGAACGTCTTCGTGCTGCCCGGCATCGGCCGGCTCGTCTTCCAGGCCATCAGCAACCGCGACCTGATCGTCGTGCGCGACGTGGTGATGCTGCTCGCCGCGGTGGTGGTGCTCGTCAACTTCGTCGTCGACGTGCTCTATGCGGTTGTCGACCCGCGGCTGCGCGTGGCTTCGGCATGAGCGCGGCGGAGCGCGACATGGATCGGGGCCCGGGCGCATGAGCCTGTCGCAGGGCTTCTGGCAGCGCGCGCGCCGCCATCCGAGCTTCGTCGTCGGCGGGCTGCTCTCGGGCGCGCTGGCGCTGGCGGCCTTCGTGTCGCTCTTCTGGTCGCCCTACCCGCCGGCCGAGATCGACATCCCCAAGAAGCTGCAGGCGCCCTCGGCGGCGCATTGGTTCGGCACCGACAGCCTCGGCCGCGACATCACCTCCCAGCTGCTGGTGGGGGCGCAGAACAGCATCGTCGTCGGCGTCATCGCGGTGGGCATCGGGCTGGTCATCGGTGTGGCGCTCGGCTGCCTGGCCTCGGCCGCGCGCGCCGACGGGCGCGGCTGGATCGAGGAGGTGGTGATGCGCGCCAGCGACTTCACCTTTGCCTTCCCGGCACTGCTGTCGGCGATCATGCTCACCGCCATCTACGGTCCGGGGCTCGTCATGAGCATCGTCGCCATCGGCATCTTCAACATCCCTGTGTTCGCGCGCATCGCGCGCGGCAGCGCCAACGCGGTGTGGTCGCGCGAGTACGTCACTGCGGCGCGCGCCGCCGGCAAGGGGCCGTGGCGCATCACCATCGACCACGTGTTGCCCAACATCGCCAGCCCCATCATCGTGCAGGCGAGCATCTCGTTCGCCACCGCCATCCTGGCCGAGGCGGCCCTCAGCTACCTGGGCCTGGGCACGCAGCCGCCGCAGCCGAGCTGGGGCCGCATGCTCAACGAGGCGCAGACGCAGATGTTCGCCGCCCCGATGCTGGCCGTGTACCCCGGCGTGGCCATCATGCTCAGCGTGCTCGGCTTGAACCTGATGGGCGACGGCCTGCGCGACCTGCTCGATCCCAAATTGGCGCGCCGTCGCTGATTCCCGCTTACCTGCTCTTGATGACCCGAGGAGCCCCACCGTGAAGACCTTGCAGATCGACTTCGTCTCCGACGTGGCCTGCCCCTGGTGCGCCGTCGGCTTGAACGCCTTCGAGAAAGGCCTTCAGCAGCTGGGCGCCGATGTCGACGCGACCGTGCAGTTCCAACCCTTCGAGCTCAACCCGGACATGCCCGCCGAGGGCGCCGACACCGTGGCCTACCTCTCGGCCAAGTACGGCATCGACGAGGCGCAGATCCGCGCCAACCAGGCGCGCATCCGCGACATGGGCGCGGCCGTCGGCTTCACCTTCGGCGAACGCGCGCGGGTGTGGAACACCTTCGACGCGCACCGCCTGCTGCACTGGGCCGGCCTGATGGGCAAGCAGCGCGAGCTCAAGCACGCGCTCCTCACGGCCTACCACGGCCAGGGCCGCAACCCGGGCGCGCACGACGTGCTGGTGGAACTTGCCATCGCCGTGGGCCTGCCCGCCGACGAGGCTCGGCGCATCCTGGCCGGCGACGCCTACACCGCCGAGGTGCGCGCCGCCGAGCGCGAGTGGCAGGAGGCCGGCATCCGCAGCGTGCCCTCGGTGGTCATCAACCGGCAGCACCTGATCCAGGGTGCGCAGTCGCCCGAGGCCTTCGCGCAGGCGCTGCGCCGCGTGGCCGAGGCCGGCTGAGGCGGCACGCCGGCCGCCTGCTTCGGCACCTGCCAGCGACCACCGGCCACGAAGGGAGCGCCGACCATGCGCCCCACCATGGTCTTCCAGGGCGAGAACGTCTCGCCCGATGAGTTCGAGCAGCGCTGCCAACGCTCGGCCGCCGCACTGCAGGCCGCCGGCGCGGGCGAGGGCGACGTCGTCGCGCTGCTCATGCGCAACAGCCCGTTGGTGATGGAGCTGATGGTCGCCACACGCCACCTCGGCGCCCAGTGGTGCCCGATGAACTGGCACTTCAAGCTCGACGAGGTGCACTACGTGCTCGCCAACAGCCGCGCGAAGGTGCTCGTCGCCGACGCGGCGCTGCTGGCCGCGCTGCAGGCCACGGCCCCGGGCCTGCAGCCCGGCGATGCGCAGGTGTGGTCCGTTCGCGGTGCCGTGGCGGGCGTGCCCGCCTGGGAAGCGCAACGCGACGCGACACCGCCCATCGCCACGCCCGCGGCGCCACCGCGCGGCGCGATGTTCTACACCTCGGGCACCACCGGCCGCCCCAAGGGCATCGTCCGCCACCCGGTGACGCCGGCGCAGGCCGAAGCGATGGTCGCCATGCGCCGCCTGGCCTACGGCTCGGCCCCGGACATGCGGGCGCTGCTGAGCGCGCCCTGGTACCACAGCGCACCCAACGGCTACGCGCTCGGCGTCGTGCAGGACAGCGGCACGCTCTACATCGAAGAGCGCTTCGACGCCGAGCGCACGCTGCAGCTCGTCCACGAGCACCGCCTCACGCACGCCTACCTCGTGCCGACCATGTATGTGCGCCTGCTGGCCCTGCCGCCCGCGGTGCGCGCGAAGTACGACCTGAGCTCGATGCGCATGGTCTCGTCCACCGGCAGCCCGTGCCCGCCGGATGTCAAACGGGCCATGATCGAATGGTGGGGCCCGGTCATCCACGAGTGCTACGGCGCCAGCGAGCTGGGCTACATGACGATGCTCACGAGCGAGCAGGCACTGCGCAAGCCCGGCTCGGCCGGCCTGCCGCTGCCCGGCGTGGTGCTGAAGATCCTCGACGACGAAGGCCGCGAGTTGCCACCGGGCACGCCGGGCCTCATCTACGTCCACCAGCCGGCGCTGCCCGACTTCAGCTACGTCGGCAACGACGAGGCCCGTGCGCGCATGGAAGTGCGCGGCCTCAAGACCATGGGCGACGTCGGCTACCTCGACGACGAGGGCTTCCTCTTCATCGTCGACCGCCAGGCCGACATGGTCATCAGCGGCGGCGTCAACATCTATCCGGTCGAGATCGAGCATGTGCTGCAGGCCATGCCGGGCGTGGTCGACTGCGCCGTCTTCGGCATCCCGGACGACGAGTTCGGCGAGGCGCTGGCAGCCGCGGTGTTACCCGCGCCCGGCGCCGCCCTCAGTGCCGAGGCGGTGCGCGCCTGGCTGCACGAGCGCGTCGCCGGCTTCAAGGTGCCTCGGGTCGTAACGCTGCACGACACGCTGCCGCGCGAGGACACCGGCAAGATCTTCAAGCGCCGGCTGCGGGAACCTTATTGGGCGGGGCGCGCCCGGCGTGTTTGAGGGTTGCGCTTGCATGGCGTGGTAGGTCGGGTCTCGCCCCGGCGGGATCGGTTGACTCGACACGTGCCGGGTCTCGCCCCGGCAGGCGAGTCAGCCGTCGCACCCCAGAGCAAATGCCGAAGCTGCGCTATCGTCCTCCGGTGCCCCTGCTGGAAGTCCGAGACCTGCGCGTCACGCTGCAAACCGCCCGCGGCCCCGCCGATGCGCTGCGCGAGGTTTCGTTCACGCTCGAGCGCGGCGGCACGCTCGGGCTCATTGGCGAATCGGGCTGCGGCAAGTCGATCACCGCGCTGGCGCTGATGGGCCTGCTGCCCGAGGGTGCGCAGGTGTCGGGCTCGATCCAGCTCGAGGGCACGGAACTCACCACCCTGTCCGAAGCCGAGCTGTGCCGCCTGCGCGGCCGGCGCATGGGCATGGTCTTCCAGGAGCCAATGACGGCGCTCAATCCGCTGCACCGCATCGGCCACCAGATCGCCGAGCCGCTGCGGCTGCACAAGGGTCTTTCCGCCGCCGCCGCGCGCGCCGAGGCGCTGCGCCTGCTCGAGCGGGTACAGCTGCCGCAGGCCAAGGCGCGGCTCGACGCCTGGCCGCACCAGCTCTCCGGCGGCCAGCGCCAGCGCGTGGTGATCGCCATCGCGCTCGCCTGCGGGCCGGCGCTGCTCGTCGCCGACGAGCCGACGACGGCGCTGGACGTGACCATCCAGCGCGAGGTGCTCAACCTCATCACCGAGCTCGTGCGCGACGACCGCAAGGGCGCCGGCATGGGGCTGGTGCTGATCAGCCACAACCTCGGCGTCATGGCCGACACGGTCGAGCGCGTGCACGTGATGTACGGCGGCACGGTGGTCGAAAGCGGCCCCACGGCCGAGCTCTTCCACAGGCGCGCCCACCCCTACACGCAGGGCCTCTTCGCGGCGCGTCCGCGCCTGGGGCTGGCGCGCGGCACGCGGCTGGCCACCATCCCCGGGCGCGTGCCCGAGCTGGCCGACCTGCCCGCAGGCTGCCCCTTCGCAGAACGCTGCCCGCGCGTGCAGGACGACTGCCGCGCGGCACTGCCGCCCGAGGTGACCATCGCGCCCGGCCATGCCGTGCGCTGCCTGCACCTCGACGAAGGGTTTCGCGACGCGGCCCATGCGCTCGCCGCCACCGCCACCGCCACCGCCACCGCCGCCGGCCCGGCCGGCGCGCTTTCGGTTCCGAGCCTGCCGGTGTCGAGCCCCGTCGTCCCGGCCGTGGGGACGAGATGAGCGCGGCCGCGCCACCCCTGCTCGTCGCCGAGCACCTGGGCAAGCGCTACCGCCTGCCGCGGCACCACCTGTTCGCCGCGCCACCCGAGGTGCAGGCGCTGCACGACGTGACCTTCACGCTGCAGGCCGGCAGGAGCCTGGGCATCGTCGGCGAATCGGGCTCGGGCAAGAGCACGCTGGCGCGCCTCGCCATGGCGCTGGAGCCGCCGAGTGCCGGCCGCGTGCTGCTGGACGGCGTGGACCTGCACGCACTCGACAGGGCCGGTCTGCGCGCCCAGCGCAGCAAGCTGCAGATGGTCTTCCAGGACCCCTACGGCTCGCTCGACCCGCGCCGCACCGTGCTGCAGACGGTGTCGGAACCGCTCGCAGTCCTTCACGGCGCCGGCGTGCCCGAACGGCGCGAGCGCGCCGCCGAGGTGCTGGGCGCGGTCGGCCTGCGCCCGACCGACCTCGCGAAGTACCCGCACGAGTTCAGCGGCGGCCAGCGCCAGCGCATCGCCATCGCGCGCGCGCTCATCACGCGGCCACGCCTCATCGTCGCCGACGAGCCGGTGAGCGCGCTCGATGTCAGCGTGCAGGCGCAGGTGCTCAACCTGATGCAGGACCTGCAGGATCGCTACGGCCTGGCCTACCTCTTCATCAGCCACGATCTTGCCGTCGTCGACTTGGTGTGCGACGAAGTCATCGTGCTGGAGCAGGGCCAGGTCGTCGAGCGCGGCGACCCCGACCGCATCTTCCGCGCTCCCGAGCACCCTTACACGCAGCGCCTGCTGGCGGCGGCACCGCAGCGCTGAGCCGCCGCTGCAGGCGGCGGCCCGCCGGAGTCTGCCGACGCCCCGGAGGCCTCCGATCGCGAACTCTGGCGCGCGGACGAGACTAGACGCTGCCCGCCCAGGGCAACAGCTCGTCGAGCCGCTCCTCCTCGCGCTGCAGACCGTGGAAGCCGAGCAGGTCGATGGCGGCGCGCAGGCCCTCGAGCAGGCGCGCCGGCGGCACCGCCACCACCGAGGCGGCCGCGTCCAGGCGCACGAGGAACAGCACGAGCAGCTCGCCGGGCAGCATTTGCAGCGCGGACGGGGGCGGCAGCGTATTCGGGCGGGCACCGGCGTCGGGCATGGTGGGCATGCTGCCGGCCGGAGCCGCCGGCAAGCGCGTGAAAACCGCTGCCGAAGCGCGCCTCTTCCGCTGTCGCAGAATGCGCGCTGGCCGCCAACGAGGAGAGACCGATGCCGAACGTGAAACGCCGCACAGTGATCCAGGGCCTGGCCCGGGGCTTGGCCGTCGCGCCGCTGGCCGGGGCTTGGACGGGCGCGCTCGCTCAGCGCCGCAAGGACAGCGTCGTGCTGGCCATGGTGCTCGAGCCGACCAGCCTCGACCCGACCACGGCCGCCGCCGCCGCCATCGGCGAGATCGTGCACTACAACATCCTCGAGGGGCTGACGAAGATCGGCATGGACGGCGCGGTGACGCCGCTGCTGGCCGAGAGCTGGACGCTCGCCCCCGACGGCAAGGCCTGCACCTTCACGCTGCGCAAGGGCATCAAGTTCAGCGACGGCGCCGCCTTCGACGCCGAGGCGGTGAAGTTCAGCTTCGACCGCGCGCGCGAGCCCAAGAGCACGAACAAGGCGAAGAAGGCCCTCTTCGACAACATCTCCAGCGTCGTCGTGCACGACCCGCACTCGCTGACGCTGGTGCTGGACAAGGCCGACGCCTCGCTGCCCTTCCGCCTGGGCGAGAACACGGCCGTCATCCTGCACCCGGGCAGCGTCGCCTCGGCGGCCACCAAGCCCGTGGGAACCGGCCCGTTCGTGCTCGAGACCTGGAACAAGGGCAGCTCGGTGGTGCTGGCCAGATCGCCGAGCTACCGCGACGCAGCCAAGGTGCGGCTGGCCAAGGTGACCTTCCGCTTCATCAACGACCCCGCGGCGCAGGTGGCAGCGCTGCTCGCCGGCGACATCGACGGCATGCCGCGCTTCGGCGCGCTGCAATCGCTCAAGCAGTTCCAGGCTGACAAGCGCTTCGTCGTCGAGGTGGGCAGCACGGCAGGCAAGGGCATCATGTCGGTCAACAACCGCAAGGCGCCGTTCAACGACGTGCGCGTGCGCCGCGCCCTGGCGCACGCCATCGACCGCCAGGCCTTCATCGACGGTGCGCAGGAGGGCCTGGGCAAACCCATCGGCAGCCACTTCGCCCCCACCGACGCCGGCTACCTCGACCTCACGAAGGTCGCCCCCTACGACCCCGAGAAGGCCAAGGCGTTGCTCAAGGAAGCCGGCGTGACCACGCCGCTCAACGTCACGTTGACGCTGCCACCGCCGCAATATGCGCGCAAGGGCGGCGAGATCGTCGCCGCCCAGCTGGCCAAGGTGGGCATCCACGCCAAGATCGAGAACGTCGAGTGGGCGCAGTGGCTCGCGGGCCCCTTCAAGGGCAACTTCGACCTCACCATCATCAACCACGTCGAGCCGCTCGACTACGCCACCGCCTACGCCGACCCGAACTACTACTTCGGCTATGACAGCGCCAAGTTCCGCGGCTTCGTGAGCCAGCTCGCCGCCACCAGCGACGCCAAGGAAAAGGCGCGCCTGTGGCAGGCCATCCAGCGCCAGCTGGCCGACGATGCGGTCAACGTCTACATCTGGAACCCGGCGCAGGTGGCCGTCTTCAAAAAGGGTCTCAGGGGCCTGTGGAACAGCTCGCCCATCTTCGCCAATGACATGGGCGCCGTGAGCTGGGGCTGACGAGGCGGAGCATGACCATGATGCTCGAGGAGGCCGGCCTCGCCGCCGGCCGCATGCACACCCTTCAGCGCCTCTACGCTGCCTTCGAGCGGCGCGATGGCGAGGCCATGCAGGCGCTCTATGCGCCGCAGGCCACCTTCGAGGACCCGGTGTTCTCGCTGCACGGCGCGCACGAGATCGGCGGCATGTGGCGCATGCTTTGCCGCTCGGCGCGCAAGCGCAGCCGCGACGGGTGGTCGCTCACGGCCACCGACCTCCATGTCGAGGGCCGGACCGGCCGCGCCCATTGGGAGGTCACCTACCTCTACGGCACCGCCGACCGGCTGGTGCACAACGCCGTCGACGCGGAATTCGAGTTCACGCCCGACGGCCTCATCCTGCGCCACGTCGATCGCTTCGACTTCCGGCGATGGGCGGCCCAGGCGCTCGGCTGGCCCGGGCGGCTCTTCGGCGGCCTGCCGCCGATGCGGAACTTCGTTCGCAAGCAGGCGGCCGACAAGCTGGCCCGCTTTCTCGCCAGCCACCTCTGAAAACCCACCCCGGAACACCCGCCGCCATGCCGCCATTGCACGACTGGACCGCCGCCGAGCTCTCTCAGGCCTATGCGGCGCAGCGCCTGTCGCCGGTGGAGGCCACACAGGCGGTCATCGCGCACATCGCGCGCTGGGAGTCGCGCCTGCACGCGCTGTACGCCTTCGACCCCGGCCGCGCGCTCGCCGCGGCGCGCGAGTCCGAGGCACGCTGGCAGCGCGGCGCGCCGCTGTCGCCGCTGGACGGCGTGCCGGTGACGATCAAGGAGAACATCGCCACGCGCGGCACGCCGGTGCCGCTCGGCACGGCGGCGACCGAACTCGTGCCCGCGCCCGAGGATGCGCCGCCCGCCGCGCGCCTGGCCGAAGCGGGCTGCGTGCTGCTGGCCAAGACCACCATGCCCGACTACGGCATGCTGAGCTCGGGGCTGTCGACCTTCCACGCCCTGGCGCGCAACCCGTGGGACCTGACGAAAAACCCCGGCGGCAGCAGTGCCGGCGCCGGCGCCGCGGCGGCGGCCGGCTACGGGCCGCTGCACCTGGGCACCGACATCGGCGGCTCCATCCGCCTGCCGGCGGCCTGGTGCGGCGTCGTCGGGCTCAAGCCGAGCAACGGCCGCGTGCCGATCAAGCCGCCCTACATCGGCCGCGTCGCCGGGCCGATGACGCGCACCGTCACCGACGCGGCGCTGATGATGGCTGCGCTCTCGCGGGCCGACTGGCGCGACACGACGAGCCTGCCCTTCGAGCCCATTGCCTGGCACGACCTGACGCGCAAGGTGGTGGGGCTCCGTGGGCTCAAGATCGGCCTGCTGCTCGACGCTGGATGGGGGCTCGCGCCCACGGCCGACATCACGCGCGCCGTGACGCGTGCCGCCGCGCTGCTGGAGGGCGCCGGCGCCGCCGTCGTGCCGATGAAGCCCTTCACCACGCGCGCCGTCGCCGAAGGCATCAACCTCTTCTGGCGCGTGCGCAGCTGGGTCGACATCGGCGCGCTGCC
>JALHOU010000196.1 GCA_022842825.1 Rubrivivax sp.
GCGTGCCAGGTCGTGCCGCTCGTGAGCTTGCCCTGCTCGAGCAGCAGCACGTCGGTGAGGCCGAGCTTCGCGAGGTGGTAGGCGGTGGAGCAGCCGGCGATGCCGCCGCCGACGATGACGACGCGGGCCTGGGTGGGAAGGGTAAACGGGGCACTCATCCGCGCAGACTATCGCGACCGGGCCGCGCCGCCCATTGGTGATGACGCGTGCGGCCGCTGCACACGCAGATGGCGCCCCTCAGCCCTTCGACCCGCGCACGCCCCCCTGCACCGGCCTTGAAGCCGCACCAACGGCTTCCCCGGTCAGCGCCGTGCGCCAGGCTTGCCAACCGCCGCCAGTGGCGAGCGGCGCAGCTCGTCGCTGGCGTACATGGCCGGTGTCTGCGAAACAGGTTGGTGGCTCGGGTCGCGCCGGCGCTCCATCTCGTTCACTCGGTCGATGACGCGGCGGACTTCCGGCCCGATGAACCGGAATGCCTCTTCGAGCGACACGGTGCCGTCCGCATCGGCGTCACCGGCACCCTCGAGGGCACGCAACAGACCGTACGTGAAGGCGCCGTGCCGCACGCCGCGCTCGACATGTTCGTACGCGAGTTCGCTGCCGCTGGAGGCTGTGATCAGCGCCACCTGTGCCGATGCGCTGCGCTTGGCGATCAAGTACGGGTTGCTGCTGAACCCTGCGGCGCCCGAGTGGCAGGTGTCGATGACCACGATGCGGCGTCCGGGCACGCGCCGCATCACATCATTCAGCTCGGCGCCCGAGAGCAGCGACGCTGCCGATGAACCGGGCGGCGGTGCGCGACCCTGAGCTTCGGCCATCACGCGCTCCAGGGCGAGTGGCCGCACATCCGCGGGGACGAAGTAGAACTCAGAACCCTCGGGCCCGGCCGCGAAGCCGTGCGAGGCGATGAAGACAAGCACGGTGTCTTCGGGGTCGGCGGCCTGCAGTTCGCGCAACGCGGCCAGCACCGCGGCCTTGGTGGGCGTGGTGCCCACCTTGTGCGCGACGATCCTGGAACGCACCTCGGTGAACAGCCCGCCGAATCGTTCGCGCAGCTGCCGGTCCAGCGCTGCCACGTCGTTGGGCGTGTTGTGCAGCGCCGGCACGCTGATTGGGCAGTCGCGCGTCACGCCGCAGCCGACAAACGCGTCGAAGGTCTCGACGCCCACGCCCAGCAGCCACAGCCGCCCGCGACCCGCGGCTGCCGGCGCGGGCTTGAGCACCGCGGTTTCGTCCACGCCCAGGCCGCCGTCGGACTCGGCCTCGACGCGTATCCGGTCCAGCGGCAACCCGGCGGGCACCACCACCGTTCGGGTCAGGCTCCGTTGACCGCGCGGCACGGCGCGGGCCGAGGCCGGCAGCACCGGCAGACCTTCGGCAAACACGCCCACCTCGCGCAGCGGTTGGCCGCTCGACTCGGCGGTGAAGCGCACCTCGCGCCGCGCTTCGGACACCGACTCGATGCGCACCCGCGGCGCGGCCAGCCGTGCCAGCGTGTTGCCAAGCGCGCGCTCGCTGCCCGCGGCCTTGCCGGGCTCGTCCCCGAGGCTGTGGCGCACCAGGTCGGGCCGGTACAGCGTGCGCTCGAACTGCACCGCGCGATAGAAGTCCGGCGTGGCCGCATCCCCGCGATTGACCAGCCAGCCAAGGTACTGGTCACCCGCCGCCGACGAGGCGTAGTAGCCATCGGGCCGCCACGCCACCCAATCGGCGGCGTTGTCGTGGACAAACACGCCCAGCCGCTCGCTGCCGCTGCGCACGTCGAACCAGCGCAAGGTGCCGTCGCCCACCGCAGCCACCACCCAGCGCGCATCGTCGGTGATGACGACGTGGTACACGGGCGCCGGCAGCGCACGCAGCTCCTCCCAGCCGGGCATCGGCCGCCCCTGAGCGTTCACCAGGCGCACCCCGTGCTGCGTGCCCAGCGCCGCCGCCGGCAGCGTGGGGTGCACCGCCCAGCTGCGCACGCCCTCCTCGAAGCCCAGCGCCACCGGGTGGCCGTTGACGCTCACCGGCTCGCGGTGGCTGAACAGGCCAGTGGCCGCCCGCACCACCACCGCGCCCTGGCGCAACGCCGGCCGCAGATCGGCCGGCGCGCGATCGGCGCCTTGCAGGGCGGCGCCGGGGTCGGCGGCGAACGGGCTCATCTGCAGCCAGCGCCGGCCCGCCGTCTCGAACGCGACGCGGTGGCCGTCGCGCGCCACGACGAACGCCTCGGGCCGCTCGCGCGTGGCGTGGAAATCGGTGTTGCCCGGCAGCGCCTCGCGCGCCACGCGGCCCTCGGCCCCTATCTTGGCCAGCGAAGGCGCGTTGGTGGCGAACAGCACCGTGCCGTCGGGCAGAGGCAGCATGTTGGTGAACTGCTGGCGGCCGACCTCCCAGCGTTCGAGCGCGCCGCTGTCGGCGCCGCGCACGCGGTACAGCGGCGTCGGCCGGTCGCTCTCGGCGGTGCCGTTGACGAAGAGCGTGGCGCTGTCGGGTGCCCAGGCGATGCAGCACAGCGAGCGCTGCTCGGCATCGTCCGTTCGCAGCGTGCGCCTGAGCGCCAGCGTGCGCCCGTCGAAGAGGCCCACCTCGGGCTGCCAGCGCTCGCCCTGGCGCAGGTAGCGCGTGCCCAGGGCCAACCAGCGCCCGTCGGGCGAGAAGCGCACGCCACCCAGTTCACCGCCGGTGCACTGCGGCTCGTTCGCCGGGCGCAGCGGGTACTGGTTGCGATAGGTCAGACGCCCGTCGGCGGCGTAGACCCGCAGGCAACCGTCGGCCGAGGTGCTGGCCAGCCGCCCGTCGGGCCCGTGGTGCACGAAGGTCACCGGCGCGCCGTATTCGCGGTCGCTGCGCAGTGTGGCGCCGCTCGTGGTGTCGAGCACCACCAGCCCGCCGCGGCCCAGGCCCACGGCCAGCGTGCGGCCGTCGGGCGCGAGGTCCATCGCCGTGACCACCTCGCCTTCGAAGCGGCCGAGCGTGCCGGTGATGAGTCCGCTGGCCACCTCGATGACATAGATGCGCGAGGCGCGGTGCCAGTGGTAGCCGGTGTAGCCGCCGACAAAGGCACGGCGGCCGTCGGGCGTGAGTGCCACCGCGTACGGCGTGCCCTCGGGCCCGGGCTCGGCGGGCAGCAGGATCGTGCGCACGAGGCGCAGGTCCGTCGTGCGCCATAGGCGCAAGGTCTTGTCGGTGGAAATGGTGGCCAGAAGCTCGAAGCGCGCGTCGGTGCGGATCTGGTCGATGCGCGCGGTGTGCATCTCCTGCACCACGCGCACTTGCGGCAGCGTGTTGGGCAGTGATGGCGGCGAGGATGTCGCAGGCGGCACCTGCGCGCCGGCCCTTTGCGGGGTGAACGCAATTGCCGCGAGGAGCGCTGCGAACAGGCACCTGCGCAACGCCGCCGCGACCGCGCTGCGCCACCCGGGCGCCGGTGCCGGCAACGGGCGGCACAGCACGTTCAAGGCCACGCGCTCATCCGCTGCGGCCGCCGCATCGCCAGCCGGTGCCTGGGTTACTTGGCCGCCGGCCTGCAATCACGCGCGGCGGCACCGGCTGCGCGGTGGCCGCCCGCGGTGGCCGTGGCGGCAGCGCCGGCAGTCGGCGGCTCGATGGCCTCGGGGCTGCACACGCTCGTGTCCGCTGCCACGGCCAGGCGGTAGGCGCGGCGGAAGACGTTGGGTGCCGCGCCCCCGATCCCGCTGCCGCGGCCGAGGTCGGCCTGGCGGGTGGGGCCTGTGCCCACCTGCAGGCCCGTGCCGCCGACGCCGAGGCCGTCATGCGTGGCCGCAGGGGCATCGCGCGCTGCCAGCGCGTCCTGCGCAGCGCGGTCCTCGACGCGTTCAGGACGAAACTCGAACGCCGGCTGCGCCGGGGCGGCGGGTACTGCGCCCACGGCCGAGCCGCCCAGCGCTTGCGCACCGGCCACCGCTCCCGAAGTGCCGCCCACGCTGCTGAAGCCCGTGGTGCTGTTGTTGGTGCCGGGAATGCCGCTGAAACCCGGGATGAACTGCGCGCTGCCGTTCTGGTCGGAGCGCGAGCCGCCGGTGGCGTTGCCGAGGATGCCGTCGAACAGCACGACGCGTGTGCCGCGCTGGTCGCTGGCGAACGCACCGGGCACCGCCGAGCTCTCCAGCGCCACGCGGCCGAAGGCCCAGCCGCGGGTCGCGTCGGGGGTGACAGTGATGACCACCAGCTGCCCCGTGGCCGACTGGATGTAGTAAGGCGGCGGCACCGACACCGGCGTGGTCGGGCGGAACTGGCCAGCGTCGGCCACCACGCCCGCATAGGCCGAAGGCCCCGCCAGCGCACCAGCCACCTGCACGCCAGCGGCGCGCCCGGGCTCGCTGACGATCATCGGCGTGTTGAGGCCGAACACCACGTTGACCACCCGCCCCGGGCCTACCGGCGCGACGCCGGCGATCGTCGGCACCGATTCCCAGTTGCCCGCCACGCCGTTTACCGTGACGCCGACGATCCGCGCCGTGCGCGTCTGCCCGGCAGCGCCAGCTCGGTTGTTGTCGAGTTCGAACGTGTAGACAGCGTTCTGAACGCCGACCAGCGGCGCGCCGCCGACCGGGCGGAAGTTGCCCTGCACGCCAACCTGGAAGCGGCCGCCCGAAGCGCCCACGTGCGTCCAGGGTTGTGTGATCGAGCCGCTGGCCAGCGTATAGGTCTGGGCGATGTTTGGCGGTGCAAAGCCTCGCGGCTGCACAAACAGCTGCACTTCATAGGTCGTGGAGCCGGTCCCTTCCACCAGGTCGCGCTGGTTGCCCGCGGGGTCGCACGCGGTGGCCACGCCCACCGGGCACAACGGCGCGATGAACGGTTGCGCCAAAGTGGTGTTCCACAGCTCTGTGCCGGCGTCCGCGGCGCCCTCGAACCCCAGTAGCTTGATCACCACGCCGCGGGTCGACGCCGCCGCAGTGGAAGTCGGCTCGGGCGTGACCCGCGCCGCTGCCTCCGACAGCCCACCCAGCACCGGCGCAAAGGTGGCCAGCGACTGCCGCGCCGCACCGGCGCTATCGGATGGCACGGCGACGTTGGTGACGCCGCCGATCGAGGTGACCTCCAGGCGCACAGGTGGCGGGGTGCCTGCGCCGGTGACGTTCACCAGCGCAGACCGTTCGTCGATGCCGGCGGTGGCGGCATCGTCCACCTGGTAGTTGGCGACGTTGTTGGCGACCTCGATGCGCGCCACTGTGCGGCGCGCGGCCTGCCCCTGCACCAAGCGCTCGACAACGAGCGCTGGGTCGTTTTCGGCATAGGCGCGCACGGTGGTCGGGTCGATGTTCTGCGTGCACGGCTCGGCCACGCACGCCCAGGCCACGCGCACGAACTGCCCTCCCACCTGCACTCGCTGGCCGTTGTTGTCCACCACGTAGGCCTGCTGATCGGTCAGCACCTGCGTCTGGCCGTTGAACGGCTGCGTCAGCGTCACGCGGAAGAGCCCGGGCAGTTCGGCCTTGCCGTCGGTGTTGTCGAACACCCCGAGGTTGCGCCCGGCGATGCGGATGCCATAGCCGACTTTGGAGCGCACGCCGCCGGCCACCTGGTCGAAGCCGCGTGAGAACACGTTGGCACCCAGATAGACACCGTCGGTGGCCTGCGCGCTGCCGCCTTGCAGCAGGATGTCGCCCTTGTTCACCGCGACGGTGTCGTTGCTGAGGATCATGCGGCCGGCCACCACGCTCAGGCCCGCGCCGCTGTCGGTGGCGTTGCGCAGGCCGTCGAGGTTCAGGCCGTTGAGCTCCACCGAGCCGGCCGGCGCCTCGACGGCAAGCGTACCCACATTGGGCCGGAGTGCGGCCTGGTAGCCGAGCGCGTACTCGCGATAGCCTGTGTTCGCGCCGCCCAGCGGCGACAGCATCAGCACGTTGCCGCTGTCGGAGCGGACCGTCACGCCGCCGTAGGCAACGATGCCGCCAAGCGTCACGGTGCCGCGGCCGGTGACGGCCACGCGCGAGTTCGCGGGGTCGGTGCCGGCGTCCAACGTGGCGTCGCCGGCCTGTGGGTTGGCGCCGGACGTGGCCACGCGCGCGGTGACCGTGCCACCGGTGCTCGTGATCCCGATGGTGGCGGCGTTGGCAATCAGGTCGCCGTCGAGCTGGATGTTGCCGCCTGCGTTCAAGTCAATGCCGCTGCCGGCACTGGAGGCTCGGATGCCGTTGGTGCCGACGGTCAGCGCCCCGGCAGTGGCGCTGACCGTCACCGCACTCACGGCGTCGATGGCGCCGTTCAGCGTGATCGGGCCCGCGGCGCTTGCCACGCCCACGGTACTCGACGAGCGCACGCCGCCGCCGAGCGTGACGCCATTGCGGCCGTTGATGCTCACCGCGCCGGCGGCACCGGCGGTGCTGGTGGTGCTGGGCGAGCCGATGACCCCGCGTACGTCCACCGTGCCGTTGCTGCTGGCCAAATTGACCGCGCCGCTGGTCAGCACGCTTTGCGCCACCACGCCGGCACCGCCGCTGAGCGTGATGGCCTGGTTGCCGGCTTGCAGCACTTGGCCGTCGGCCACGGTGAGGCGGCCCGCCGTGGCGGCCAGGCTCAGCGCGCCGTCGGCCAGCGCGATGGTCTGGTTGACGGCCAAGTCGTTGCCCGCCACCGCCGTGACACCGCCGCCAAGCATGGCGTCGGCAACCAGCGCATTCAGCGTCGCCCCGAGCGCAATGTTGCGCGTGGCGGTAAGGTTGAGGTCCGCGCCGGCGGAGAGATCGACCTGCGCGGCCGGCGCGAGGGTGATGTCGCGCCCTGCCACGGCCACGCTGGCGCCGGCGCCGCCGGCCTGCACCACGCCGCCGAAGGTAACGTCGGTGCTCGCGCCGCCGGTGATGCGGATGACGCCGTCGCGCGCCTCGGCAGCCACGGCGCGGATGTCGCCGCCGACATTGATGACGTTGTTCAGCAGCCGCGAAACGGTATCGGCCGTCAGCTCCACGCGGCCGCCGGCCGCCTGGATGTTGCCGGTGTTGTCCACGCGCGCGGCAAGCGGGTTGCCTTGCGCGTCCCTCTCGCGTTCGAGCGTGTCGGTGTCCAGCACCAGGCTGACGAGCCGGTCGCCGGCGAGGTCGAGCACGAAGGCGTCGCCGCCGGCCAGCGCCACCTTGCCCAGCCGCGCGACGATGAAGCCGGCGTTGCTGACGCGGCGCCCCACCAGCGCGGCGATGCCGTTGTCGGCGACGCGGATGACGCCCTGGTTCACCACCGCGGCGGTGGCGTCGCCGGGCTGGTCGAAGCGGTCGATGCCGGCCATGAAGTTGGCGTTGCTGATGTTGGCCGTGGTGGCAACGATGCCGCCGACATTGACCTGTGCCCCTTGGCCGAACAGCACGCCGTTGGGGTTGACCAGGAACACCGTGCCGTTGGCGGTGATGCGGCCCTGGATCGACGAGAGGTCGTTGCCGAGCACGCGGTTGAGCGTGACGGCGCTGGCGTTGGGCTGGCGGAAGTCCACCGCCTCGCTGGCGCCAACGCTGAAGCTGCGCCAGTCGATCACCGCGCGCTGGCTTTGCTGCGTGATGGCCGTGAGGTTGCCGTTGCTGGCCACCTGCGCCTGGCCGGCGGTGACGGTGCCGCCTTGCGGGGCGGCCCACAACGCGGCGGGCGAGGCGCCGAGCGCGAGTACGCCGAACAGCGGCGCGCTGCACGCCACGGCCTGCCGGGCGGTGCGGGACCAGGCCTGCTCGATGGCTCGGCCGATGGCACAACGGCCACTGAGGGCGGTGCCGCGCGGGACCGCGGTGCTTCGCCCGCGGAGGCTGGGGGTGTTTGCCTGGGGAGTCACGTTCAAACGTGCTTTCGATTCCATGAGGTGCTCCAGTGTGCGTGGCGCCGCCGCCGGCGTCAGAAGTCGATGCCGATGCCCGCGAACACGCGCGCCTTCTCGTCGCCGTCGCGGTGGGTGGGCTTGTGGCCGGGCTTGGCCACTTCGAGGAACCCGCGCGTGCCGCCCAGGCCCGAGAGGCGAATGCCCAGCCCGGCGGAAAAGGCCCACTGGCTGGCAGCCGGCCCGCCGGCGCTGCGCAGCTTGACCGAGCCGTGGTCGTAGTAGGCGTACACGGTGCCGGCCAGCGCTGCGCCGAGCTGCAGGTTGCGCCGCAACTCGAGCTTGCCGGCCGCGCCCGTGTCGCCGAGCAGCTCGGAAGGATCGTAGGCGCGCAGGAAGACTTCGCCGCCCAGGCTGAACTGCTCGGCTGAAGACAGCAAGTCCTTCGTCTCCTGGCCGGTGCCGGCCAGCAGCAGCGACCACTCGCCGCCCAGCGACTGCAGACGTGCCAGGTAGAGCGTGGTCTTGGTGAATTGAGGGTTGGAGCCCAGGCGCGACAGCGAGCTGTCGCCGGGGCGCGATGCGCCCAGCCCGTCGAGCCCGCGCGAGACCTCGAGGTCCAGCAGGTTGACGCCGCCCAGGGCATCCGCGCCATCGAGAGCGAACCCCACGCGCAACGGCCGCAACCGTTCTTCCGAGAGCTGAAGGCCGCCGGCGACTTCCGACGCGCCGTTGTACGCCACGAGCACCAAGCGGGTGCCGACGTTCACCGTGCGCGAGCGCAGCCACGGGTGGCTGAGGCCCAGCGATGCGTTGGAGGAATCGGTGTCGAGCTGGAAAATGGTGCCGCTCTTGGGCCGCGAGCGCGAGCTGCTGGCCGACCACGACACGTGTGTGCCGCTGCGCCCGAGCGGCGCCTCTCCGCTGTAGGCGAGCAGGTTCAGCTGCTGGTTGCCTGAACCCACCCAGCGCAGCGCGTGGCGGTCGAAGGCGCCGACCAGGCCGCGCCGCTCAGCGCTGGCCTCGTAGCGCACCGGCCCCACCGCCTCGGCGACGCGGTTGTGGGCCGAGAGGCTGAAGGCACCGTCATCGGCTTGCGCCTGCAGGTCGAGGATGGCGGAGTTTGGCTCCTGCCCGGCGCGCAGCGCGGCCCGGGTGCTGACGCCCGGCAGGTCGTTGAGCAGCAGCAGCTGTCGCTCCAGCGTGGGCAGCGTCAACGGGCGTTCATCCTGGATCGGCTCGAGCATGGCCAACAGCCGCGCGCGGCGCCGCTCGTCGGCGTTCACCGTCACCTGCGACACGAAGCCTTCGGCCACGCGGATGCGCACGCGGCCGTCGGCCTGGTTGATCTCCTGCGCCGGCACGATGGCCTGCGAGAGGATGTACCCGGCGCGCCGGTAGGTGGCGGTGATCTGCGCAGCCAGTTCGAAAACGGCGGCCAACGTGGTTTCCTTGCCCAGCAGTGGCGCCCACAACGGCGCCAGTTGCGCGTTGGACAAGGCACGATTGCCGGTCAGTTCCACCGCCGCAAGGCGAAACCGCAGTTCCTGCGCCCCAGCTGGTGCCTGCTCGGCGAAGCGTTCTCGGTCGACGACCAGCGGCACATGACGCGCCGCGGGCTGTGGGGCGCGGGGCGCATCTTGCGGCAGCCGCTCCTGCGCCTGGGCGCTGGGCTCCCCCAAGGCAGCGAACAGCGACAAAGCCGCCGCGGCGACGCCCGCAGCGGCCGGTCGGCGATTCCCGAGTGACATATGTTCCGCCTCCTCCCTCCGGCACATTCTGCTGATGGCCAGAGGGCGCGCCTCCTCGCTTCTACGGATGCGGCAGTCATGACGACCGACACGACCCCGTAGTCACGGGGCAACAGCCAGCGGCTGATGCCGGAGCGGCTCTACGCGTGCGCGCCATCGACGCCGCGCGCCAGCGCACGCGGCTGCCCGCCAAGACGGTGGTGGTGCCCTACCGCATCGAGCAGCGCGGCAGCACCTGAGCCGGCGCGTCGCCCCTCTGCTCAGGCCGCCTCGGCCTCGAACTCCAGCAACACCTTCATCGCTCGCTTGCGGTCGCTCGCCAGCTCGAAGGCCTCCTTCGCCTGCGCGAGC
>JALHOU010000197.1 GCA_022842825.1 Rubrivivax sp.
GCTGGTCGTTCGGCTGCGTAACTGGGTCGGCGATGTGCTGCTCGGGCTGCCCATGCTGCAGCGGGTGGCCGATGCGGGGTTCGATCTGCAGCTCGTTGGCAAGGGCTGGGCGCGGGACCTCCTCGCCGGCCACGGCTGGCCGGTGCATGTGTTGCCGAAGACCTTCGGCGAACGCGTGCGTCTGCTGCGCGAGTTGCGCCGCGCGGCAGCACCGGCGCAGCGCTTGGCCGGCTTGGGCGGCGCGGCAACGTGCATCGACGCGCTCTGCCTTCCCTACTCCTTCTCCAGCGCCCTGGAGTTCCGGCTCGCCGGCCAACATGCACTCGGACATGCGCACGAAGGGCGCAGCCTGCTGCTCGCGCGCGCCTTGCCGCGGCTGCGTGACCAGCACGAACTTGCCACCTACTGGCAGGTCGGCGATGCCCTGCTGGGCCGGCACGCGCCCCTGCCGCAGCACCTCGGCCTGCGGCTCTCGCCGGCCCAACGCGAAGCCGCGGCCGCGCTGCGCGCCGGACACGGCATCACGCCCGGCTTCATCGTCGTGTGCCCTTTCGCGGGCGGCACCTTCGAGAAGCTCGACAAGACCTGGCCGGAGTTCAGCGCCTTTGTGCGCGACGACCTGGCCCCGCTGGCGCGGGCGCAGGGCCGCCAGATCCTGGTCTGCCCCGGGCCGGGTGAGGAGGCGCGGGCGCGCGGGGCCTTCTCCAGCGCGGTATGCCTTGAAGGCGTGGACCTCGGCACCTATGCCGCGCTGCTTGCCGACGCCGCGCTCATGATCAGCAACGACACCGGCCCCGGGCACATGGCGGCCGCGGTGGACACGCCGCTGCTCTCGGTGCTCGGGCCCACCGATCCGGACCGATGGCGTGCGTGGGGGCCCGGCGTGCGGTGGCTCGGCGGCCGCGGCCGCTGGCCGGCGCGTGACGAGGTGCTCGCGGCGGTGCGCGCGTCTGTCCAGCGCTCTGCCGCACGCTGACACCCGGGCGGGGGATCGGCCCAGCCCGCCACACCCACCCCGCGCGGGGGCCCCCGACGGACCTGCCCGCGGGGGAATGCGTCCGCAGCCGGGCCTGCGAAGAATGCCTCTCAACCCGGAAGCGCTCACGCATCGATCGATGCGAAAGCCGCCGGGCCGAGAACCCCTTCATCAGCCACCCACCGCAGGAGATCGAAATCATGTTCCGCCAACTCATTGCCACCGTGCTTGCCGCCCTCGCCTTCAACGCCTTTGCGGCCGTCGACATCAACCGCGCCAACCGCGCCGAATTGGAGACCGTCAAGGGCGTCGGCCCCGGCCTCTCGGCCAAGATCCTGAAGGCCCGCGAGGCCGGCGAGTTCAAGGACTGGGCCGACATGGTCCAGCGCGTGCCGGGCGTCGGCGCGGCCAGCGCCGGCAAGCTCTCGAAGGCCGGGCTCACCGTGGGCGGTGCGCCGTTCGATGCGAGCAAGCTGCCGCCCGCCGCGCCCAAGAAGGCGCGCCCGGCCAAGGCCGCCGAAGGCGATGCCACCGCCAGCAGCGATGGCACCGCCAAGCCCGCCCGCAAGGCCACGCGCAAGGAGAAGGCCGAGTCCTGATCGCCGGCCACGCGCGGCCCGCCGCGTGCGGGCCGCGTCAACGTGGCGGACCTGGCCGGGCGCCACCGGGCGAACCGCGTCGCCCTCAGGGAATGGGGTCGGTCGGGCGGCTCAGGGCAACTCGAGGTCCGGCATCGGCCGCGAGATGTCGAAGTCCAACATCTCCTGCCCGGCCCGCGCCGCCTCGCGCGCCAGGCGCTGGGCGCGGTGCGCCGCGTCCCAGCCGAAGAACTGCATCACCTCGTCGCGCCGCGCCAGCGTGTCTTCTTCGCCCAGCGCCATCAGCTCGCGCGTGAACGGTTCCTCGAAGAGCAGGTAGCTGGCCAGCGCCGTGCCGCGCGCCGTCTGGCCCTCGCCGCCGACCCCGGCGCCGCGCAACAACCCACGCACGGGGCCGGGCAGGCTCGAGAGGTGTTTCGCGGCGATGTCGTCCAGGCGCTTCGAAGGCGCGATGACCAGGGCCTCGACGGGCCTGAGCGGCGTGTCGGCCAGGGCCGACTCGGGCAGCAGCGCCAGCGTGCGGTTGATGCGCTTCATGCGCTCCACGTCCACGGCCAACGCGTCGAGGAAGATGCTGGAGAGCGCATGGCCGGCGATCTGCGCCAGGTTGGGGTAGTCCATCTGCATGATCTGACGCCCGCTCGGCTCCTGCATGCGCCCGGCGCCGATGATGAGCAGCCGCTCCGCGCCCAGGTGGATGGCCGCCGACAGCGGCGCCGTGTTGCGCATCGAGCCGTCACCGAACCAGCCGGGGTCGCCCGGCACGTCGAGGTGTTGGGCCGGGAAGACGAACGGGATCGCCGCCGAGGCGAGCAGGTGCGTGTGCGTGATGTCCGAAGGCACGGCCACCCGCTGCGAGCGGATCCACGTCTCCACCGGGCGCAGCATGCTGTAGAAGGTGTAGTGCTCGCCGCTCGTGTAGCTGGAGGCGGTGACTGCCAGCGCATGCAACTGATTCTGCTGCTGCACGAGCGGAATGCGCTCCAGCGGAACCAGGCGCTGCAGCAGTTCGGCCAGCGGATCGTTGTCGAGCAGCGATCGTGGGCGCGCCTTGCGCCAGCGGGCGATGAGCCAGCCCACCGAAAGCATGGTGAGCCACTGCGCGCCGCTGCGGATGACCCCGAGCGAATCGGCCCGGTACACCTGGTCCGCGGAAAAGTTCTGCCAGACCTTGGCGATGACCTCGACCGCAGCCTCGAAGCGGTCGGCATGGGCCGCGAGTGCTGCAGCGTTGATGGCGCCGGCCGAGGTGCCGCAGATGACACCGAAGGGGTTGCTCATGCGCGCGCGAGGTCCGAGCACCTCGCGCCGCATCTTGGCCAACGCGCGCAGCACGCCCACCTGGTAGGCGGCGCGCGCGCCGCCGCCACTGAGGACCAAGCCGGTGAGCGGGGTCTCGTGCATGACCGCGCATTGTCGCCGCGCCCGACGGGGGCGCCACCTCGGGGCCGGAGGCTTCAGCGCAACGGCGGGTCAGTCCTTGCCCTTGCCGTGACCCTTGCCACCTTTGTCGCCCTTTCCGTCCCCCTTCCCGTCGCCCTTGCCTTGGCCGTGGCCGCGCCGATCGCCGTCAACGTCGTCGTCGAGATGTTTGGCGCCTCGGTGCACGTGGCGGTCGTACCACTCGTCGCGCACGAAGTACACGGGAAAACCGCAGGCGTTGTAGCGGCGGCAGTGCTTGGACCAGTTCTTCCGGTGCCCCGGCGGCACCCACATGTACACCGGCTGCGGTCGCGGTGCGGGCGCGACGACGACGCCCGGCCGCGGTGGCGCCGGCAACGGCGGCGGCGCGATCACTACGGGGTTGGGCAGCACCACCTGTGGCAGCGGCAGGCGGCTCACGTCCACCCGCCCGGGCAAACCGGGCAGGACGATCGGGGGCGGCGGCGGCAACCGGATCTCCAGCGCGAAGGCGCAGAGCACCGGAAGGCCGAACACGGCGGCGATGGCGAGGTTTCGCAGGGGCAGGCGGTTCATGGCAGCTTTGGCAAGGTTGGATCCTGTGACAACGCAGGATGGTGCCGTCGCGATGGCCGCGCCTCGGCGCCGTTTCACTCGTACACAACCACCGCGTTGCCGCCCTCGGCGATGCTGCGCCAGCGCACGAGCGCCTCGTCGCAGGGCCAGAAGCGGGCCTCGTCGCCGAGGTCGATTTCGGCCGTGGCCTGGCGGCGCTTGAGGCGCAGGCGCACCGGCAGGCCCTGGCGCAGCACGCCGTGCTCCGTCTCGACGCGGCGCGAGGGCCACAGCTTGAGCACATCGTCCACCGGCGGCGGGCCACCGCTCACCTCCACTGTCAGGTGGCGTGCGAAGCGCGCCCGCGCCGCCGGCAGGTCCCACACGGTGGCAACGTTCAGCCGCAGGCCGCCGGTGAAGCGGTCGGGCTGCAGGCGGCCCTGCGCGATGATGAGCTGGTCCTCCTGGGCCAGTTCGCGCTGGGCCTCGAAGAGCTCTTCCGGGGCGACGGCCTCGATGGCCTCGGTGCCGTCGTCGATCTTGAAGATGACGACACGGCCGCGCTGGCCGTTCACGGTGCGCGGGTCGGTCACGATGCCGGCCAGGAGTTGCGGCTCACGGCTGTCGACGAGATCGGCCAGCGGCTGGCGCACGAAGCGCCGCACTTCGCCGCCCCAGGCGTCGAAGAGGTGGCCGCTGAGGTAGAAGCCGAGCGCTGTCTTCTCCTGCAGCAGGCGCTCGCGCACGCCCCAGGACGCCGTGTGCACGAGCCCGGGCTCCTGCGTGCTGCTGCCGTGGCTGTCGCCGCCGTCGGCGAAGTCGAACAGGCCCACCTGCAACGCGTTGGCCGCCTGCGTCTCGGCCCAGTCGAAGGCCAGGCTCACGCTCGCCAGCAGCGCCGCGCGGCCGGCCGACTGCTCGGGGTGCAGCGCATCGAAGGCGCCGGCCTTGACGAGCGCCTCGACGACACGCTTGTTGACGCGCTGGCGATCGACGCGCACGCAGAAGTCGAAGAGGCTGCGGAAATGGCCCCCGCCCTCGCCCGCCCGCTCGCCCTCGCCCTCGCGCGCCGCGACGATGGCCTCGATGGCGCCCTGCCCCGTGCCCTTCACCGCGCCGAGCCCGTAGCGCACCTTCTTCGGCCCCACCGGCTCGAAGCGGAAGCTGCCGCCGTTGACGTCCGGCGCCTCGAACTCGACGCCGAAGCCCTTGGCGTCGGCCAGCAACACGCGCAGCTTGTCGGTGTTGTCGGCTTCGATCGTCATGTTGGCGGCATAGAACTCCGCCGGGTGGTGCACCTTCAGCCAGGCCGTGTGGTACGCGAGTACCGAGTAGGCCGCGGCATGGCTCTTGTTGAAGCCGTAGCCCGCGAACTTCTCCATCAGGTCGAAGACCTCGTCGGCCTTGGCCTGCCCGATCTCGTTCGCCGCGGCGCCCTCGCGGAAGATGGTGCGCTGCTGCGCCATCTCCTCGGGCTTCTTCTTGCCCATGGCGCGGCGCAGCAGGTCGGCGCCGCCGAGCGAGTAGCGGCCGAGGATCTGCGCCGCCTGCATCACCTGCTCTTGGTAGACGAAGATGCCGTAGGTCTCCTCGAGCACCTGGCCGAGCAGCGGGTGCGGGTAGACGATCTCCTCCTGCCCGTTCTTGCGCCGGCAGAAGCTCGGGATGTTCTCCATTGGCCCGGGCCGGAACATCGCGTTCAGCGCGATCAGGTCTTCCAGCCGCGTCGGCTTGGCCTCGCGAAGCATGCCCTGCATGCCGCGCGATTCGAACTGGAAGATGGCTTCGGTGCGCCCATCCGCAAACAAGCGGTAGACCTTCGCGTCGTCGAAGGGCACGGTCTCGAAGGCGAAGTCCTGCTGGCCCGGCTTGCGGCGGATGAACTCCTTGGCGAGCTCGAGGATCGTCAGCGTGGCCAGGCCCAGGAAGTCGAACTTCACGAGGCCGATGGCCTCGACGTCGTCCTTGTCGAACTGGCTGACCGCGCTGTCGCTGCCCGGCTGCTGGTAGAGCGGGCAGAAGTCGGTGATCTTGCCCGGCGCGATGAGCACGCCGCCGGCATGCATGCCGACGTTGCGCACGATGCCCTCCACGCGCGTGGCCAGCGCCAGCAGCTCGCGCACCTCTTCCTCGGCGGCCTCGCGCTGCTCGAGCTCGGGCGCCTCGCGGCGGGCGTAGATGGTGGCGTCCTTCTCCGGGTCGAAGTCCTCCGGCACCTTGGCCAGCGTCACCGTCTTGCCCGGCGGCGCCGGGATCAGCTTGGCGATCGAGTCCACATGCCCGTAGCCCATGCCGAGCACGCGGCCCACGTCGCGCAGCGCGGCCTTGGCGGCCATGGTGCCGAAGGTGGCGATCTGGCTCACCGCGTCGCGCCCGTACTTGGCCTTGACGTAGTCGATGACACGCTCGCGGTTGGCCTGGCAGAAGTCGATGTCGAAGTCGGGCATCGACACGCGCTCGGGGTTCAGGAAGCGCTCGAAGAGCAGCTTGTAGGCGAGCGGGTCGAGGTCGGTGATGAAGAGCGCGTAGGCCACGAGCGAGCCCGCGCCGGAGCCGCGCCCCGGCCCCACCGGGCAGCCGTTCTCCTTGGCCCAGACGATGAAGTCGCTGACGATGAGGAAGTAGCCCGCGAAGCCCATCTTCTCGATGACCGCGAGCTCGAACTCCAGCCGCTCCTGGTAGCGCGGGCGCTCGTGCTCGCGCCTGCCCGCGTCGGGGTACAGCGCGATCAGCCGCCGCTCGAGCCCGTCCTGCGAGGCGCGGCGGAAGTAGGCGTCGATGGGCATCGGCACGCCGTTCTCGAGCGGCGTCGGAAAGTCCGGCAGGCGCGGCTTGCCCAGCGTCAGGCGCAGGTTGCAGCGCTTGGCGATCTGCACGCTGTTGGCCAGCGCGCTGGGCACGTCGGCGAAGAGGGCCGCCATCTCGGCCGCGCTCTTGAAATGCTGCTCGGGCGTGAAGCGCTTGATGCGTCGCGGGTTGGCCAGCGTCTCGCCCTCGGCGATGCAGACACGCGCCTCGTGCGCCTCGTAGTCGTCAGCGCCGAGGAACTGCACCGGATGCGTCGCCACCACCGGCAGCCCCATCGCGGCGGCCAGCGGCACCGCCGCGCGCACGTGCGCCTCCTGCGGCGGTTGGCCGGCGCGCTGCAGCTCGATATAAAAGCGGCCGGGAAAGACGCGCGCCAGCTCACCCGCCACGACCCGGGCGCGCTCCTCGTCGCCGGCGAGCAGCGCCGTGCCGATGGCACCGAGGTCACCTCCCGACAGCGCGATGAGCCCACCGCCGAGCTCCTCGAGCCACGGCCACTTCACCCAGGCCACCGTGCGCTGCGCGTTGCTCACCCAGGCGCGCGCGAGAAGCTCGCTCAGGTGGTGCCAGCCGCGTTCGTCCTGCACGAGCAGCATGAGGCGGCTTGCGGCCTTGTCGCTGCACTTCACGAAGCCGGCCATCGCGAGCGGCTCCATCCACACGTCGACGCCGATGACGGGCTTGAGCCCCAAGCCCCGGCAAGCCTTGTAGAACTTGACGGCGCCAAACAGGTTGTTGAGGTCGCTGATGCCCAGCGCCGGCATGCCGTCGGCGCGCGCCGCGGCGGCTGCGTCGTCGATGCGCAGCGTGCCATCGACAACCGAGAACTCGGTGTGCAGGCGCAGATGCACGAAGCCCGGCGCGCCGGGTGCGGCCCCTGGCGAAAGAGTCTCTGAAGGCATCGGGTCATTGTAGGCAGCGCCCTGTGTCGACGTGGCCTCGGGGCGGTCGCGGCACTGCCTAGAATGCCGTGCATGCTCTCGTGGCTGCGGCGTGGCGTCGGCGTGCTGATGGTGCTCACCGCCATCGCACTGGCGATGTCGCGCGCGCCGGACCTGCCGGTGAACTCGCTCGTCGCGCGTTGGGCGCTGCCGCCCTCGGACTTCACGGAGGTGCACGGCCAGGTCGTGCACCTGCGCGACGAAGGCCCGCGCGACGACCCGATTCCGGTCGTGCTCGTGCACGGCACCTCGGCCAGCCTGCACACCTGGGAAGGCTGGGTGAAGGCACTCAAGAGCCAGCGGCGCGTCATCACCTTCGACCTGCCGGCCTTCGGGCTGACGGGCCCTTTCACCGGCCGCTACGCCGAAGGTGGCTACGGCGGCGACACCTACGCGCGCTTCGTACTCGACCTGGCCGACCACCTGAAGCTGCGACGCTTCGTCGTCGGCGGCAACTCGCTCGGCGGCGACATCGCCTGGCGCGTCGCGGTGCTGGCGCCCGAGCGGGTACACCAGCTCGTGCTCGTCGACGCCGCTGGGCCGCCCTTCGTGCCGGAGTCCTTTCCGCTCGGCTGGAGGCTCGCGCGCATCCCCGTGCTGAACCGGGCGCTCGAGTGGGTATTGCCGCGTTCCATCGTGGCCGAAGGACTGGCCACTTCGTACGGCGACCCCTCGCGCATCACGCCGGAGCTGGTCGACCGCTACTTCGAGCTCACGCTGCGCGAGGGCAACCGGCGCGCGCTGATGGAGCGCCTGCGCGACTGGAAGCCCGGCGAGGGCGCCGAGCGCATCTCCACCATCCGCACACCCACGCTCGTCGTCTGGGGGCGGCGCGACCGCCTCATCCCGCTTTCGGTGGGCGAGCACTTCGGGCGTGTCATCCCCGGCAGCAAGCTCGTCATCTTCGACGACCTCGGCCACGTGCCGCAGGAGGAAGACCCGGCGCGCACGGTGAAGCCGGTACGCGCCTTTCTCGGGCTCGCGCCGCAGTAGCGGGCGAACCCAGCCGCCGAGGGCCGATCGACGGCGTGGCTTGCCCGCCGACGCATCACCGGGCGGCCGCGCCTCAGCCGCCGGGCGTGCCCACCGGATGGCTGCCGCGCGCCGTGTCGCCGGCGATGCGCCCGGCCTCGATGCGCAGCTGCCGGTCGCAGCGCGCGGCGATGCCGCGGTCGTGCGTCACCAGCACGAGCGTGGTGCCGAGCTCGCGGTTCATCTCGAACATCAGCGCCATGACGCGCTCGCCGGTGGCGTAGTCGAGGCTGCCGGTGGGCTCGTCGGCCAGCAGCACCTGCGGGTGCACGACGAAGGCGCGCGCCAGCGCCACGCGCTGCTGCTCGCCGCCGGAGAGCACCTTGGGGTAGTGGGCCAGGCGCTCGGCCAGGCCGACGCGGCCGAGCATCTCGGTGGCCGCGGCGCGCGCATCACGCCGTCCCATCAGCTCCAGCGGCAGCATCACGTTTTCCAGCGCCGTCAGGTTGCCCAGCAGCTGGAAGCTCTGGAAGACGAAGCCGACGTTGCGCGCGCGTTGCTCGGCCCGCGCATCCTCGTCGAGCTTGAAGAGGTCCCGGCCGGCAAGAAAGACGGTCCCGCGGCTGGGCACGTCGAGCCCGGCGATGATCGACAGCAACGTGCTCTTGCCCGAGCCCGACGCGCCGACGATGGCGACGCTCTCGCGCGGCGCGAGCTCGAAGTCGATCTCGTGGAGAATGGTCAGTGTCCCGGTGGCATCGGCCACCTCCTTGGTGACCGCACGCACGGCGATGATGGGTTCGCGAACTTCGGCAATGGCTGGCATCGTTTGTTCTGTGGCGGCGCGGCGGCGCTGGCTTCGCGCGGCGGTGGCGCACTTTAGCGTGCTTGCGCTCTTGCTCCTGCCCGCCGCGGCCTCGCCCGTGCGCGCGCAGGGGTCGAACGCCTCCGGCCCGGCGCGGATCGCCGCCGCCAGAACGCTGCTGATCGTCGGCGACAGCCTCTCTGCCGAGTATGGCCTGGCGCGCGGCCAGGGCTGGGTGGCGCTGCTGGAGAAGCGCCTGGTGCAGGATCGTGTGGCCTACAGGGTGGTGAACGCCAGCATCAGCGGCGAGACCACCTCCGGTGGCCGCTCGCGCCTGCCGGCGCTGTTGCGCGAACACAAGCCGCAGGTCGTGGTGCTGGAACTCGGCGGCAACGACGCCCTGCGCGGCCTGCCGCTCGCGATGACCGAGGCCAACCTGCTGGAGATGGCGCGCCTGAGCAAGGCGGCCGGTGCGCGCGTGCTGGTGGCCGGCATGGCCGTGCCGCCGAACTACGGCCGCGCCTACGGCGAGGCGTTCATGGCGCTGTTCCCAAAGGTGGCGCGCAGCGAGGGCACAGCCCTCGTGCCCTTCATGCTGGCCGGCGTGGCAGACGGGCCGCAGGCGGATTCGATGTTCCAGCCCGACCGTATCCACCCGAAGGCCGAGGCTCACCCGCGCATCCTCGACAACATCTGGCCGGCGCTGAAGCCGCTGCTGCGCTAGGGAGCCGGGCAGGCGGGCGGGGGGGCCGCCGCGCGTCGGGCGGCCGGCCGCCAGCGGC
>JALHOU010000198.1 GCA_022842825.1 Rubrivivax sp.
CTTCCAGCTCGCGCGCGGCGGCGGCCAGGGTCACTGCCGCCTGCGCATCGCCGGCCGCCTGTTGCGCGCGCCCCAGGGCGAGCAGCAGTTGTCCCACGCGCGCCGAGGGCCACGCCGGCGGCTGGCGCCGCTGCTCCATGGCCAGTGTGCGTTCCAACAGCGGGCGGGCCTGTTCCGCGCGGCCTGCGGCGGCCCACACGTCGGCGAGGGCCAGCACCAGCGGCAGGCGGAAGACGGAGTCCGCCGTGGCCGCCCGTTCCTGGAGCAGCAGCGCCTGCTGCAAAGCCTGCACGGCCTCGTCGTGGTGGCCGTCGGCCTGTGCCAGCCGGGCCTCGAGCACATGACGGTTCACGCCGGTGGAGCCGCGCAGGTCGCGCGACACCTCGGGGGCCAATGCCGCGGCGGTGCGCAGCTCGCCGGCGGCGTCGTCGCGGCGCCCGAGGGCCAGCAGCGACAAGCCGCGGTCGAGGCGCGCGGCGGCCTCGATGCGCTTGTTGCCGGTGGCATGCGAGCGCGCCACGGCCACGTCGAACTGCTGCACGGCCCGCTCCTCATGGCCCATCTCGACGAGGGTCTTGGCGATCTGCACCAGCATCACCGGGTGGTCGGCTCCGTCGGGGCTGCGGCGTCGCAGCGCCTCGGCGGCTTGTTGGTAGCGCTCGTGGGCCGCGGCCGGGCGGCCGGCACGAAGCAACAGGCCGCTCCAGTTGGCCAAGGTCGCCGCGCCATGCTGGCTGTCGGTGGCCTCGACCTGCGCCAGCAGGTCCCAGCTGCGCCGGAACATCTGGTCGGCCTCCAGCCATTGGCCCCGCTCGCTCAGCGACCAGGCGAGGTTGCCGCTGAGCAGCGCCCGGCGGCGCAGGAACGGCGGGCTGGCGTTGGCCGCGTCGTCCAGCAGCGCCAGCGCCTGGCGCGCGGACTGTTCCGACTCCTCGGCGCCGCCCGGCCGGCGGTCGGCCACCGAGGCCTTCATCAGCAGGCAGTAGGTGCGGGCGTCGAGGTTGTCGTCGACCCGCGTCAGCGTCTGCAACACGAGCGCTCGCGCCTCGTCGTGGCGCCCGGCGCTGCTGACGATGTTGGCCTTCAGGCAGGCGAGATGCGGCCCGAAGCCGCGCTCGACCTCCGGCGGCAGCTCGCGCCGTGCCGCGTCGATGAGCTGCTCGGCCGCGGCCGGGTCGCCGCGCTGCTGGTGCCAGGTGGCGAGGAACTGCAGCGCCACCGCCCGCTGCAGCGGCGCCTGCCGCTGCTCGGCATGGCGGCCGGTGCGTTCCAGCAGTTGCGCCAGCGTCAGCGCCTCGCCGCGGCCGATGCTGTCGAACAGCACGAAGGTGGCGAGGTCGGCCAGGGCCTCGGTGCGCGCCATCTGGTCCAGCGCCTCGCGCACCTGCTGCTCGGTGCGGCGCTGCTGCGCCACGACCAGCGCCAGCGCCGTGCTCAATGCCACGATGACACCCGTGGTGCCCAGCACCAGCGCGAGGTGGCGGCGCACGAACTTGCGTGCCACGTAGCGCCATTGCGGTGCCTTGGCGCTGACGGGCCGGCCCTCGAGCCAGGCCTGCAGGTCGGCGGCCAGCGATTCGATGCTGGCGTACCGCCGGGCCGGCGACTTCGCCAGCGCGCGCGCCAGCACCGCGTCGAGGTCGCCGCGCAACACGCGGGCGCGCGCGCGGTCGGCGCATCGGCTGCTGGCCGGCGGCACGTCGGCGGCCAGGATGGCTTCCTCCAGCGCCGCCGTGCTCTGCCGGCCCAGGCGATAGGGCCGCTGGCCGCTGAGCAGCTCGTACAGCACGACGCCGAGCGAATAGACATCGGTGGCCACCGTCACCGGCTTGCCGGCGATCTGCTCGGGGCTCGCGTAGTCGGGCGTCATCGCGCCGCCGATCACCTGCGTGAGGTGAGGCGCGCTGCCGGCGTGGTCGGCGTCCCCCTGCAGTAGCTTGCCGACACCGAAATCGAGCAGCCGCACCTCGCCCTGCTCGGTGACCAGCAGGTTGGCCGGCTTCAGGTCGCGGTGCACGATCAGCCGCCCGTGCGCGTGCGCGAGCGCGTCGCACACCTGCAGGGCCAGGCGCAGCACGTCGGCGGGTTCCAACGGGTGGCGTCGCACGTACTCGTCGATGGGCACGCCGACGACGCGTTCCATCGCCAGCCAGGGGCGGCCGCCATCGCTGACGCCGGCGTCGTACAGGCGCGCGATGTGCGGATGCTCCAGCGCCGCCAGCAGGTCGCGCTCGCGCGCCATGCGTTGCGCCAGGCCACTGGTGAAGCCCAGCCGGGGCAGCTTCAGCGCCACCTCGCGCGCCAGCGCGCCATCGGCGCGCTCGGCCTGCCAGACGGTGGCCATGCCGCCTTCTCCCAGTGGCTGCAACAAACGCCAGGGGCCGATCAGGTCGCCGGGCTCGTCAGGGCGCGCTTCGGCGGCGGCCAGCTCGTCCAGCGCCGCGGCGGCGGGCCGGCGCATGAAGGTGTCGGTCTCCACCGCGGCGCGTGCCAACAGGCGGCCGAGCTCGGGCACGAAAGGGCGTTCGTCTTCGGAGCGACCGGCCAGCCAAGCTGCCCGCTCGTCCGCGGGCAGCCTCAGCGCTTGTTCCAGCAGCTCGTTCAGGCGCCTGAGGTGTTGCGCGTCGGCCATGGGGAAGCGGGCGCAATTCTCCACCTTGGCCATCACGGTGGTTGTGCCCGCCTGCCAAGCTCGAGGGCGGTGCGGGCGGGTGGCGTGGCCGGCGCCTCGTGGCCCTCGGCGACTTTCAGCCGTGCCAAGGCCTCGGCGAGCGCGGCGCGGGCCTGCCGGCTGGCCGGGGCTTGCGGACCGGCCGCGCCGTCCAGTTGCACGAGCGCATCCACCAGCGCCAGCCGGGCGGGTTCCACCTGCCCCTGGGCGAGCAGCACTTCGGCCCGCGTGGCCAGGGCCTGGCCCAGGTAGTCGGCAAACGGCAGGCCTCGCGCCAGCCGCTGCGCATCGGCCAGGGCCGCATCGGCGTGCACCAGCGCCGGCGCAGTCTGGCCCAGGCGCAGTTCGATGCGCGCGGCGAGCATCTGCAACTGCACGTCCAGAGAGTCGCGGTCGCCAGACGCCGCAGCCGCGGTGATGGCGTCCTGCAGGTGCCGCTTCGCGTCATCCGGCCTTTGGGCTGCCAGCGCACGCTCGGCGCGAAGCTGGTGCGGCAGGGCCGGACCGGCGCGCGTGCCCAGTGCCTGCATCGCGCGGTCGGCCTGGTCGAGCGTGGGTTCGCAAGGCAGGTCCACGTCGGAGCGGCAGGCGGCCCAGGCCAGCAGCAGCAAGGTGCGCGCTTCGCCGCGTGGACTGCGCAGTTCGCGTGCCAGGGCGTGCGCCTGCCGGGCCAGCGCGGCGGCCTCGTGGTGGCGGCCCAGCCGGTTCAAGGTCTGCGCATAGGCACTCAGTGCGATCGGGTCGGGCGCGCGGTTGGCCGCCACCTCGCGTGCGCGCAGACGCTCGAACAGCTGCCAGCCTGCCAGCGGCTGGCCCGACCGGCTCAGCAGGTAGGCCAGGTCGTGCATCGTCACTTCCTCGGCCGTCGAGCCTTCCATCCCCATCGTCGCGTGTTGGGCGAGCAGGCGCCTGAAGATTTCGATCGCCGCGGCGAACTCGCCGCGGCGCGCGAGTACATGGGCGAGGCTGGATTGCAGGATCTGCGCTGAAGGGTCCGAGACCTGGGGCAGCGTGGCAGCCAGCTTCAACCCCGCCTCGGCCTCGGCGCGCGTGCGATCCAGATCGTCCAGGTGCAGGTAGAGCTGGGTGGCCCGCACGTGGCAGTCCAGCCGCTCGCGCGCGTTGTCTTCCGTGGCCGGCGTGAGCTCGGCGCGCGCGCTCTGCAGCAGCCTTCGGGCCTCGTCGGTCCGCCCGATCACGGCCGCCAGCGCGGCGCGCTGGCATTCGACATGCCCCACCACGCGCGCATTGCCACTCAGCACGGCGGCCTCGTGCGCCTGCACCGTCACGCGCTGGGCATCCTCCAGCGCCCCGGTTTCGAGGTACAGGCTGCCCAGCTGGTCGAGCAGGCGCGCGCGCAGCACGGGCTCATTGGCGAAGCGTTGCAGCACCTGGCGCTCGGTGCGCGCGGCGAGCTCGCGCGCGGTCATCGGCCGGCCGGTGGCTTCCGACAGCGCCAGCCGCAGCTGTTCGTCGGCGGCCTGGGCAAAGCGCAGTTGTTCGAAGGCGCGATCGCGCTCGCGACTGGCGATGCTCGCTTGCTCTTGCGCGCGCCCGGCCTGGACCAGCGTGGTCGCCAGGCTGGCGAGCAGGGCCAACGCCGCCGCGCTGCCGACGCCCAGCACCAGTCGGTTTCGCCACAGGAACTTGGCACTGCGGTAACGCCAGCTCGGCGCCTGGGCGGTGATCGGCCGGCCTTCGAGGTGAGCCCGCAGGTCTGCTGCCAGCGACTCCACGCTGGCATAGCGCCGCTGCGGGTTCTTGGCCAGCGCCTTGGCCAGCACGGCATCGAGGTCGCCGCGCAGCGCGCGAGCGCGGGTGCGGTCGGTGGCGCGCGCGCTGGCGCGCGGCACGTCGGCGGCGAGGATGGCTTCCTCCAGCGCCGCCGTGCTCTGGCGGCCCAGCCGGTAGGGCCGCTGGCCGGTGAGCAGCTCGTACAGCACCACGCCCAGCGAGTACACATCGGTGGCCACGGTCACCGGCCTGCCGGCCACCTGCTCGGGGCTCGCGTAGTCGGGGGTGAGGGCGTTGCCGAGGACCTGCGTCAGGTGGCTGGCCGGGGCGCCGTCTTCCTGCAGCAGCTTGCCGACGCCGAAATCGAGCAGGCGCACCTCGCCTTGCTCGGTGACCAGGACGTTGGCCGGCTTCAGGTCGCGGTGCACGATCAGGCGTGCGTGCGCATGCGCGAGGGCATCGCACACCTGCAGCGCCAGCCGCAGTACGGCGGGCGGGTCCAGGCGATGGCGACGGCAGTGGTCGTCGATCGGCAGGCCCGCCACGCGCTCCATCGCCAGCCAGGGGCGGCCGCCCTCGGTGACGCCGGCGTCGTACAGGCGCGCGATGTGCGGGTGCTCCAGCGCCGCCAGCAGGTCGCGCTCGCGCGCCATGCGCTGCACGAGGCCGGCGCTCCAGCCCAGGCGCGGCAGCTTCAGCGCCACCTCGCGCGCCAGCGCGCCGTCGGCACGCTCGGCGCGCCAGACGGTGGCCATGCCGCCTTCGCCCAGCGGCTGGAGCAGGCGCCAGGGGCCGATCACGTCGCCCACGGCGTCGGGCTGTTGCGCTGCGGCCAGCTCGTCCAGCGCCGCGGCCGCGGGCTGGCGCATGAAGGTGTCGGTCTCCACGGCGGCGCGCGCCAGCAGTCGGCCGAGCTCGGGCACGAAGGTGCGCTCGTCCTCGGCACGGCCGTCCAGCCAGGGCGCGCGCTCGGCCACGGGCAGGGCCAGCGCCTCCTCGAGCAAGGCGTTCAGGCGGCGCAGGCGCTGGGGGTCGCTGATCGGGGGCGGCATGCGGACAGACCGGGAGGTGAAGACCGGGAGGTGAGGCAATACCCTGTTCCACGCGGAACGGCCCCGGATCCGGACACGCGGCTGGGCTGGCCTCGGTCCGCAGCCCGGCTCCCGAGACACTCCGGCCAGCGGCCCCGGCCACGGCGGCCGGACCGCCGAACCCGGTGGGGCGGCATGTCCGCTTACGACCTCGACCCGCGTGGGACCGAGCAGGGCCGGTTGCGGCTCGCATCTCCACCCACCTGCTCGAGGGCCTCATGCTTCCGCTGTTCCGCTTGCTCAACACCCTGGCCGGCCCGATCGGCCGCGAGAAGCAGGAGCCCGACTCCATCTGCATCACGCACTGGCGTGTCTGGCCCAACGATGTGGATGCCTTCGGCCACATGAACAACGGGCGTTACCAGGTCATCATGGACCTCGGGCGCATCCACTTCCTGCGCCGCTGCAACCTCCTGCGCGGCGTGGTGCGCAACCGCTGGGCCGTGCCGGTGGGCGAGGTGCACATGGCGTATCGCAAGCCTCTCAGGCCTTTCGAGCGCTATGCCCTGCACACGCGCATCCTGCACTGGGACGCGCGCTGGTTCTACTTCCGGCAGGACTTCGTTCGCGCCGCAGACTTCTCGAGGCCCGTGGCCACGGGCCATGTGAAGACGCTGTTCGTCGGCCGCCAAGGCGCTGTGCCCACCGCCACGGTCGTGCGCGAGCTGGCCGGGCGCGCGCTTGCGGCACCCGCGCTCACTGCCGAGGCGGGCGCGTTCTTCAGGCTCGCTGGCGCAGGTGTCGGTGACGGCGCCAGCGGGTAGGGCCCGCGCCCGCCGCTCAGCGCCCGAGCATCTGCGACAGCAACAGCCGAGCGCGCTCCCAGTCGCGGCGCACGGTGCGGTCGGTGACGCCCAGCGCAGCGCCGATCTCGAGGTCGTTGAGCCCGGCGAAGTAGCGCATCTCGACCACGCGCACCAGGCGCGGGTCGACCTCGGCCAGCGTCTGCAGCGCCTCGTGCACGGCGAGGATCTCGTCGTCGTTGCCACCGAGCACCTGGGCCGCGCGCGTGTCCAGCGTCACATGCTCGACATCGCCGCCGCGGCGCTCGGCGCTGCGCCGGCGCACGAAGTCGATCACCACCGAGCGCATCGTGCTGGCCGCATAGGCCATGAAGTGCTCGCGGTCGTTGAGGCTTACGCCGCCGCCGTTCTGCATGCGCAGGAAGGCCTCGTGCACCAGCGCGTGCGTGTCCAGCAGCGTGTGGCGGCCGCCGCCGGCAAGTTTGCTGCGCGCCAGGCGGCGCAACTCGTTGTAGAGGGCCGGGAAGAGCGCCTGCACGGACTCCGGCGCCGCCGGCGGCTGGGCACGGGCCGGCATTGCACCCGGTGGTGGCTTGTCGGCGGGGACCTCACCCATGCGTGGCAGCATAGCAGCGGCGCCCCTCATCGCCCGCCCGAACGCACGATGGTGCCCAGGGCTGTGGCGCACAGCTGCGACGCGTCGGTGTCGTCGAGCACGAACAGGTCGCAACGGCACACCGCCTGCGAGCGCCCGGCGTGCAGCGCCGTGGCGCGCGCCACCAGCGTGCGGCCGACGGCCGGGCGCAGCAGGCAGATCTTGTACTCGGCCGTCACCACGTCGGCGCCCAGGCGGGTGCCGCCGGCGAAAGTGAGCGTGTTGTCGGCCGCGTAGCCCAGCACGCCGCCATGCGCCATGCCGCCTTGCTGCAGGTGCGAGGGTTTGAGCGGCACGTGCAACTCGGCCTCACCCGGCGCCAGGTGCACGAGTCGCGCTTCCAGCAGCTGCGAGAAGGGCTGCGCCGCCAGCACAGTGCGGCCCAGCGTCAGCCAGTCGCCGCCAGCGGGATGGAATCCCGGCGGGTTCACGGCATCAACGGCGCCAGCGCCGCCTGGATGCGCTGCCTCTGCGCCGTGCTGACCATGCCGCCGAGCAGCTGCGCGAAGCGCGCGTCCTGCACACCCGAGACGATGTACTGCCAGCGGTAGGCCCGCAGCAGCGCCCCGGCCACGCGCACTTCCTCGTCGCCGCGCAGTGCGCGGCCCAGGCAGCGCACGAAGTACAGGGCGTCGGCGCGCGCCTGCGGCTGCAGCAGGCCGTCCACCGCGCCCACCAGCATGATCAGGTCGTCCACCGCGCGGTCGCGTTCGGCGTCGGTGAGGCGCGCGTCCTCGCGCTGCCACTCCAGCTCGTCGAGGATGGCGTGCTGCGACTCCTCCTTCCAGTGGAAGAGAAAGACGTCCTTCCACAGCGGTGACAGGCCGGCCTCGGGCGCGATGCTCTGGCGGTAGTGCACCTGCGTGAACAGTTCGATGTGGCAGGTGAGCGCCAGCACGGCCCAGGTGGTGGCGCCCAGCACCGCCTGCGCCACCGCGTTGGGCTCGGCGGCGAACCGATAGCCCGCGGGCATGCCTTCGGCCACCATCGCCTCGATGCGGCGAAACAGCGCCTGGTGCTTGAGCTCCTCGTCGATGAAGCGCACCAGCGCCTCCAGTGCCACCTGGTCCCCGAGGCCGTGCTGTGCGCTCACTTCCAGCATCTTGGCGGCGATGAAGCGCTCGACCAAGCCGAACATGTTGGCGTAGGTGCGCCCCTGCACCTGGCTGAGCAGGCGCTTCTCCTCGGGCTTCAGGAACTCCAGCGTGCTCACCTGCGAGAGGCCGTCGGGCAGGAAGTGCTGGCCGAAGTCGAACGTGCGGCCGCGGATGACATCGGCCTCGATGTCCCAGCGGATGCGCTTGCTGGCTTCGATGCAGCGGGCGTAGCGCGAGGTGTCGATGGCGGGAGTGGTCTGGGTGTCGGTGGTCATGGTTGGCGAGGCGCAGGGGCCCGGGGTTGAGGAGTCGGATGAGTGCGCGTCGGCGTGGCAGGCCGAGGGCGGGTCAGGCGGCACGCGCCTCGGCGGCGGTGCTTGCCTGCAGCAGCGCGCGCAATTGCGGCAGCGCACGCTCGCCGGCCCGCCAGCCGGCATCGAAGACTTCGGGCAGCGCGGCCGGCTCCCACAGGCCGACGCGGCGCTCGAGCTGCAGCAGCAGCTCGACGATGCGCGCGCCGCGCGCGCGCATGGCGCTCAGGCGCGCTTCCTGCAGGTTGTTGATGAGCGTCGTCGTCGCCTGCGCCGCCAGCCGCGAGCCCCGGTCCACACGGCGCGGCATCGCGCCCTCGAGGCCGAGCGTGAGCAGCACCGCGGCGTCGGCGGCGGCGGCCACCGGCAGCGGGTCGGAGAGGGCGCCATCGACGAGCCGTCGCCCGGCCACGGCCACGCTCGGGAACAGGAAGGGCACCGCCAGGCTGGCGCGCAGCGCGTCGACGAGCGGGCCGGAGATCAACGTCAGCGGCATGCCGCTGGCCGCATCGGTGGCGGCCACGCGCATCGGCGTGGGCAGGTCCTCCAGGCGCACGGTGCCGAAGGCGCGCTCCAGCGCACGCTGGATGCCGCGCGCATCGCGCATCGCGAAGTCGGGGCCGAAACCGGCCAGCCGCGGCAAAGCCAGTTCGAGCCAGGCGCGCCAGCGGCGTTTCTGCGTCAGCTCGGCCGACCACAGTTCGGTGGCCAGCTGCAGCGCCGCGCGGGGCTCGACACCCTGAGCCAGCACGGCGCCCATCAGTGCGCCGCTGCTGCAGCCGACGATCAGGTCGGGGCGGATGCCGTGCTCGGCGAGCGCGCCGGCCACGCCCAGCGCGGCGGCGCTGCGCACGCCGCCGCTGCCGATGACAAAGGCCAGCCGCGGTGGCATGCGTGGTACGGGGCGCCGGTTGTGCCTGAGGGTGTGCTGAACAGTGTCCATGCCCTGTTCCACGCGGGCCGGGGTCGCATCCGGACAACCCCGGCCGCGGCCCGTGGCCCGAATCCGCTGAAGTCGCAGGCCTGTCCGGCCAAGCCCCGGTACCGCGTGAAAGGCAGGCACGCGGCTTAGGCCTGCGCGGCGGCTCGCCCGACCCGGCCGCAACCGCCTTCCGGAGGCTGCAGGGCGTGCCGCTGCGCCCCTTCTGATGCGCCGTGCCGACACGCCAGCGCCGGGACAAGCGGTCCGCTTGCGTCGGAACAGAGGGGCCGGCGCCGCGTTGTTCCGGCGCTGGCGCTCGGCGCGGGCGCCGAACAATGGGCGCCAACATGGCCGCCGTACGCCCCAGCGACGACCTGGTCGCCCGCGTGGTGGCCTGGCACAACCTCAACCCGCTGGCGCGACGCATTTCGCCTGCGCAGGTGGTCTCCGTCGGGTTGGTGTCGTTTCCCTTCTGGGTGGCCGCGATGGCGCCGAGCCGTGCGCCCGCCGGCCGTGCCGATCCACCCGTCGCCGCACCCGCGGTCGCCGAGGCCGCGCCCGAGACCCAGGCGACGGCGGCGGCC